>NZ_CP051131.1:3297975-3669801 GCF_013378075.1 Parasphingopyxis algicola | reverse complement strand
ACGTCGTCCTCCGATCTCGCCCGGCTGTCGGGCGAGACCAGCGCCGATGCCTCCAAGGTGTCCGAACGCGCGGCCGGCGCGAACAACGCCGTCCAGCAGGTCGCAAGCGCCGTCCAGCAGCTCGACGCGTCGGTCAGCGAGATTTCCGAACAGATCGGCAACGGGCTGTCGCTGAACACGACGGTCGCCGAGGCGGCCCGCGAAAGCGACGCGGCAATGAAGGTCCTGATCGAACGCACCCAGGGGATCGGCAAGATCGTCGCGCTGATCTCGGAGATTGCCGGCCAGACCAACCTGCTCGCGCTGAACGCCACGATCGAGGCCGCCCGCGCCGGCGAGGCGGGGCGGGGCTTCAGCGTCGTCGCCCAGGAGGTCAAGACCCTGGCCCAGCAGACCACCGACGCGACCGACAATGTCGATCGTCAGCTGCGCGAGATCGACGATGCGGTGAAACAGGCGGTCGAGGCGATGTCCAAGGCGACGCGCGAGATCGGCGGGATCACGGAAATCTCGAACTCGATCGCCTCGGCGGTGATGCAGCAGCGCGAAGCGACGCGGAATATCGGCGACAACAGCATCCAGGCGGCACAGGACACCGACCATGTGCAGCAGAACATTCAGCGCGTCGCCGGCGCCGCGCGCAACAGCGGAACCTTGAGCGCCGATGTCAGCAAGACCGCCGAAAGCCTCGCCGAACAGGCCGATGCGCTGCGCGACGCGACCGCCGCCTTCCTGGAGGAACTGCGCGCCGCCTGACGGCCCGCATTTCTATGCGCCGGTCGCCGCCGCGATATCCGCGAGGAACGCCCGGACGCGATCGCCGTTCACCCCGAGATCGCTGACCCCCACCCGGCTGACCGAACGCATATCAACGACGCTTCCCGCGCCATTCGGGTTGGGCGCAATCCGCAAGACGACATCGTCCTTGAACCGGTAGATCGACACCGTGTCGGTCGCCTCGACCCGGCCCGTTGCGGGATCGGCGACGGCGAGGTCCCAGCCGCGCTCCTCGACGAGCCGTTCGGCCGCCGCGACCGCATCGGGCACCGAGACCGGCACGAGGGTCGGCCGGATGTCGCCATAGGCCTCTTCATGCCAGCGCCGCCAACGGGCGGCATTGTCGAGGTCCGCCAGGTCCGCACGCCCGCCATCGGGAACGATCTCGCGATTGTCGGCACGCAGCGTCAGGGTTTCGAAGGTCGGCGGGTTCGACAAATCCGTCGTGATATCGTGAATGGGCGGCACCGTGGCCGCCTTGCCGAAGCTGTAGGACACATAGCCGACAAAGCCAGCCGCGACGATCAGCGCGAGCGCCGGCCATAACAGGCGCCGCCAATGCCGGCCGATCAGCAGCGCGACGATGGCGATCACCGAAAGCCCGCCGCCCGCCATCGCGGCATAGCTGAGCGGGCGCAACGAAAAGAGACTCATCTGCCATCCGAGAAGCCCGGCACCCGTCGCCAGCGCCATCAGGATCGCGACGACCGGTGCGCCAATTCCCAGGACGATTCCGATCCGGCTCAGCCAGCGGATAATCGGATGCGGCATGCGCGGCTGCGGGTCTTCGGTCATCTCGGCTCTCCCCTGTTGCGGGCGCCTGTCTAGCAGCGGCGGGCGGACACGCAAAGCATGGACAAGCGCGAGCCGTTTTGCCAAAGACCGCGCCCCGGACCGCGGGTGTAGCTCAATGGTAGAGCAGCAGCTTCCCAAGCTGACGACGAGGGTTCGATTCCCTTCACCCGCTCCACGGGCACCGGTCACCGAACCCTCCGCTCACCCGGCTATGCGACGACCACCGCAACCATGCCCAATCCGAACAGCCCGGCGGTTCCGGCGAATATCAGGCCGAACAGCAGCCCGTATATGACCGCACCGCGCGACGGCGGCGAGCCGGACGTGTCGCCCCTTGGCCGGGACACATCCCGGAAGGTCAGCATCTCCCAAATCCGCAGCGACGCGCCGTCATAGAAACCGGCCTCGGCATTCCATTCTTTCGGGTTCTCATACGTTCCGAACAGTCGGTCCCAGATCACCAGCTCGGCATAGTTGTTAGCATGCCGCCCGCGCTCGTGATGCCGGCCATGGCCCTCGGGTCGATGCATGAACCGGCCGATCCATCGCGGCGTGCGGATATTGCAATGGGTGAAGAACACCGCGCACGCGCCGAACACGCCGATGACGGCGGCGGCTTCGGGCGAGACGCCGACCAGCATCGTCAGCGCGAAGCTGGCGACGAAGGTGAAGCCGATCACGTCGAGCGGCGAATGGTAGAACGCGCCCCAGCCGTCGATACGCTCGATCGAATGATGCATCTGGTGGAAGACCCGCCACAATATGTCGGACCCGTGCATCGCGCGATGCCACCAATAGGAGGTGAACTGGATCGCGGCATAGCCGAGCAGGCACTGGACGATGAACGGCAGCCCGGTGGAATCGAACAGCAACGGCCCGGTCAGCCAGTCCGCCCAGAGAAAGGGCGAATAGCTGGCCGCCGCGATATAGGCGATGGCGGAGAGGACTCCCCTGATCTTCCAGTATCGGGCTTGGGAAAATTTCCGGGCCGGCGCGAGCGACTCCAGCGCGATAAAGGCCAGAAACCCCGCGGCGATCAGATAGTTGACGATATTGAACATGCTTTGCTCCAGAATTTCCTGGGAGCGCCGCGGCCACCGGCCGCATTCGGACGCAACTCCCGATCAAGACCGCGCCGCTATGGCGAAGCGGCGTTGGGACCAGCGTTTGAAGAGCCGTTGTATTTGAACGAAATCTGCGGGATGCTCTGGCAAGCCGGGAGGCGACCGCATATTCGGTCGCCCGGAAGGACAATATGCCGGTTCTCGATGTCAGACTGTTGGGCGATTTCGAACTCAGCCGAAACGGCGAGCCCTTGGTCCTGCCCGCATCCCGAAAGACCCGTGCGTTGCTCGCCTATCTGATCGTCACTGGCCGCCCGCAACGGCGTGAACGGCTGTGCGAACTGTTCTGGGAACTGCCAGACGATCCGCGGGCGTCGCTCCGCTGGTCTTTGAGCAAGCTCAGGCCGGTCGTCAACGACGCGGACGGCGAACGCCTGACCGCCGACCGCGAGCGCGTCAGTTTCGAAAGGATCGCCGTCCAGACCGATCTCCGCGGCATCGAACGGGCTATCGCCGATCCCGACACCTCGGCCGACCGGCTGGCCAAATGCACGCAGCTGCTCGGCGACGAATTGCTGGGCGGCACGGACCTTCCGGACCAGCCGGCTTATTCGACCTGGCTGGCCGGCGAGCGCGACCGCTGCCAGCGGCTGCGCGCAACGGCAGTATCGCGCCTGATCGACCATCCGGACACGCCGCCCAATTTCGCGCTCGACTATGCCCAGCGATGGCTCGCGATCAGCCCCTATAGCCGCCATGCCGCCGACGCGGTCATATTGGCGCACCGCAAGCTCGGCCAGACCCGCGAAGCATCGCACCTGATCCGCGAATTGCGGACGAAATTCGGGGACGCCGGGATGCAGTGGCAACCCGCCGAAAACGGCGGACTGGCTGACGAAACGCCCGGGGCCGAAGATCGGGCGCTGCTCCAGCGCCAAACGATCCATTTCTGCAAATCGCCCGACAATGTCTCGATCGCCTATGGCTGTGTCGGCGAAGGCCCGCCCATCGTAAAGGCCGCGAATTGGCTGACCCATCTGGAGCTCGACTGGGATGCACCGATCTGGAGCCCGCTATTCCGCGAACTGGCGCGCGATCATCAGTTCATCCGCTATGACGAACGCGGCAACGGCCTGTCCGACTGGAACGTCGAGGAGATCTCGTTCGAGACCTTCGTGACCGATCTCGAGGCGGTGGTCGACACGCTGGAACTCGAACGATTTCCGCTGCTCGGCATCTCGCAGGGCGCCGCGGTATCGATCGAATATGCGGTCCGGCATCCGGAACGCGTCTCGAAACTCATTCTGTTCGGCGGCTATCCCGCGGGCTGGCGGATCGACGCCACGGCCGAGGAGATTGCCGAGCGCGAAGCGGTGATGACGCTGACCCGCACCGGCTGGGGCCAGGACAATCCCGCCTATCGCCACATCTTCTCGGCTACCTTTCTCCCTGGCGCCACGGCGGAGCAGCATGCCTGGTTCGACGAGTTCCAGCGCCAGACGACATGCGCCGAGAATGCCGTGCGGTTTCAATCCGCCTTCGGCGATATCGACGTGCGCGACCGGCTCGGCGACGTCGCGGCCGAAACGCTGGTGCTGCACTCGCGCGGCGACCGGCGCATTCCCTGGGAGGTCGGGCGCGATCTGGCCGCGGCCATCCCGAACGCGACGCTCGTCACGCTGGAAAGCGACAACCATCTTCTGCTCGAAGGCGAACCGGCCAGCCAGGCCTTCGTGTCTGCTATTCGCAGCTTTCTGGACGATGGATAGCGCCGCATCGCGGACAATTCCGGAAGACTTTGCCCGAGCCCGGCCCTAAGGCTCGGCCATGGATGAACGACAATCCCGAGCCGCCACCCGTTTCGTGCTCGCGACGGTGTTCATCTATGCGATCGGTTTCGGCATCATCATGCCGGTGCTGCCGCAGTTGGTCGTCACGCTCGGCGGTGTGACGCTCTCCGAAGCGACGCGGATCGGCGGTTGGCTGATCCTCACCTACGCGCTGTTCCAGTTTCTGTTCGGACCGCTGATCGGCAATCTGAGCGACCGGTTCGGCAGGCGACCCGTGCTGCTGTTGTCGATGGCGGGCTTCGGCATCGACTATGCGGTCATGGGCTTCGCGCCGACCCTCGCCTGGCTGTTCGCGGGCCGGATGATCGCGGGCATGTTCGGCGCCGCTTTCTCGACCGCTTACGCAACCCTGTCCGACATTTATGGCGAGGAGGACCGGGCCCGCGCGTTCGGGTCGATCGGCGCGGCGTTCGGCATCGGCTTCATCGTCGGCCCGGCGATCGGCGGGATGATCGGCGAGTTCGGAGAACGCCTGCCCTTCTTCGTCGCCGCCGGCCTTGCCTTCGCCAACCTCGTCTACGGGTTTTTCGTATTCCCCGAAACGCACGCGCAGAACCATCGGCGGCCGTTCGACATCGCGCGCGCCAATCCGCTCGGCGCCCTGCTCAAGCTCCGCCAGATGCCGGGTATCCTGCCGATCGCGGCGGTGTTCCTGCTCTGGACCACCGCGATCAATATCTATCCCAATATCTGGGCCTATTTCACCCAGCTGCGCTTCGGCTGGTCGTCCGGGCTGGTCGGCCTCTCGCTTGCCTGGGTGGGTCTGCTCATGGCCCTGGTTCAGACGCTGGCGATCGGACCGCTGGTCAAACGCTTCGGCGAACGGCTCGCCGCGATCATGGGCATTGCTAGCGGGACCATCGGCTTCCTGCTGGTCGCGCTGATCTCGGTCGGCTGGGCGACCTATGCGATCATGGCGATCACCGCGCTCCACGCCCTGTCCGGCCCGTCCTTAATCGCGCTGATGAGCCGCCGGGTACCCGCCGATATGCAAGGCGAACTGCAGGGCTTCAACAGCAGCCTGACCGCGCTCGCCGCGATCGCCGCGCCGCTGATCTTCAACCCGTCGCTCGCCTATTTCACGAGCCCCGACGCCCCGGTGCGATTCGCCGGCGCACCGTTCGTCATCGCGACGGCCATCGGCAGCATCGCATTGCTGGCGCTGCTTTCGACCTGGCGCGCCGCCGTCCAAGCGAAAACCTAGATCCCGCCCGCCGTCACCGCCTGACCGCTTTCGGTCAGCGCCGCGCTCAACGCCGATACGCATTGCGCCAGTTCGTGCGGGTCGGTCGACCGGACGACGAAATTGGCGCCGACCCGGCCCTGGCGGAAAAACGGATAGCTGCCGATCTGGCATTCGGGATGCGCATCCTCGACCGCGCCCAATATGTCGGCCACCTCGCTCTCCGCCGTCCAGCAGCCGATCGTTTCCGACAGCACCGGCTGGCCGCCCTCCAGCTGCCCGGTCAGCGCATCCATCATCTGCTCCGCGATATGGGGAATACCGGCCATGATCAGGATATTGCCGTGGCGGATACCGGGCGCACCCGACATGCTATTCTCGATCAGTTCGCCGCCATCGGGAACCCGCGCCATCCTCAGCCGCGCTTCGGTCAGCCCGCCCTTGTCGGCATAATAGCCCTCCAGCATGGCGCGGGCACGCGGATGCACGATGACGTCGACACCCAGCGCCGCAGCCACCGCGTCGACCGTGATATCGTCATGGGTCGGCCCGATGCCGCCGGTCGTGAAGAGGTAATCGGTCGTCGCCCGCACCGCGTTCACCGCCTCGACGATCCGTTCGAGGATATCCGGCACGATTCGCACCTCGATCAGCCGAATCCCTTGCACGTTGAGCCATTTCGCAAGTGCAGCAACATTTTTATCCTGCGTCCTGCCGGAGAGAATCTCGTCTCCGATCACGATCAGCCCGGCGGTCCAGATTTTTTTATCGCTCATGACCGGGGGCATAGCGCGGCGGCGATGACGGCGCAAAGAGCCAGAGTGTCTCATGATTCACACAGGTCGGGAAAAACCGGTGTTGCGGCACGGCCAAAGACTCCGCAAAGGCCGCCAAATGTAACATTAGTGACACGCCGGGTATGTAGAGGGCGTTTCGGACGGTCGGCGGCTCGATTGGGCAAGCTGCGGATCAGGGGTTCAACAAAATCCATCGGGGATAATCATGCGCTTTTTCAAAGTCTTTCTGGCCGCAAGCGCGGCCTCAGTGTCGGTTGCGGGCGTCGTTTCGGCTCCTGCTGCGGCGCAACAAATCACATCGGGAATCCAGGGCCAGGTCGCCGACGAGGCCGGCAATGCGATCCCCAATGCGACCGTCGCGGTCACCGATGACCGGACGGGTTCGACCCGCACCCTCACCACCGGTTCGGACGGCCTTTTCCGCGCCGGCAACCTCGTCACCGGCGGGCCGTACACGATCACGGCGACGGCCCCCGGCTTCGAAGGCCAGACGCTTGAAAATGTGCGCATCAACCTGTCGGGCAACACGTCGCTGGCATTCGAACTCAGCCGCGGCGCGGACGAGGCGACAATCGTCGTTACCGCGGCGCGCGCCAACCTCACGCAGCTCGCGCTCGGCCCCGGCCAGTCGTTCAACGAGGAAGTGCTCGAAAGCTTCCCCTCGATCACTCGCGACGTGCGCGACCTGATTCGCATCGACCCGCGCGTCAGCCTCGACCGTTCGAACGAAGTCGACCGCATCTCCTGCCTCGGCGGCAACGACCGCTCGAACACCTTCACCGTCGACGGCATCGTCCAGGCCGATGTGTTCGGACTCAACGGCACGCCCTTCGCGGCGCGTAACGCGCTGCCGATCCCGTTCGACGCGATCCGCGAAACCTCAATCGAGTTCGCGCCGTTCGACGTCGAATATTCGGGCTTCACGGGCTGCGCGGTCAACGTCGTGACCCAGTCCGGCTCCAACCGGTTCCACGGCTCGGCCTTCTTCACCTTCCGCAACGAGGATCTGCGTGGCGACACGGTCGACGGGCAGGACTTCACGCCGGCGGCCTTCGAAGAAAAGCGCTGGGGCGTTACGCTCGGCGGGCCGATCATTCCCGATCGCCTCTTCTTCTTCGGCGCCTATGAGGAAACCGATCTCGGCGACACGAACGATACCGGACCGACGGGCGCAGGCTTCCCGAACGAAACGAATTTCGCGACCCAGGCGCAGTTCGACGAGTTCGCGCAGATCGCGCAGAACGTCTACGGCATCGATGTCGGTCCCTATCCGCGCTCGCTGCCCGAATCGAGCGTCCGCTATTTCGGCCGGCTCGACTGGTATGTGAATGACGACCACCGCGTCGAAGCCACCTATCAGCGCCTTGAAGAAACCAATGTCGAATCCGATACGGGCGACCAGGAACTGACCGGCCTCAACAGCTTCGAAGACGAAGGCACGATGTCGGACTATTATTCGCTGCGCGTCTATTCGGACTGGAGCGAGAATTTCTCGACCGAATTGCGTCTTTCGCGTTCGGACGTCACGGACGTCCAAGGCCCGGTCGGCGGCGGCGAGGCGCAGAGCGACAATCCGATCACGCGGCTTTCGGTTGGCATTGGACCGGTTGCCGGCCAGACGACACAAAACGGCGTGTTTAGCGCCGGTCCGGGCATCTTCCGCTCGGCAAACGCGCTGGAAACGCAGATCGACCAGGCGCGCTTCACGGCTAATTGGCAGATCGGCAATCACGACATCAAGTTCGGCGCCGAGATCAACCAGCTCGAAGTGTTCAACCTGTTCGCGATCAACGCGACCGGTACGCTGTTCTTCCGCAATCTCGACGACTTCCGGAACGGGATCGTCGCAGACGGCGCCTTCTCTTCCGTGTTCGGCGACACCGCGGACAATATCGCAGCCGGTCTTGTCGGCGGAGGTACTATCAACGCCACGCCGACCGGCGACATCAACGAGGCGGCAGCGACGTTCAACCGCACCATCTACTCGGTCTACGCACAGGACAACTGGCAAGTCACCGACCGGCTCAGCATTCTCGCCGGTCTCCGATTCGAATGGTTCGATGGCAGCGCGCCGCGGGTCAACCCGAATTTCAACGAGCGATATGGCTTCGGCAACAATTTCGCATTCAGCCAGCTGGACCCGATCTTGCTGCCACGGATCGCCTTCACCTATAATTTCGACGATTATGAAGGTATATTGCGCAACAGCTCGTTGACCGGCGGCGTCGGCATCTTCTCGGGCGGCGATCCGGTCGTCTATTTCTCCAACGCCTTCTCGAACAATGGCTTCTCGACGGGTTCGGGTGACACGTTCAACAGTCTGTGCGATGGCATCCGCAATCCGGATGGCACGATCAACGTCATCCAGGGCGGCCAGTTCACCGGCTTCCCGGGCTGCGCGACGCAGGCAGCGTCCGATCGGGCGGCGGCGGGCCTCGCCGACACCCAATCGACGGATCCGAGCTTTGACGTACCGACGGTCGTCCGCGCCAACATCGGCTTCTCGACGGAATTCGGCTTCGGCGAAGGCTTCTTCGACAACTGGCAGCTGCAGCTCGACTATATCTACAGCCATTTCCGGAACCCGCTTAACTTCGTCGATCTTTCGCAGACGCAGGACATTCGTCGGGGCCTCAACGGCTTTACGATCGACGGACGGCCGATCTATGCGGCGATCGATCCGACGGTCGCCAACTGCAACGCTCAGCTACAGCGTACGGGCGGCACGCCGCCGGTCTGGACCAATGTCACGGCGGACTGTTTCAATACCGGTCGTGACGACGAGATCCAGCTGACCAACGGCCGGGCCTATGACAGCCATGTCGCCTCGGTCAGCCTGTCGAAGATATTCGATCGCGGCGTGTTCACCGAAAATGGCAACGTATTCGTCAATTTCGGCTACGCGTTCACGGACTCGGACAATTTCCGCAACAACAACAGCTCGACGGCGACGTCCAGCTTCGACGAGTCGGCGGCCTTCGACCGGCAGAATCCGGCGAACTCGACCTCGAACTATGAAACGCGGCACCAGTTCACATTCGCCGTGAACTTCACTGAGGAGTTCATAGACGGATATGACACGCAACTCGGCATGTTCTTCAGCGCCCGCTCGGGCCGCCCGTTCAGCCTAACGTTCGACGGCGGCGGGGTATTGGCCGACCGCTCGTCGGGCAACGACAATGCGCTGCTCTACATCCCGACGGGAGTGAACGACCCGAACATCTCGCCGCTTTCGGTTGCTTCGGAAGTTGCTGAACTGGTCAACTACGCCCAGCGCTGGGACTGCTCGCGCGAGGCGATCGGCACGACGATCCGCCGGAACACCTGCCGGGAAGACTGGACCTACGACATGGATATCCGGATCAGCCAGGAACTTCCGGGGCCGGGCAGCTGGTTCGGCATCGCGCAGGACCGGTTCGAGATCTTCGCCGATGTCGACAACTTCCTGAACATGCTCGACAGCAGCTGGAACACGTTCAAGACGCGTGGCCAGTTCGGCGACGGCCAGGTCGTCGACATCGTCGATCTGGACGGGATCGACGATCAGGGCCGCTACATCATTTCGGGCTTCAACCCTGACGACGAGCAGCAGATCTCGACCTCCGCATCGGTCTGGCGCATCCAGCTCGGCATTCGCTACGAGTTCTAGGATAACGGCTATTCGCTGTTAGACAGGGGCCGGCGGCAGCGATGTCGCCGGCCCTTCTTTTTTGAGATCGACGGGAGCAGGACGGACATGAAAAACCATCGGACAGGTATCGCAGCCCTTGCCGCGCTCGCGCTGGCGGGATGCACGGCGACCAGCAACCAGCCGGCGCCCGGGAGCGCCGCAGAAGCGCTGCGCCCCTATTACGCATCGCTTGCCGGAGATCTGCCGCAGGCGAACCCGGGCCCGGCGATCGACCGAAGCCGCGCCATCAGCCGCATCGGTTTCGGCAGCTGCAATCACCAGCACCGGCACCAGACGATCTGGCCTGTCATCGCCGACCACAATCCCGAGCTGTTCCTGATGATCGGCGACAATGTCTACGGCGATTATGATTATCGCGGCGAGGCCGATCTGCGCACCTTCGAACAGGCATACGGCCTCCAGGCATCTCATCCCGAATTCATCGCCTTTCGCGAGCGTGTGCCGATGCTGGCGAGCTGGGACGATCACGATTTCGGCCCCAACGATTCGGGCGGCACCTTCGCCTTTCGCGAGCATTCCGAAGACCTGTTCGAGAGCTTCTGGCGGTCGAGCGCCGAAGTCCGCGGCCGCCCCGGTATCTATGACAGCGTGACGATCGGCCCCGACGGCCAACTTATCCAGATCATCATGCTCGACACGCGGTTCTTCCGCGATCCGCTTACCTCCCTGCCCTATAGTTACGATCGGCGCCCGCTCGGTTATTACGGTACGGTCGACGATCCCGGCGCGACCCTGCTCGGCGCCGCGCAATGGGCCTGGCTCGCCGAGGAACTGGCCGAGCCCGCCGATCTGCGGCTGATCGTCTCGTCGATCCAGGTGCTGACCGATGCGCACAACTGGGAGAAATGGGGCAACATGCCGCATGAGCGGCAACGGCTCTACGAGGCTCTGGCCTTGCGCAACGGCGGCGGCATGGTGATCCTGTCCGGCGACCGGCACAGCGGCGGCCTCTATCATGGCGAACCGGAAGCGCTGGGCGAAAGCGTGTGGGAGCTGACATCCTCCTCGCTCAATTTCTCCTTCGCATCGGGCGATACAGGCGAGCGCGAACCCGATCCGCTACGCCGCTCGGGCTTCTTCTCCGACGAGAATTTCGGGATGGTGGAAATCGACTGGGCATCGGGTGAAGTGGCGCTGACCCTGAACGGTTCCGACGGAAACAGCCTGCACAGTGAACGGATCCGCTTCCGCTAGCGATGCCAGGATATGGCGATTCCGGACGGGCATCGCTATATGACGGCCATGAACGAATATCAGACCATCACCGCGGTCGACACGGTCGCCCGCGACGGCACGATCAAACTGCACGACGAAGCCGGCTTCGAAGGCATGCGCGCGGCCGGCAGGCTCGCGGCCGAGATTCTCGACGCGCTCGTCCCGCACGTCGTTCCGGGCGTCACGACCCAGGAACTCGACGATTTCGTGTTCGAGCGCATGAAAGCGGGCGGTGGCATTCCGGCAACGCTCGGTTATCGCGGCTATACGAAAAGCTGCTGCACCTCGATCAACCATGTCGTGTGCCACGGCATCCCCGGCAACAAGGCGCTGAAAAAAGGCGATATCGTCAATATCGACGTGACCCCGATCCTGGACGGATGGCACGGCGACACCAGCCGGATGTTCACCGTCGGCAAGGCGCCGATCAAGGCCCAGCGGCTGATCGACGTCACCTATGAGGCCATGATGCGGGGCATCGCCGCGGTCAAACCTGGCGCGCATCTCGGCGATGTCAGTCACGCTATCCAGAGCCATGCCGAGGCGCACCGCTATGGCGTGGTGCGCGATTTTTGCGGCCATGGTCTCGGGCGTCTGTTCCACGACGCGCCCGAAGTCATCCATGCGGGCAAAGCGGGCACCGGCCCCGAACTCAGGCCCGGCATGTTCTTCACCATCGAGCCGATGATCAATATCGGAAAGCCGAGCGTGAAGGTGCTCGACGACGGCTGGACCGCCGTTACGCGCGACCGCTCGCTGTCGGCCCAGTTCGAACATTCGATCGGGGTTACCGAGGACGGGGTGGAAATCTTCACCAAGAGCCCGGCTGGTCTCGACGCCCCGCCCTACAGCTAGGACATCGCCGCCCCGCTCCCGTGCGAAAACATGGTCATTTGCAACGCGTTTGTTGCTGGGCCAATAAGGATACGCAGTAGAGGGAGCGGATTATGCGTGTGTCGATTGGGCGTTTGTGGATCGGACTGGCTCTGGCACTCGGCGTTGCGGCCTGTTCGTCGGGAACCGATCAGGACGGCGGAACGACGAGCACGGCACGGGGCGCGGCGAAGGTCGACGGGGAATTCCTCGCGACCGGTGGCGACGGCAGCGACTGGGCCGCCGCCAGCTACAGCTATGCCGAACAACGCTTCAGCCCGCTCGACCAGATCAACACCGACAATGTCGCAGGTCTGGGCGTCGCCTGGTCCGCCGAGCTTCCCGATGCGCGCGCGCAGGAGGCGACGCCGATTGTCGTCGACGGCATCATGTACATCACCGGGCCGTGGTCGAAGGTCTTCGCCTTCGATGCGCGCAACGGCGAGCCGCTCTGGACCTTCGACCCCGAAGTGCCGCACTCGGTACTGCAGAATACCTGTTGCGACGCCGTCAATCGCGGGGTCGCGGTGTGGCGCGGCAAACTCTATCTGGGCACGCTTGACGGACGGTTGATCGCGCTCGATGCGATTACCGGGGCGCAGCTCTGGTCGGAGCAGACGACCGATCGCGACCGCCCCTATACGATCACCGGCGTGCCGCGGGTCGTCAACAATCGCGTGATCATCGGAAATGGTGGCGCCGAGTTCGGCGTGCGCGGCTATGTCTCGGCCTATGACGCCAATACGGGCGGGCTCGAATGGCGCTTCTACACCGTGCCCAATCCCGACGGCGAGCCGGACGGCGCCGCATCCGACGAAGTCCTGCGGACCGCGGCACGCACCTGGTCGGTAACCGGTCAGTGGCGAGAATCCGGCGGCGGCGGGACGGTCTGGGACTCGATCGTCTACGACCATGAACTGAACCAGCTCTATATCGGAGTCGGCAACGGCAGTCCGTGGAACCATGGCGTTCGCTCGGACGGCCAGGGCGACAATCTGTTCCTCTCCTCGATCGTCGCGCTCAATCCCGACACCGGCGAATATCTCTGGCACTATCAGGAGACGCCGGGCGAAACCTGGGATTATACCGCGACCCAGTCGATGATCCTCACCGATCTCGAGATCGACGGCGAAACCCGACAGGTCATCCTGCATGCGCCGAAGAACGGCTTCTTCTTCGTCATCGATCGCGAAACGGGATCGCTGATCTCGGCGGAAGCATTTGTCGACGGCGTGAACTGGGCGACGGGCTACGACCTGGAAACCGGCCGGCCGATCGAGAACGAAGCCGCGCGCTATTATCGGACGGGCGAAATGTTCATCGCCAATCCCGGCCCGATCGGCGCGCATAACTGGCATCCGATGGCGTTCAGCCCGCTGACCGGGCTGGCCTATATCCCGGCCAACATCGTTCCCCAGGCCTTTCTCCCGCCGACCACCGAAGACCATTCGGCGCTCGGCCCGATCGGCTTCAATACCGGCACCAACCTCGAAGACGGCGCGCTGCCGCGCGACGAAGCAACGCTGCGCGCGCTGATCTCGACCGTCCGCGGCCAGCTCGTCGCCTGGGATCCGGTGGCCCAGGAGGCACGCTGGACCGTCGACTATCCGACGCCGTGGAACGGCGGCATCCTGACGACCGCCGGCAATCTCGTATTCCAGGGCACCGCGACCGGGCAGTTCAAGGCCTATGCGGCCGATACGGGCGAAGAGCTCTGGTCGATGAACGTCCAGTCGGGCGTGCTCGCCGGCGCGTCGACCTTCCTGATCGACGGCGTCCAGCATATCGCCTTCACGACCGGGCGCGGCGGCGCGTTCCAGATCACTGCGGGCGCGGCCGATATCACGGCCGGCGAGGTGCCGAACATACCCCGGCTGATCGTCTTGCGGCTCGACGGTACCGGTGTCCTGCCCGACGCGCCGGACACCGAGCGCGAATTGCTGGATCCGCCGGAATCGACCGGCACGTCCGAACAGATCGCGCGCGGCCAGCAGCTTTATCTGCGCTATTGCATGGTCTGCCACGGCGAGGGCGCGGTCGGCGGCGGGATCAACCCCGACATGCGCTTCTCCGGTTACCTGACCAGCGATGCCGCCTGGCGCGACGTCGTGGTCGACGGTTCGCTCGCCGACAACGGCATGCCGGGCTTCTCCGACGTGCTGTCGCCCGATCTCGCCGAGGCCATTCGCCTCTACGTGATCGACAAGGCGAACGAGGATATCGCCCGCCTCCGTGCGCGGCGCGAAGAAGAGGGCCAGGCGGACACGCCCTCCTGACCGGGCGGCCCCAGCCGCTCATGGCGTCGGGGCTCAGCGGTACCCTTCGTCCGGCGCCGCCGATCCCCCGGCATCGGGCTCTTCGGCCGGGGCGGGCTCGTCGGAGATAGGCGGATCGCCGTCCATCGCGCCGCCGGTATCTTCGTCCATCATCTCGGGCGGCATCATCCCCGGATCGTCGACCGGGTCGTCGACCGGAGGATTGGCCAGTTCGGGCGGCGCGTCGAGGACCGGATCATCCTCGGCCGCCGGGGGTTCCTGCGCCTGATCGCAGGCTGCCAGCAAAAGGCCGGCACCCGCCAGCAAGACTATGTGTCGCATGGTATCTGTCCTTGAATTGCGCCGCCGGGCATCGATCCCGGCGGCGCGTGGGTGCCCTTATTCGGGCTCGTCGGGCTGACCGTCGCCATCCTGATCGTAGACATCGGGCCGGCCATCGCCGTCCATGTCCCAACTGTCCGGACGGCCGTCGCCGCGCTGATCCCAGGCGTCGGGCGCGCCGTCGCCATCGGTATCGATCGTGGGCTCCGGAACCGCCTGCTCCTCGGGCGGAGGCGGCGTCGTGGCTTCTTCCTCGGACTGGGCCAGAGCCGGGGTCGAAAGAATGGCACCGGTAAACATCGCGGCGCCGAGCAAATGTGTAATACGCATGTTTTAAGTCCTTACGATTGTCCCCGCCCCATTAAGCATCGTGGCATTTCCGCTACGGAACAGGGGGTTGGCGATAGACGGCCCGGAAAACAGGACGGAGCCGATATCGGTTGCAACCCGTCTCGTTGGCCTTTCGCCCCATCGCGCAACGGGGCCTCGGGCAACCCGTCCGGCGGACCGCGACGGGGCAGCCATGCCCGATCATCCGGCTTGCGATTCGCCCCCCTGCCCGCTTATGACCAATGCAACGCGGTATGCGCCGCAGCCGGAGGAAAGATGCGCCCATGAAAAAGATCGAAGCGATCATCAAACCGTTCAAGCTCGACGAGGTGAAGGAAGCGCTGCACGATGTCGGCGTGACCGGCATGACGGTGACCGAGGCCAAGGGCTTCGGCCGGCAGAAGGGCCATACCGAGCTCTATCGCGGCGCCGAATATGTCGTCGACTTCCTGCCCAAGGTGAAACTCGAAGCGGTCGTCGACGACGGCCTCGCCGACCGGGTGGTCGAGGCGATCCAGAATGCGGCGCAGACCGGCCGGATCGGCGACGGCAAGATTTTCGTATCGACGATCGATCGCGCGATTCGCATCCGCACCGGCGAACAGGATTCCGACGCCGTCTAGCCCCTTATAACGCACTGCAAAAAAATTTTTGTGCAGCTGCGAAGAATAGTATAGGTTTCTTACTCCGAACCCCAGTGAGAGGAAGGCAAAGTTTCATGACGACCAGCGCAAAGGATATTATCAAACGGATCAAGGAAGAGGAGATCGAGTGGGTCGACCTGCGCTTCACCGATCCGAAGGGCAAATGGCAGCATCTCCAGATGTGCTCGGGGGTCATGGACGAGGACGCGCTCGAAGACGGTCTGATGTTCGACGGCTCGTCGATCGCCGGCTGGAAGGTCATCAACGAATCCGACATGATCCTGCGGCCCGACCTCGATGCCGTCTATGAGGATCCCTTCTCCGCGACGCCGATGCTCGCCATCTGCTGCGATATCGTCGAACCGGGTACGGGCGAGCTGTACGGCCGCGATCCGCGCTCGACCGCGAAGCGCGCCGAGGCCTTCGTCAAGGCGTCGGGCGTCGGCGATACCGTCTATGTCGGCCCCGAGGCCGAATTCTTCATGTTCGACGATGTGCGCTTCGAGGATGGCTACGACCGCAGCTATTTCAAGATCGACGATATCGAACTGCCGACCAATTCGGGCCGCGAATATGAGATGGGCAACATGGCCCATCGCCCGCGCGCCAAGGGCGGCTATTTCCCGGTCCCGCCGGTCGACAGCGCCATGGACATCCGCGCCGAGATGGTCTCGACGATGATCGAGATGGGCCTGCCCATGGACAAGCATCACCACGAAGTCGGCGCGGCGCAGCACGAACTCGGCCTGACCTTCGGCTCGCTCGTCCAGACGGCCGACCGGATGCAGGTGTACAAATATGTCGTGCACATGGTCGCCCAGGCCTATGGCAAGACCGCGACCTTCATGCCCAAGCCGATCAAGGAAGATAACGGATCGGGCATGCACACGCATATGTCGATCTGGGACGGCGACAAGCCGCTTTTCGCGGGCAACGGCTATGCCGGCCTTTCCGACATGTGCCTCTATTATATCGGCGGCGTGATCAAACATGCCCGCGCGCTCAACGCCTTCACCAACCCGACGACGAACAGCTACAAGCGGCTCGTTCCGGGTTACGAGGCACCGGTGCTGCTCGCCTATTCGAGCCGCAACCGCTCGGCCTCGTGCCGTATTCCCTATGGCGCGGGCGACAAGGCGAAGCGCGTGGAATTCCGTTTCCCCGATGCGATGGCCAATCCCTATCTTGCTTATTCGGCGCTGCTGATGGCCGGTCTCGACGGGATCGAGAACCGTATCCATCCGGGCGAGGCGATGGACAAGAATCTCTACGACCTGCCGCCGGCCGAACT
This sequence comes from Parasphingopyxis algicola, assembly GCF_013378075.1. Lineage (GTDB taxonomy): Bacteria > Pseudomonadota > Alphaproteobacteria > Sphingomonadales > Sphingomonadaceae > Parasphingopyxis > Parasphingopyxis algicola. Next base: position 3,652,694 of record NZ_CP051131.1, on the reverse strand, counting down.
CGAAGGCGTGCCGACGGTATGCGGCTCGCTGCGCGAGGCGCTCGAGGCGCTCGAGGACGATCACGAGTTCCTGACCAAGGGCGACGTCTTCTCGACCGACCAGATCGAGGCCTATACGGAGCTCAAATGGGAAGAGAATGATCGTTGGGAAACGACTCCCAGCCCGGTCGAGTTCGACATGTACTATTCGGCCTGACCGGCACAATATCCTAGCGGAAGGGGCCCGGTGGCGACGCCGGGCCTTTTTTTGGTGCCTCGCCCCCGCCTCTCAAAATCGCCAGCCTGCCGCGCTTTGCGTTGAACCGCCGCGCGCCATCGCCTATCTTCGTTGCAAAGAAGAACCGATTATCCCCGAATCATGAGGAGCGGAATGCCATGCACAGCTATCTGAAGCAGTATATCAACGGCGAATGGGTCGAGAGCGAGGGCGGCACACGCCATGAGGTGATCAATCCCGCCACCGAAGAGCCGTGCACGGAAATCATGCTCGGCAGCCAGGCCGACACCGACAAGGCCGTCGCCGCCGCCAAGGAAGCCTTCAAGACATTCTCGCAGACCAGCGTCGAAGAGCGGATCGCCCTGCTCGACCGGATCGCGGACGAGTACAAGAAGCGCATGCCCGATATCGCCGCCGTGATGGCCGACGAAATGGGCTGCCCGGTCGCAATCGGCAACGCTGCACAGGCGCCGGCGGGTCTCGGCCATATCCTGAAGGCCGCCGAGGTGCTGAAGGAGTTCGAATGGGAAGAGCAGCTCGGCGCGGCGCGCGTCGTCCACGAACCGATCGGCGTCGTCGCGATGATCACGCCATGGAACTGGCCGCTCAACCAGATCACCGCCAAGGTTGCCCCGGCGCTCGCCGCGGGCAACACGATGGTCTTGAAGCCTTCCGAGGAAACGCCGGGTTCGGCCGCGATCTTCGCCGAGATCATGGATGCTGCGGGCGTACCGGCGGGCGTGTTCAACCTCGTCCAGGGCGACGGTCCGGGCGTCGGCACGATGCTGACCAAGCATGAGGATGTCGACATGGTGAGCTTTACCGGCTCGACCCGTGCCGGCATCATCATCGCCAAGAACGCCGCCGATACGGTGAAGCGCGTCCATCAGGAACTCGGCGGCAAGACGCCGAACATCGTGCTGGAAGGCGCCGATCTCGCCGAAGCCGTGCCGAACGGCCTGCAGGGCGTGATCATCAATTCCGGGCAGAGCTGCATCGCCCCGACGAGGATGCTCGTCCATGAATCGCAATATGACGAGGCTGTCCAGATCGCCAAGGGTGTGATGGAAAGCGTACCCGTCGGCGATCCCACCGAGATGGGCCAGCATATCGGCCCGGTCGTCAATTCCGCACAATATGAGAAAATCCAGGGGCTCATCCAGAAGGGCATCGACGAGGGCGGCAAGGTCGAAACTGGCGGTACCGGACGGCCCGACGGCGTCAATCAGGGCTTCTACGTCAAGCCGACGGTCTTCTCGGACATCACCAGCGACATGACCATCGCCCGCGAGGAAATCTTCGGCCCGGTCGTCACGCTGATCAGATATGAGAATGACGACGAAGCGGTCGAGATCGCCAACGACACCGATTACGGCCTCTCGGCCTGCGTCTACGGCCCGGCCGAGGAAGCCAAGAAGTTCACTGGAAAGCTCCGCGCGGGGCTGGTCGGCGTCAACAATTGGGGGCCGATCCCCGACGCACCGTTCGGCGGCTACAAACAGTCCGGCAATGGCCGCGAAATGGGCAAATACGGCCTGCGCGAATTCATGGAAGTGAAGACGATCATCGGCGAACCCACCTGATCGGGCGATAGACCAACGAGACGAGGGCGGCGGGAGCGATCCCGCCGCCCTTTTTCGTGCAGGGTTCAATCCGCGCGCACGATGGCACCGATCCTTTTCGCCGCAGCTAGTCTCTCCGCCTGAAACGCCTCGGACCGGCTGCGCAGCGCCGCGACGATCTCCGGCGTTTCGCTCTTGGGCGAACCGCCATCGAAGGGCGGCGCGGGATCATATTCCATCGACAGCTGGATCATCCGCGCCATGCGTTCGCCATGCAGTTCGGCGACGAGGGTCAGCGCGAAGTCGATGCCCGACGTGACCCCGGCGCCCGTGATCCGGTTGCCATCGATCACCACGCGCTCGGCCACCGGTTCGGCGCCGAACGCCGCCAGCTGATCGAGCGACAGCCAGTGGCAAGTCGCGCGATGGCCGGTCAGCAGGCCGGCCGCGCCGAGGATCAGCGATCCCGTACAGACCGATGTGACGTAACGGGCGCGTTCGGCCTGCCGTCGCAGGAAGCCAAGCACGGCCTCGTCTTCCATAATCGTCAGTTGGCCCGGTCCGCCCGGAACGAACAGGATATCGGCCGGCGCGCAATGATCGAGCGTCACCGTCGGCAGGATGGCCAGGCCTCCGCCGTCGGCGACGGGTTCGGCCGTTTTCCAGGCGAGGCTGATCTTGGTGTCCGGAATGCGCGAAAAGACTTCATACGGCCCGGTCAGATCGAGCTGGGTAAGGCCGGGATAGAGCAGCATGACGATATGCATGGGCATCTCCTTCGACAAGAGTGATGCCCAGGCGAACGGCGTTCATCGTCCGCACTTCCCGATGGTAGTCCATCTCGAATCGCCAGTCATGCGGACGGCACTGTTATAGCAAAGCTGCGCTCAATAATCCCGGCTGATCTGGAGATTGCCTTCGACGCGGCCCAGGGTGCTGATGCTCGAGAGCAGCGACAGCCAGCGGGTGATCCGGAATTCGGTCTCGGTCGCGGAATAGCCCTGCCCGTCGGTCACGACTTCTACGAAGAGCCTGCGGGTCACATAAAAGCCGGCCGCAACGGCGGTCCCGCGATCCACCGCGGGATCGGCTGGCAGGATGCGCAGCCGGTCCAGCCCGATCGCGTCGCGCACCGCGTTGATCGGGTTGAGCCCGGTGCCGCCGCCGCTCTGCAGCGACGCGACCGCCGCCCCGAGCTGGATCGCCTCGGGCGCCGAAAGGTTGGTGATAGACGTGCCGAACAGCAGCCGGCTCAATAGCTCGCTCTGCGGCAGCGCCGGCGTGCTCGTGAAGCTGATCTCGGGATTGTTGCCCGTGCCGCCGATATTGATCGTCGCGTCGAGTCCCTCGGTATCGGCCTGGGCCACGATATCGAGCACCGGATCGACCGGGACGTTGCCGTAGAATTCGATCCGCCCCCGTTCGAGGTCGAAATTCCGTCCGGCGAACTGGTAGATGCCACGCCGCAGATTCATCTCGCCGAGGATCTGGAAGTTGGAGAGCGGGCCGCGGATATCGAGATCGGCGCCCCACTCGCTGTCGAGACCGAGGCCACGGACCACGAACCGGTTGCGGGCGTCGACTTCGATGTCGAGCGTCCAGTTGACGGGTTCGGCGCGGGGATCGGGCTCGTCGAGCCGCCGGTTGATTTCCGTCACGTTGAGCTGGGGCACGACGATCTCCGGCACCGCCTGGCCCAGCATGAACTCGCCGCGCACCATCTCGAAATCGCCGCTGATCGTGCCGGCGGGACGTGCCGTCTCGGTACCGATGGCCGTGCCCGCCGGCGCCTGGAGGCGAATGGTGAGCGGCCCGCTGACCTGGGCCGAAATATCGTCGCGGCGGAGCAGCCAGGCCCGATCCGCCTGCAGTTCGATGTCCATGCCGAGCCCGGTTGCAAGACCGAGATCGAACGCCGCGCGTCCGGAAATGCTCCCCCCGCCCGGCGTCGTACCGGACAGTTCGGGAAATTCGAGCCGGGACTGGCGGAACGTACCTTCGGTGGTCACTCCTTCGACCACCGTGCCGGTCAGCGCGCTTTCGAGGCGGCCGTTGCGGGTCTGGAGCGCGCCGACAATCCGAGGTGTATCAAGCGTCCCATCGATATCCATGCGCGCGAGCAGCGGCCCGGACAGGCTCAGCGTCTCGTTGCCCGTCAGCTGCCACAGCGTTTCGGCCGGCCCGTTATAGCGCAGCTCGGCAAACAGCGGCGCGGCGGCGAGCAGATCGCCGAAATTGCCCTCGCCCGCGATCGGATCGAGCCGCGCCTGGAAGCGCAGGATTTCCTCGCCGTCGCTTTCCATGATTGCACGGGTGGCCAGCCGCCGATTTTCGAGCCGCGCGTTGAGACCGAGATTGACCGGACGCGGGCGCAACGCAAAGCCTTCACGGGTCAGGCTGCGGATGCGGAGCTCGGCATTGGCCGTCGGCACGATCTCGTCCGCCGTCTGGCGATAGCGGAGCGTACCGGTCGCCAGGCCGCCAAAGCCGGTTTCCGGATAGAAGATATCGACCAGCGAGAGCGGCGCATCGTCGACCGTCGCCTCGATATCGGTAACCGGTCCGCCGAACCGCGCCGCAACCGTCGCGCCGCCGCCCGCATAGCTGATCGTCGTTTCGGGGATCACCCAGCCCTCTTCCTCCTTGCGCATCACCAGCGGCGTCAGCTCGATCGGTTCGTTGCGGAACGAACCGCCGCCCTCGATCGTGATCAGGCCGGGTTCGATGGCGGCAGCCGCCTCGAAATCGAAGTTGCGACCGCGCGCGCCGCCGACATTGACATCGGCCTCGCCGCGCCCGTTCTCCAGTTCGACCGCCGCGCCGAACCGCGCCAGCGAGATGCCCCGCCGGCGGAATCCGGTGAGGCTCAGCCCGCCTTCAAGCGTCGTCGCCTCGGCCAGCGGCCGCCAGCGAAGATCGAGCATCGCCTGCCGCATCGTCGCATCGATCTCGCCGCCCAGCCGCGCATTCTCGGCATCGATATCGACCACCACCAGCTGTTCGCCGCCGTCCATCGCGAGTTCGATATCGCCCGTGACGCCATTGCCCTCGAGATCGAGCGCGCCGACGATGCCGCCATCGCGAAAGGCGAACCGGCCTTCGGTCCGTGTATCGGCAACCAGCAGCTCGGCGACGTTGACCGCAGCTGGCGCATCGGCCGGCAGCAGCAGCTGTCCGTTGGAGGTGAACGGCCCGGCCATCGACTGGCCGCTCGCGACATATTGATAGCCGGCCTCGGTCGGCTCGAGTACGGCCTCGACATCGGCGATACCGGCCGCTGGCACCGGGCTCGCCAGCGCCAGTTCGACGCGGGGGCGCGACGGCGCGCCCTGCGCGGTCAGCGTTACCGGCCCATATTGCGCCTGCTCTCCCGAGCCCGTGACGAAAAGCTGGCCGTCGCCGTCGAGATACCCGCGGCCGTCGAAACTCAGCTCCGGCGCACGCACGCGCATGTCGGTGAATCCAAAGCGGCCGTCCGGCCCGTAGCTGATCGCCGCATCGACGGTCGTCCCACCGCCGGCCAGCGACTGGAAGAAACTGTTGTCCAGCGCCGGTGTGACGGCGCGCGCCTGGCCCGCAATCGTGAACCGCCCGCCGGGTGCCGGCCGTACATCGACACGCGTCCGAACATCGAAAACGCCGAGGCCGGGCAGCCGGAAACGGTCGATATCGGCGTTCAGGCCCGCCGCATAATCGCCAGTGGCGAGATCGTAGATGACCGACGCATCGCCGCGCAGCCGGTCCGACCGCAGCCGCAGATCGTCGCCGACAACCTGCTCCGAGGTGATCAGCAGGTCCCCGTCGACCGCGACATTGCGCACCACATCGTCGAAAGTCTCGCCGAGACCGGTGATCCGGCTCGCGGTCGCCAAGACCGGGAGGGTGAAGGGCGTATCCCCCAGCCGCCCTTCCCCGGCGATGCGCAGATTATCGAAACCGGTGTTGCCGATGGCGGCACGCGGCGCCGTCAGTTCATAGCGGAAAGCCGCGCGATTGAACGGGCCGTCCAGGCCGAGCGTCATCCGCACGTTGCGGCCGCTCATATTGGTGACGAGCGCCGCGGGCCGGAGCAGCCGGATATCGGCGGCGAAACCCTCGAAGGCGCTCGTATCGAGATCGAGCGTGCCGCGCCCCTCGATCACGGCGGCCGGAGACCGGATATCGAAATCGCCGGCCAAGCGGCTGTCCTCGAAGGTCGCACGCGCGCTCAGGTTCATTTCCGGCGCGGTCAGCCGACGCGCCACGCCGGGATCGAGCAGGTCTTCCGACCGCACGACGCCGCCGAGCAGGAACGCGCCGTCGCGCGCTTCGAGATCGAGATCGATGACGCGCGCATCGCCGCTGTCGATGCGGGCATAACCGTCCCAGCGCTGCCAGGTCCCGCTGCCGGCGATATCGATGGCGAGCGCGCGTTCGATACCGGTCAGCCCGGCGACGATCCCATCCTCGGGCGCGTACAGCTGAACGTCGATATCGAAGACATCGCCATCGGGTTCGGCATCGAGATCGATCGCGAGCCGTTCGCCGCTGTCGAGCGACTGGCTGCGCAGTTCGACTTGTGCCCGCCCCGAACGGATATCGGCGGTCCCCGAGAGCGAGGCGTGCCGCTGCGCCCCGGCCACGGCCTCTTCGAACCGGAATCGCGCGATATCGAGCGATCCGACATAGATATCGAAACCCGGCAGGATCGGCTGGTCTTCTTCATCGGACGGAATCAGCTCGGGCGTCCGATGGAGAATGGCCAGTTCGGAGGTGGCGCTGCGGATGTGAAGCTGGTTGGCGTAGATAAACATGCCCGGCTGCCAATCGACCTCGAGTTCGGGCACCTCGAAGAACAGGCCTTCGGGGTCGTACAGCCGGAGATCGGAAATCGTCATCCGGCCGTAGATCGAGCCGTCGATCCGGCCGATGCGGATGCGCAGGCCGTTGGCGGGCTCGAGCCCCTCGATCCGGTCGATCAGAAACCGGCGCCCGGGCGGTGTATCGAGCGCGAAGATCGTGACGAGCAGCAGCGCGAGAATGCCGGCGATGCCGAACAGCACGAAGCGGGTGATCCGGCGCCGCTCGGGCGTCGCCGAAATATAGTCGACCTCGCCCTGCCCCGTTTCCGTCGCCGCGCCCGCCATCAGAAGGCCTGGCCCAGCGAGACATAGATGGCGATGACCGGATCGCCGGGCTGCGGATTGAGCGGTGTGCCGATATCGAGCCGGATCGGCCCGAAGCTGCTGTAATAGCGCAGGCCGAGACCCGTGCCGAACCTCAGATCGCTGAAATCGGGATAAAGATCGGTATAGATCGCCCCGGCATCGATAAAGGGCACGATCCCGAAATTGCCGAAGCGGTACCGCGCTTCCAACGCCATCTCGACCAGGCTGCGGCCGCCGACCGGATCGTTATTCGCATCGCGCGGGCCGATCGACTGATAGCTGTAGCCGCGCACCGAGCCGCCGCCGCCCGCGTAGAAGCGCCGAGAGGGCGCGATATTGTTGGTCGACGCGCCGGGAATCGCGCCGACCCGTACGCGGCCGGCAAAGGTCAGCGCCTCCATCAGCGGGAAATACGCGCTGCCGTCGAGCTGCACGCGGGCATAGACGATGGTTCCGTCCTGCAGCGACAGTTCGGGCGATACGAAGGCCGACAGGCGGAAGCCGCTTTCCGGATTCAGCAGGTCGTTGGTGCCATCATAGCCGAGGCTGAGCGGGATCGCGCCGATCAGGAAGGTCTCGCGCTCTCTGAGGCCGGCCGCGCCGACCACGTCGCGCTCGTCCGAAGCGAGCAGTTCGAGCCCGACCGACCAGAACCATTGCTTCTGCCAGAGCTGGTTCGAAATGCGTTCGAACCCGGCGGTGAAGCCCGCCGTCCGCGCGTCGAAAGCACTGCGGTTGGTGTTGCTCGCGAAAAGCTGGCCGGTCAGGATATGATCGCGCTCGAGAAAATTGCTCCGGCGCAAACTGACGCTCGCAAATTGTTCGTCGGTGCCGAGAATGCCGCGCAACGCCAGCGCACCTTCGGGCCGGAACATGTTACGATGCTCCCAGCCCACCTCGACCCGTGCGCCCTCGCCGGTACTGTAACCGACCTCGCCGGAGATCGTGCGCGGCGGGGCGGGCTCCATCTCGACCGCCAGATCGACCAGTTCGGAATCTCTGCCTTCGACCGGGGTCAGCTCGACGCGCGAAACGAGGCCGGTCTGGATCAGCGCACGGCGCAGATCGTCGACCATCCCGGTCGAATAGAGATCGCCGGGTTCGAAACGCGCGATCGTGGAGACATGGTCGGCGCCGAATATCTCGTCCGCGCCTTGGACGACACGGATCGAACCGAAATCGCGTTCGCCGCCGGTCTCGACCGGGACGGTCAGCGTGGCCACGCGATTGGCATGATCGATGACCACGTCTTCCTCGCCGACTTCGGCGAAGGGATAGCCGCGATTGCCGAGTTCGATGGAGAGATTGGCTTCGGCAGCCGTGACCGCCGCTGCATCGACCGGGTCGTCGGCCTCGACCGGGAATTGCGCACGGAGTTCGTCGGTCCGGTCGCCCGCCTCGGCAAGCCCCGGCAGCTGGACGCTGTCGAACCGGTAGAGCGGGCCCGCATCGACGCGGAAGACGACTTCGATCCGGGTCTGGCCGGCCTCGCCGATCAGTTCGCTCACGACATTGGCATCGTAATAACCGTGCGAGCGCAGCACCTCGTTCAACAGTTCGCGGTCGGTATCGGCGCGACGATTGATCTGCGCGACGACCGCCGTCTCGTCTTCATTTTCGCGCAGGACCGAGAGCGTCCGGAACTGGGACCGAATTTCATCGGCGTCGTCGAGGCCGTCGAGCCCTTGCAGCGACACCGAATAGCGCTGCTCGGTATTGATCGCGACGGCGGTCCGGCTGCTCGCCGCTTCGCGATCGCTGACTTCCGACATATCGGGCCATTCGACGCCGAAATCGTCGATCCGCGTCATCGGCGCCGATGCCTCAAAAGCCCCGGTTGCGTCAAGCGGGTCCAGCTCGCGGGTCGTCAGCGACTGGACCTCATCGGCAACATCGTCGGCGACCTCCCCTGCCGGAGTCTGCGCGGCGAGCGGCTGCGGTATCCCCAAAGCGCATAGCAGAAAAAACGAACCGACATACGCCCGGCCCGGATTGGTCAACGCGTCCATGAAGCGGCTCGTAGCGCGAAACGCTGGCGACCGCCAATCAAAAGCGCCGGATTTCAATCACGTGGTGACGAGCCGTGCGCCTTCGTCTTTCTAGTGCAGCGTCGCCTCAAGTTCGTCGCTGTCCATCCATTCGACGAGCCGCTCGATCTGGCGCCAGCGGCAGAAATGCACAACATTGCCCTTTTCGCGGCTGCGGCTCGCCCGCGCGGCCGCCTCCATGCTGGCCAGCGATCCATATTCGGCGACCAGCTCGGCCGCGTCGAACACGGCTTCGCGATCTTCGATGTAGAAGTGTTCGTACATACCCATGTCTACCCCAAACCCATTTCTACCCAAAAGAATTGGCACGGTTCCCAGCCGGCCTGTTCCAGCGAACACGCCTACCGGGAAAGCCTTTCTCAACTCCGCGCAAAACTGGTGAAGACGATGTTAGCTATGCCGGCGCGTGACACCAACTGGAGCCGCTGCCATAGGACCCGCATGACAGAGGTAAAACGCAAGGGCCGATTTGGCGGCGGCATTTTTATCGCGATCGGCCCCTTTGCCGGTCTCGCGCTCGGCGCGGCCCTGGGTCAGCCGAGCATCGGGCTGATCGGCGGAATAGCCGCGGGCGTGATCCTGGCGCTCGCCATGTGGCTGCTGACCCGATAGGAGCGAAATCGAGCGTCGAGACCTAGGCAAGCCGCCGACCGGCCCAGACGACGCGGCCGATCACTTCCAGCGTATCGAGATCGCAGTCCGGCCAGTCGGGATAGCCGTCATTGTCGCTCTTGATCGTGAACCGGCGGCTCGCCGGGTTCATCGCGATACGCTTCACCATCAGCGCATTGTCGACGCGCAGCACATAGATACCGTCGCGCAGCCGGTCGGCCCCGTCCTCGCCGCTGACCAGAATCTCGTCGCCGTCCGACAGGGTGGGCTCCATCGAATCGCCCGATACCGTAATAATCGAGAGTTTCGCGGGATCCCCGCCGGCCAGCCGGCGCAGCCAGCGCTCGGGAAAGGCAATGCGCGACAGTTCCTCCTCTTCGCCCGCCAGAGCGCCCGGACCCGCCGACGCGTTGACCGCATACTGGCTGACCGCAACCATATTGCCGCCGGTCATGCCGCCCACTGAAGGATTTTTCCTATCGACCGGCGCGCCCAGTATGCGCTCGTCCACACCAAAATATTCGGCGAGCACCCGGCGATCCTCCTCGGCCAGCCGCCGCGGCGTACCGCGCTTGATAAATTGCTGGATATAGGCGGAGTTTCTTCCAATGAGCCGGGATAGCGCCGTATAATCGTCGCCGCGCTCGCGCGCCAGACGTTCCAAAACCAGCCGGGGATTCTGTTGCTCCATATCGGCACCATACAGATAGGAATATTCCTAGACAAGTAGGAAATTACCTCTGAGATAGGAAAACGCCTACCGGCACCGATTCGCCGGACGGCCGCCAGCCAAGAGGAGAAGAGGATGAGCCTGCTGATCGATATCGACCGCTTCCTGCGCCACACGAATATGCCCCCTACCCGATTCGGCCGCGAAGCGGTCAACGATCCCCGCTTCGTGTTCGACATCCGGCGCGGCCGCGAATGCGGCGAGAAGGTGCGTGCCCGCGTCCATGCCTATATCGCCGAGGCCAAGAACCGACCGGGCCAATGCGGATGACACGCCCCCTGCTGACCGGAGGCCTCGCGGCGCTGATCCACGCACTGGCAAAGCGTGCGGGCACGCGGCCTATCGTCGAGGCGGTGGACTCGGCACCCTGGTCGAGCATCACCTTCACCGGCGCGCGCCACCGCTTCACGCTGCGGTTCGAAGGTGACGACCCCGCCGGAGCGGCGTACGCGGTGACCGACGGGCTCGATTATGCCGAATTCGATCTCGGCACGTACATCGTGGTCGACATCGTGGTCGTCGAAACCGTCGCTGGCGACGATCGCGTCCGGATCGCGCTCGAAGCGTTGATCCTCGCCAATGATTAAAGGCTCAGCCGCCCTTCCCCGCAACCTGTTGCAGCGCGCTGAGCGCTTGGCGCAAAGCGGCGTCATGGTCGTCCGCACGCCGGGCCTGGGGATGCGGCGTGACATTTTCCGCCGGACGCGCTTCCGCCTGGTTGCGACGTTCTTTGACCGTTTTCTTCCGTTCCAGCCCCGCTTCCAGTCGGGCGACGAGCTCGGCGAGCTCGGTTCGCGCGTCCGGAGAGGACGTCGCCCGAGCGGCGCGGGGCACGGGCTCGACGGCCGGCTCGATCGTCGTATCCGAGGGCACGGCGTCATCGCGATCGCGCCGGGGTAGCGGAATCTCGAACACCGGCTCGGAAGCGGCCGGTTCCTCCTCGGCGGGATCGGCTGTCCCGGCAATTGTATCGTCTTCCGGAGTGGCCGCGACGGGTTCATCGGCTGCGACTGTCGGCGGATCGTCTTCGACGATTTCGGCCACTTCGCCGAGATCGAGCGCATCGAAATCATCGGTGGACTCATCGGCATCATCCGGCGCAACCGTCACGAGATCGAGCGGTGTCCCGAGATCATCTTCGGCCATGATTGGGCGGCGATACGGAGCGTCGGGATGAGCATCGGCGCGTCGCAGCGACCGAGCGCGGCCCGACAACTCGTCTTCGCCCTCCTCATCCGGCATCGCGAAACGGGTCCCGGCGCGCAATTTGCGGCCCACAATCGCGATCAGCGCGATCCAGGCGCCGAGCGTCACGATGAGTGCGGCGATCAGCGCGAACACGATCCGCGCCCGCGCGCCAAGCGGCGGTTCGGCCGCGCTCACGAGCCCGGGCAGTCCGGTTTCGACGATAAAGGCCTCGAACCACGGATTGGGCGTCATCAGGATCAACGCGGCGACGATGAGCCCGGAAACCGCCGACGCAGTCGGGATTTTCGGAAGTTTCGCAGCCAGATCGGGCAGTGAAACACCATTTCTGATCGCGTCCAAGTTCATGTTCATGTCCTAAACCGCCTTGCCGGTGAGTTTTTGGTAAACAGGGGCATAACGAGAAATGTTTGACGACCAGTTACGATCGCGTTCGACGAATTTGCGGGCCGCCACGCGCCGCTCCTCCCAAGTTTCGCGATGAGCGAACATGTCGGCAAGGGCGGCAGCAAGCGCATCGGGGTCATCCGGCGCGAAAAGCGTGCCGGTCACCCCGTCTTCGATCAATTCGCGATGGCCGCCGACATCGGACGCCGCGACGAGGCGCTTCTGCGCCATGGCCTCGAGCGGCTTGAGCGGCGTCACCAGGTCGGTCAGCCGCATCTTCTTGCGCGGATAAGCGAGGATGTCGATCAGGCCGTAATAGCGCTCGACCTCCTGGTGCGGCACGCGGCCGGTGAAATGGATGTGCTCGACCAGGACCGATTGCGCTGCCTGTGCACGGAGTTTGCTGTCCATAGGTCCGCCGCCCACCAGCAGCAGATGAGCATCCGGACGTTGTGAAACGAGCCGGGGCATGGCCGCGATCAGATCGTCGAGCCCTTCATAATCGTAGAAACTGCCGACGAAGCCGACGACTTCCTTGCTTTCGAGGCCAAGCGACAACGCCAGTTCAGTATCGGCCGGTGACGGATCGCCGAACAGGTCCATATCGACGCCGTTGGGCGCAACGATGATCTTTTCGCCGTCGACGCCGCGGCGAATCATATCCTGTTTCAGCCCCTCGCAGATCACGGCCACGGCGTCGGCCTGGTTGGCCGCATGGGTTTCGAATATCCGGGTCAGCCAGTAGCGAGCCGAATTGACGCTGCCGGTACCGTTGCCGACCGCGGCGTCCTCCCAAAAGGCGCGGATTTCGTACAGCAGCGGCAAGCCTCGGCGGCGCGCAACGCGCAGCGCGGCCATCGCATTCAACACCGGCGAATGCACGTGTAGCTGGTCTGGTTTCCATTCGTCCACGACTTCGCCGATCCGATCCGCGAGCAGCGCGATTTCCCGCCACTCGCGCAGCGGCGTCGCCATGGTTTCGGGCGCGGGCGTCCGGTAGAAAGTCAGCCCGTCGACCGCCTCGATATCGGGGCCGTCCATCGTGTGACGCGATCCCGTCACGCCCGCCACGTCCCAGCCGCGCGCGATTTGCGCTTTCAGGATCGCGCGCGTCCGAAAGCTGTATCCGCTGTGCAGCGGCATCGAATGGTCGAGAACATGCAGGATCCGCATGCCACGCTCTTCGCACAAACTGCTTAACGCGCTGCTAACCGCTGGGCTGGTAATGGGACGGTGAGGCGTCGTGCCCGGGAGCCGGAAAACAGCCAATGATCGATATTTTTTCGCTAGCGGTGAGCCATGGGCTGATGCTCATCGTAGCCTGGCGGCTGATGTCCCGGCCCGATCTGGACGACGACGCGGCCCGGGGCGGTCCGCGCCGCACCGATCTGCTCGGCCGCCCGATCGCCGACGATCAGGGGGAGAATGCGCCCCATGCGTGATCTCGGCCTTGCCGGTTTTCTGGGATCCCTGCTGATACTCGGCCTGCGCCGGCCGTTTATCTTCATCCTCGGCTATATCTATATCGACATCGTCTCGCCGCAGCGCCTCGCCTATGGGCCACTCGGCGACGTCCCGGTGTCCTTGCTGATGTTCGCGCTCGCGATCCTCGGATGGGTGATCACCGACCGCAAGGACGATGTGCGCATCGCGCCCCGGCAGATATTGATGGCGCTGCTGCTCGTCTATTGCGGCCTCACCGCCTACTACATCGCCGAATTCCAGGTCGAGGCCTTCGAGAAATGGGACTGGGTCTGGAAGGCGATGGTCTTCGCCATCTTCCTGCCGCTGACCTTGCGAACCAAGCTGAGGATCGAGACCGTCCTGCTGTTCATGACCCTCTCGCTCGCCGCCATCGTCATCGGCGCCGGCATCAAGACCGTGGCCGGCGGTAGCGGCTATGGCAGCTTCGCGATGATGGTCGACAATAATAGCGGCCTTTACGAGGATTCGACCTTGTCCACGGTCGCGATCATGATGATCCCGGTCATCCTCTATTTCACGAAATACGGCACGGTCTTCCGGCCCGACTGGAAGGTCTCGCTATTCTGCTATGCGCTGGTCTTCGCCTGCCTGCTCACCCCGATCGGAACTCAGGCGCGGACCGGCCTGGTCTGCATCGCCGTGCTCGCCATGCTGATATTGCGGGACACGAAGCGGCGCGGCCTGTTCATTGCGGGCGCGGCGCTGGGCGGCCTCATCGCGCTGCCGTTGCTGCCCACCGCCTTTGCCGAGCGCATGGGAACGATCCGGACCTTCCAGGCCGATGAATCCGCGAGCACGCGCGTCGCCGTCTGGCTCTGGACGCTCGATTATGTCCAGGAGAACCCGCTGGGCGGCGGATTCGACGCCTATCGCGGCAACAGCTTCGCCTATTACACGACCGAAGCGACCGAGTCCGGCGGCGCGACGACGGTCCACCGCCGCTTCATGACCGACCGGGCGCGCGCCTATCACTCGGCCTATTTCGAGATGCTCGGCGAACAGGGATGGATCGGACTCGGGTTATGGCTGCTGATCCAGGGGATCGGAGTCCTGCGCATGGAATGGCTGCGCCGCCGGTATCGCGGCGAAAGGGCGCCGCCGGGCTATGAATGGGTCTCGCCGCTCGCAACCGCGCTGCAACATGCCCAGATCATCTATCTGGTCGGCGCGCTGTTCGTCGGCATCGCCTATCAGCCGTTCGTCCTCATGCTGCTCTCGGTGCAGATCGGTCTCGACACCTATCTGGCGCGCATCCGCAAACGCGACGGATTCAAACCGCTGAGCGAGACGCTCGGCGAATCCGGCACGCCCCGGCTCTCGCCGGCCATGCGCGCCGAAACATGACGGCCAAGCCCGATCTGGCGGCGCTCACGTCGCTGCGCGGCATCGCCGCCTGGTATGTCGTGCTCTATCATGTGCGCGTATCGACGGTGGATCTGCTGCCGCCGCCGGTGATCCAGATCATGTCCAAGGGCTATCTAGCCGTCGATTTCTTCTTCCTTTTGTCGGGTTTCGTGATCTGGCTCAGCTATCGCGACCGCATCGCCGGGAACGGCGTGGCCGCTCTTCCGCGCTTTTTCGCGCGCCGCTTCGCGCGGATCTACCCGCTCCATTTCGTCATCCTGTGCGGCGCCGTCCTGTTCGCCCTGCTTCTCGCGGCAACCGGCCGCGCCAGTCCCGAAAGCTATCCGTTTCACGAACTGCCGCTCCACCTGCTCCTCATCCAGAATTGGGGCCTTACGAACGCGCTGAGCTGGAACGACCCGGCCTGGTCGATCAGCGTCGAAATGGCCGCCTATCTGCTG
Source organism: Parasphingopyxis algicola (assembly GCF_013378075.1). Classification (GTDB taxonomy): domain Bacteria; phylum Pseudomonadota; class Alphaproteobacteria; order Sphingomonadales; family Sphingomonadaceae; genus Parasphingopyxis; species Parasphingopyxis algicola. The sequence continues at coordinate 3,637,495 of NZ_CP051131.1, read as the reverse complement.
TTTCCGCTGATCGCGCTCGGCACCGACTGGCGCGCCCTGTCGACGCCGGTGCTGCTCGCGCTGATCGGATTGCTGGCGCTCGCACTGCACGGATATTTCGTCGCGATGGACGCACCGATCCTCGACAGCGATATTCCCCGAACCGGCCTTGTGCGCTGTCTCATCCAGTTCGCGATCGGAACGATCCTGTGCGCGCTCTGGCTGCGCTGGCGCGAGCGCCCGGCCGGTACGGCGGCGCTCATACTGGCGTGCGGCATGGTACCGGGCGGGCTTGCGCTTGCCGGTCTCCTGCCGGAAACGATCGCCGTCCCCCTCGCCTTTTCCGGCCTGCTTCTCGCCGCCGCACTGACCGCGAACCGGGCGCGCAATCCGCTGGCCGCCCGTCCCCTGCATTATCTAGGCGAGATAAGCTACGCGACCTATCTCGTCCATTTCCTGCTGTTCGTTCTGTTCAAGCTCTTGTTCGTCGACGGTAGCGGCCAGATCGGAACGGCTGGCCTCGCGGGTTTCCTCGCGCTGACCCTGATCGTCTCGATGCTGCTCTATCACATCGTCGAACGGCCGGCCCAGCGGATGCTGAACCGGCGATTCGATCTTTTGCTTGGGCGCAAGGCCCAAACAGCCTGATCAGGCGGGGACGGCCTCGCCGACATTCTCCACGGCATCGATCAGCGCCTGGGTAAATGCCGGGATGTCGTCCGGATTCCGGCTCGTAATGATATTGCCGTCCACGGCCACCTCCCGGTCGACCACATTGGCGCCCGCGTTGCGCAGGTCGGTCCGGAGCGAGGGCCAGCTCGTCGCGGTCTTGCCGCGCAGAAGATCGGCTTCGACCAGCAGCCAGGGCGCGTGACAGATGGCGGCGATCGGTTTGCCCTGATCGGCAAAATCCTTGATCAGCCGGATCGCATCCTCCTCGATCCGCAGATTGTCCGGATTACGCTGTCCGCCCGGCAACAACAGTGCATCGAAATCGGCCGCCTCGGGTTTGTCGAGCGTGGTGTTGGGCTGGATCCGGCCCTTGATCTCGCCGCCCGATTCCCCGGCGATCGGTTCGAGGCCCGGTGCGGCGACCGTCACCCGCGCGCCTTTTTCGATCAACGTGTCGCGCGGTTCGGTGAGTTCGGAGAATTCGAACCCGTCGCTGGCGAGAATGAGGATACTGGCTTGGTCTATCGGCTTGGACATATCGAGTCTCCATCGGTTGAACTGCACATATTCTATAAACCGGCATCTCACTGTAATTGTTCCGGAACACGCCGCGCCGCTCCGCGTTGGCACAGAGATCGGCACGCATCGCCGCCCCTGAAGGAAATGAGATGTCGAAAATTGTCTATGTGGACGACGATCTGCCCGGCATCACGCGGCGCAGACATGGCAAGGGGTGGAGCTACACGGCGCCGGACGGTTCCAAGATCGCGAACCGGGCGGAGACCGATCGGCTGAACGCGCTGGGCGTTCCCCCGGCCTGGCGCGACGTCTGGCTGTGTCCATCGCCGCACGGCCATATCCAAGCGACCGGCTATGATGAAAAGGACCGCAAGCAATATCGCTATCGTGCGGAATTCCGTGCGCAGCGCGAAACCGAGAAATATGAGCGGTGCATAGAATTCGGGCGCAAACTGCCGCTGGTCCGCGCGCGCGTCGCAAGCGACATGGAAGCGACGTCGCTCGACCGCGATGCGGTGCTGGCCGCCGTGGTCCGCCTGCTCGACCTCGGAAAGGTCCGGATTGGCAATCGTAGCTATACGAAAACCAACAAGAGCTTCGGCGCAACGACGCTTCGCGAACGCCATGTCGAAGTCGGCCGAACCCGGGTGCAGCTCGAATATCGGGCCAAGTCCGGCAAGGAGCGGCGCGTCGCGATCAACGACGGGAGCCTCGCGCGCATGGTTCGCCGATGTCAGGATCTGCCCGGACAGGCGCTGTTCCAATATATCGATGCGGATGGCGAACGCCGTCCGATCGGATCGAGCGACGTCAATGACTATATCCGTGACGCTATGGGCGGGGAGTTTACCGCGAAGCATTTCCGAACATGGGGGGCGAGCGCACTCGCTTTCAAAATCCTCGCCGAAGCCGGCGACAAAGCCATCACCTTGACCGAGATGCTGGAACCGGTGGCGGAGATGCTCGGCAATACGCCCGCGATCAGCCGGAGATCCTATGTCCATCCCGAGCTTGTCGAACTCTGCAAGTCGGACGCCGCGGATTATTTCGGCGATCTGCTGCTGCCACCCAAGACCAAATATCTCTCGCGGCACGAGCGCGGGTTGATCGCTTTGCTCGACAATTAGGGCGCCGCCGTATTAAGGGCAGACCCCATGAGCGAACCTGCACCCGCGGTGGACGTGGTCCCCGACATCATCGACATGAACGTCACTGAACGTCTCCAGAAACTCTGGAACGACGGCCTGATCTGGGTCGACACGCATACGGCGGAAATCCTGATCAGCCTCGGCGTGGCAACTGTCATCGTGTTCATTCTCGTCGGGCTGCGGCGCTATGGCCGCCACTGGTACGAACGCAACAAGAGCCTCGAGACCTGGCAATCGGTGGTCGGCCGGACGATGGCGAAGACCCGCACATGGTTCATGATTGCGCTGGCGCTGGAAATCGTCGCGGTCTTCTCCGATGCGCCCGGCCTCATCGCCCGCTCGATCGGCTTCCTCTTCTCGATCGCCATGGTCATCCAGTCGGCGATCTGGGCGCGCTCGATCATTCTCGGTTTCGTCGAACACCGCACCAAGACCGACGAAAATTCGAGCGAGGCGTTGGGCAGCGCGATGAAGCTGATCCGCGTGCTCGTAACCTTCGGCGTCGTCGCGATCGCGGGCATCGTGGTGCTCGACAATCTGAACGTCGACGTCACGGGCCTCGTCGCCGGTCTCGGCATCGGCGGCATCGCCATCGGCCTTGCCGCCCAGGGTATCTTTGCGGACCTGTTCGCGGCGCTGTCGATCATCTTCGACAAGCCGTTCAAGGTCGGCGATTCGATCAACTATGACGGCACCTTCGCGACCGTCGAACAGATCGGCCTCAAATCGACGCGGCTGCGCTCGGTGAGCGGCGAGGAAGTGATCATTTCGAACACCAATCTCCTCGACAAGGAGATCAAGAATCTCACCCGGCTCAACCGCCGGCGGATCAGCCTCAATGTCGGCGTAATCTATCAGACCGATGCCGCCAAGGCGCAGCGCATTCCGGATATCCTGCGCGACATCATCAACGGCGAAGGCCATCGTTTTGTCCGCTCCGGCTTCACCGGCTTCGGCGATTCCAGCCTCGACTATGAAATCCAGTTCGATGTCGAGAGCGCCGATTATGAGATCGTGTATAACGCGCGCCACGCGGTCGGCGTCGCCATCTTCCAGCGCTTCGCCGAAGAGGGCCTCGAATTCGCCTATCCGACCCAGACGACCTTCACCGCCGCTCCCGACGGCGAGATGATCCTGCCCTACCCCGAAGGCGGCTGGGGCGCGTCGGGCGAATAGGTCGCTTCTACAGTAGCAGAGCCGAACCCGAAATTAGACATATGTCGTAAATCCGCCGTAATTGCCGGTTATCGCGAGAAAATTCCGACGAAAGGCAGCAATATGGCGGTCCCGAACTTTCTGGCGGCGTTAATCTCGCTGACGCTTTTGGCCGCATGCATGCCTGCATCGCCGCCCGTAGAACCTGCGGCGACAGAGGTCGTTTCTATACATGAGCGGATTCCGCCGGTCAGTCCGGAACGCGCCGCGCTCTACGATGCCCGCTTTTCCGAACTGCTTGAACGGCATGGCGTGCTCACCGCGGGTGTCGGCGTGATCCGGAACGGCGAACTGGTCTGGACCGGCTATTATGGTGAGCAGTCGCCCGGCGTGCCGGCCTCCGAACGCACCCAGTTCGATGTCGCCTCGATCACCAAGACGGTCGCTGCGGAGACCATATTGCGGCTCGCCGCACGGGGTCGGTTGTCGCTCGACGAACCGATGGCCGATCACTGGCTCGAGGACGATATCGCCGACAGCTCTCATGCCCGTGCGATCACTCCGCGCATGGCGCTGACGCATTCGACGGGCTTTCCCAACTGGCGGTTTCTCGACGAGAACAACGGTTGGCGGTTCAACCCGTCTTTGCCCCTGCGCTTCCTGTTCGAGCCGGGCACGTCTTACGGTTATTCAGGCGAAGGCTTCGACTATGTCGCCCGCTTTGCCGAACGTAAGCTTGGAGAGGATTTCGAGACGCTCGTCCGCCAGACGGTGTTCGAACCGCTGGGAATGAACGGCGCGTCGCTGAGCGCCCGCGCGGGCAACTTCGCCAACATCGTCACCGCGCGCGGTGACGATGGCGTTTTCCACGGCCATTATTGCCGCCCGTCGGGCTGGTGTCGCGAAGAAGGGGAATGGTCGGCGGCGGACGATCTGCGCATCACCGTGCCCGATCATGCCCGCTTCCTGATTTCGGCCATGAACGGCGAGGATTTGACGCCCGCATTTCTCCGCGAACGGAACAGCGTGCTCGTCGAAAAGTGGAGCGTGCCTGAATCGATCCTCGTGATGTGCGAGCAGCTGGAAGAGGCGCTCTGCCCGGACCGGCAGGGCTATGGCCTCGGCTGGGAAGTCGCCGATTATGGCGACTATCAAATCCTCAGCCATGGCGGCAGCGACTGGTCCGAAGCCGCGATTTCCTACTTCTACACCGACACGCGCGACGGCATCCTGATCTTCCTCAACGCGCCGAACGATCGCGCGATTGCCATGATGCCCGAAGCACTCGAACTGGTGCATCCGGGCTCACCGATCATACCGCACTACCGTCACTGGGCAGACTGAACCCGCAACTAGACCCCCGATCCGATATCGTCGAGCGACAACAAGGTTGCGTTGCCGCCGGCGCTGGTCGTGTCGATGCTGGTCACCCGCTCGGCGCAGAAGCGCGGCAGGTAATGCGGTCCGCCGGCCTTGGGGCCGGTGCCGGACAGGCCCTCGCCGCCAAACGGTTGGCTGCCGACGATGGCGCCGATCATCGAGCGGTTGATGTAGAGATTGCCGACATGCGCGCGCGCCTCGACAAGTTCGCCAGCGCGGGCGATGCGGCTGTGCAGGCCCATGGTGAGCCCGAAGCCCTTGGCGTTGACGCGGCGGACCGTGTCTTCGAGCGCACCCGACTTCCAGGTTGCGACGTGGAGCAGCGGCCCGAACCATTCCGTATTGAGATCGTCCATACTGTCGAGCCGGATCATCGTCGGCGGCACGAAGCGGCCCTCCTCCGGCACATCGAGCGTCTTGATCCAGCGCTCCTCCATCGCCGCCCGATGCGCCATCAATTTCTCGTACGCCGCATCGTCGATGACAGGGCCGACATCGGTCGCCGGGTCGGCCGGATCGCCGACGATCAGCGCATCCATCGCGCCGGTCAGCATCTCGATCATCTGCTCGGCCACTTCCTCCTGCACGAGCAGCAGCCGCAACGCCGAGCAGCGCTGCCCGGCCGAACCGAAGGCGGAGAGCAGCACGTCCGCCACCACCTGTTCGGGCAGCGCCGTGGAATCGACGATCATCGCGTTGACCCCGCCGGTCTCGGCGATCAGCGGGACGATCGGCCGGTCCTCGCCCTCGAGCAGGCTGTGCGCGATCTTCTTCGCCGTCGCGGTCGAGCCGGTAAAGGCGACGCCCGCGATGCGCGGGTCGCCGGTGAGCGCGGCACCGACCGCCGGGCCGCCCGGCGCGAGGATCAGCGCGTCCTCCGGAACGCCCGCCTCATGCGCAAGCCGCACGGCTTCGGCGGCGATGCGCGGGGTCTGGGGTGCCGGCTTGGCGATCACCGTGTTGCCCGTGACGAGAGCGGCCGCGACCTGTCCGGTGAAGATGGCAAGCGGAAAGTTCCACGGCGCGATACAGGTCCAGACGCCCCTGCCGTCCATCCGCAGAACATTGCTCTCGCCGGTCGGTCCGGGAAGCTCGAGCGGCTCGAGCTTTTCGGCCGCCTCGCCCGCATAATAGCGGCAGAAGTCGATCGCCTCGCGGACCTCGGCCAATGCATCGGGGATCGTCTTGTTCGCCTCGTACACGGCGAGCGCCATCAGCTCGCCGCGCCGCTCCTCGAACAGGTCGGCGAGGCGGATCAGGCACCCGGCCCGATCCTCGATCGGTAGCGCAGACCAGGCCGCAAAGGCCCCGCCGGCCCGCGCGATCAGCGGTTCGATATCCGTTACCGGATCGGGTTCCGGCCCGATATCGGCGCGCTCCGCAATCCCTTCCTTTACGCGTTTGAGCACGCGCCAGTCTTCGAGATCGAGGCCTTGGCTGTTCGGCCGCTGTGGCATGAACAGATCCCTGGGAAGCGGAATGCTCGGATGGCGCGTACCGCCGACCGCCTCCACGCGTTCGACAGGATCACGCAACAGGTCCTCGTCGCTCAGATGTTCGTCGGCGAGCTGGTGGACGAAGCTGCTATTGGCGCCATTTTCCAGCAGGCGACGGACCAGATAGGCGAGCAGATCCCGATGGCCACCGACTGGCGCATAGATGCGGCAGCGATAGCCCTGGTCCCGCACCAGCCGTTCGAAGAGTCCCTCGCCCATGCCGTGCAGCCGCTGGAACTCGAACGCATTCTTGTCGTCCGCCCATTCGATGATCGTCGCCGCCGTCAGCGCATTGTGCGTCGCGAAGGCCGGGCGGATCGCCTTCGCCTCGAGCATGTCCTTGGCGCAGGCGAGATAGCAGACATCGGTCGCCGCCTTGCGCGTGAACAGCGGATAGTCCTTCAGTCCCATCTCCTGCGCATGTTTGATCTCGCTGTCCCAATAGGCGCCCTTGACGAGCCGCACGGGCATCAGGCGCCCGGTCCGGCTGGCCAGCGCCTCGGCCCAGCCGATCGTGCGCTGGGCGCGCTTGCCATAGGCCTGGATCGCCATTCCGAAACCGTTCCAGCCCCTGAGCGCCGGGAGCTCGGCCACCGCCTCGATAATATCGAAGCTCATCTCGAGCCGCTCGGATTCCTCGGCATCGACCGTCAGGCCGATATCGGCCTTGGCCGCCGCCGCCGCCAGCGCCTCCAGCATTTCGGTCAGTGCAGGGACGCAGCGGCCCCATTGCGCGACCTCATATCGCGGATGCAACGCCGACAGCTTGACCGAAATCGAATGATTATCCTCCGGCGTACCATCCGTCCGCGCCTTCCCGACCGCCTCGATCGCACGGAGATAGGCGTCGAAATAGCGCTCGGCATCCGGAAAGGTGCGCGCCGCCTCGCCCAGCATGTCGAAACTCGCCGTAAAGCCCCTGTTCTCCGGCTTCTTCATCCTCCGGATCGCTTCGTCGATCGTGCGGCCCATGACGAATATCTCGCCCATCATCCGCATCGCCGCGCCGACCGCCTGACGGACGAACGGCTCGCCGGAACGCGAGATCAACCGCTTGAGCGCATTGACCTGCTCCTGCTGACCGACCAGCGCGCGCCCGATGACGAGGCCCCAGGTCGCCGAGTTGACGAGCTGCGAATGGGACCGGCCGGCATGCGACCGCCAGTCGCCGTCACCCAGCTTGTCCGAAATGAGATTGTCGGCCGTATCGGGATCGGGGACGCGCAAAAAGGCTTCCGCGAGGCTGAGCAGCGCCACGCCCTCGGAACTGTTGAGCCGGTACTCCTGCAGGAACTGGTTGACCCATCCCGTCCGCTGTCCCTCGCGCAGATCGGCGAGCAGTTCGAGCGCCACGGCCTCGACCCGCTGCCGCTCGCTCGCGCCGAGTCGCGCGCGCTCGATCAGCGGTGCGAGAACCTCCGGCTCGGGCGCGCGGTGCACCTCCTCCATATGCTGCCACGCGGCTGACGTAGCGGAATCGGGATCGTGCATCTGACTGGGCATGGACGGGCCTTGCGGTTCGAGGAATTGGCTTCCACTATACTCTCGCACTATGGCCGGGAAGCCGCCGCTATTTAGCAGAAATATGAAAAGAGGAAATGGATATGAGCACCGTCAGCATTGACGAAATGATGAACATGGTCGGGCAGAATCTCGGCACGTCCGAATGGATCACGGTCGATCAGGAGATGATCAACAAGTTCGCCGACGCGACGGGCGATCACCAGTTCATCCATGTCAATGAAGAAGCCGCCAAGATGACTCCGTTCGGCACGACCATCGCGCATGGCTTCCTGACGCTGTCCCTCTTCCCGGTCATGATGGCGAAATCCGACTGCCCGCGCCCCGAAGGCGTGAAGATGGGCGTCAATTATGGCGGCAACAAAACGCGTTTTCTGGCCCCGGTAAAGTCGGGCAAGCGCGTGCGCGGCCATTTCAAGCTGCTCGAACTCACCGAAAAACGTCCGAACCAGTATCAGCAGACGCTGGAATTCACGGTCGAGATCGAAGGCGAAGACAAGCCTGCGCTGATCGCCGAATGGATCAGCCAGTTCTTCACATGACACGGATCGCGCCTCTGACCCGTCCCTATCCCGAGGCGCTCGCCCCGGCTCTCGATGCGTTGACGCCCGAAGGCGGCGAAGCGCCGATGCTGTTCCGCATCATCGGCACGTCCGAACGCGCCTGGCAGAAGTTCGCCGGCGGATCCCTGCTCGACAAGGGGCCGCTGCCGATGCGCGAGCGCGAGCTGGCGATCTTCCGGACCGCGGCGCGAATCGGCGCGCATTATGAGTGGGGCATGCACGCCGCGCTGTTCGCCGAGCGCTGCGATATCGATGCCGACCAGCTCGAGGCGCTGGCAAAAAAGGATGCTGAATCAGCCGGCTGGTCGGACGCCGATGCCGCGCTGATCGCGACGGTTGATATCCTGATCGATCGCCGCCATCTCGATGATGAAGAATTTGCCCGGATTTCCGCGCATTTCTCGTCGGAGCAGCTGCTCGAAATCGTCCAGCTGGTTGGTTTTTATCAGGGCGTCGCCCTTATCATCGGGACTTTTGACATACCGCCGGAACCCGGCACACCGCCGATCCCGGCCTGACCACATCCTCTTCTACAAGGAGTTTCACCATGCGTGATGCAGTTATCGTTTCCACCGCCCGCACCCCGATCGGCAAAGCCTATCGCGGCGCTTTCAACAATACGCAGGGCCCGACGCTCGGCAGCTTCGCGGTCAAGGCGGCGGTCGAGCGCGCCGGTATTGAGGGCGGCGAAGTCGATGACTGCATCATGGGCGCCGCTCTGCAGCAGGGTTCGACCGGCACCAATGTCGCCCGGCAGATCGCACTGCGCTCGGGCCTTCCGGTGACCGTGTCGGGCATGACGATGGACCGGCAATGTTCGTCGGGCCTGATGACGATCGCGACCGCCGCGAAGCAGGTGATCGTCGACCGCATGGATGTCGTCGTCGCCGGCGGGCTGGAATCGATCTCGCTCGTCCAGACCAAGGAAATGCGCGTCCAGCCCGACCCAGAACTCGTGGCGATGCACAAGGACGTCTACATGCCGATGCTGCAGACCGCCGAGACGGTTGCCAAGCGCTACGATATCAGCCGCGGGGCGATGGACGAATATTCGCTGGAATCGCAAAAGCGCACGGCCGCTGCCCAGGAAGCCGGCAAGTTCGACGATGAGATTGTCGCCACGACCACGACCAAGATCGTCGTCGACAAGGCGACGGGCGAAACCAGCCAGGAAGAGGTCACGCTCTCGCAGGACGAGGGCAACCGCCCCTCGACGACGCTAGAGGGCCTGCAGGGCCTCCAACCGGTTATGGGCCCGGACATGACGATCACCGCGGGCAACGCCTCGCAGTTGTCGGACGGATCGTCGGCCAGCGTCGTCATGGAAGCCTCGGTCGCCGAGAAAAAGGGCCTGACCCCGCTCGGCCGCTATGTCGGCATGGCGGTCGCCGGCACCGAGCCCGACGAAATGGGCATTGGCCCGGTCTTCGCAATTCCGAAGCTGCTCGAGCGGTTCGATCTCAAGATGGACGATATCGGGTTGTGGGAGCTGAACGAAGCCTTCGCCGTGCAGGTTCTCTACTGCCGCGATACGCTTGGCATCCCCAACGACCTCCTGAACGTCAATGGCGGCTCGATCTCGATCGGTCATCCTTATGGCATGACGGGCGCACGCTGCACCGGTCATGCGCTGATCGAAGGGAAGCGCCGCGGTGCCAAATATGTCGTCGTCACCATGTGCGTCGGCGGCGGCATGGGCGCAGCGGGACTGTTCGAAGTTCTATAGATCAAGCAGGTGATCTTCTGGATCTGGATCTTGATCTTTGCAGCATATTTGATTGCGGGCGGCTTCAAAGTCTTCCGTGATCAACAAGAACCAGCATACAATCGGCCAGGATACCTGAGATCGCCCACCGGTCGTTGGCTTGTGCGAGCACTCTGGCTACCGGCCTCGATCTATCAACTTTTCCGCTTTGCTCGTCGTCCCGGCTTGGGATGGCGCGCATTTAAGGATTGGCTACCGGCATATTGGTTGTTTGTGTTACTCGGTATCCCATTGTTACTATTGAGATAGTTACAAGAGTTCAAAGAGTTTCAATCAGCCGTCGTGTTCGGCAATCCAGTCCTCGACAACGGGGGCGGTCTTTTCGCGCCATTTGCGGCCGTGGAAAATGCCGTAATGGCCGACTTCCTGCGCCATATAATATTTCTGCTTCTTGGCAGGCAGCTCCGATGACAGGGTGAGCGCAGCCTTAGTCTGGCCGAGGCCGGAAATATCGTCGCGCTCGCCTTCGATGGCCAGCATCGCGACATCGACGATCGCATGGGGATCGATGAGCTTGCCCTTGTGCCGGAACTCGCCACGCGGAAGCGCATGGGTCTGGAACACGACATCGACCGTCTGCAGATAGAATTCGGCGGTCATGTCGCAAACCGAACGATATTCGTCGTAGAATTCCTTGGTCGCAGTGGCGCTGTCGCCGTCGCCTTCGACCAGATGTTTGAACATTTCCCAATGGCTGATCATGTGATTGCCGAGATTCATCGACATGAAGCCGGCAAGCTGCAGAAAGCCCGGATAAACCTTGCGGCCGGCGCCCGGATAATAGAGCGGAACGGTCGCGATAACATTCTGTTCGAACCAGGTGTGCGGCCGCTGCGTCGCCAGCGTGTTGACCGCGGTCGGCGCTTCGCGCGTATCGATCGGTCCGCCCATCATGGTCAGCGTGCGCGGCCGGTCCGGATGCTCGTCCGCCGACATCAGCGCCGCGGCGGCATAGCAGGGCACGGACGGCTGGCAGACCGCCAGCATATGGGCGCCGGGCCCGATATGCTCGAGAAATTCGACAAGATAGTCGATATAGCTGTCGAGATCGAAATGGCCGTTCGAGAGCGGGACGGTCTTGGCGTCGCGCCAGTCGGTGATCCAGACATCGTGCCCGGGGAGCATCCGCTCGACCGTATCGCGGAGCAGCGTCGCATAATGACCGGACATCGGCGCCACGATCAGCAGTTTCGGCTGACCCGAAACCCCTTCCTTCTCGAAATGTTTGAGCTGGCCGAACGGCTTGCGCGCCTCGATGCCGACCGAAACCGGAACCATGGCGCCGTCTATCTCGACGGAGTCGATACCGAAAACGGGTTTGCCGCGCGGCGCGGAAGCATGGGAGAAAACGTCGAGGGCCGAGGCGACGATCGGGCCCATACCGGCATAGGAAAAGGGATTTGCGGGGTTTTGGAGCATTTCGGCGCTCCATCCGGCCATCGCGCTGGCGCTGGCCAGCATCGACCGCTGCATCTCGTACATGTTGTAAAGCATCAATTTCCCCGCATGTGCGGCGCGTTGGCCGCTCTCGGGAGTGTTCTAGGCCTGTTTGACCTCGCGTTGCAATGCAGCAATTCCCAATGTCCCGTGTTGAGCCCCCCGGGCGGCGCTGCTAGGCGGTCGCCATGGCAGACACCGACACCGATACGCCCAAATCCCGCAATCTCGGCAACCTCGCGCTGATCTGGCGCTTCGCGATCCGCTATCCGATGCGGATCGTCGGCGCGGGGATCGCGCTGCTGGTCGCCGCGGCGGCGACGCTGGCCATTCCCGACGGATTCCGGCGTGTGATCGATCAGGGATTCAGCGGCACGGGCGGCGATATCTCGCAATATTTCTACTATCTGTTCTTCATCGTCGTCGTCCTGGCGCTGGCGACGGCCGCCCGCTTCTATTTCGTGTCCTGGCTCGGCGAACGGGTGGTCGCCGACCTGCGCGTCGCCGTGCAGCGGAACCTGCTCGCGCTCGATCCCAAATATTTCGAGGAAAACCGCCCGTCCGAGATCGCCTCGCGGATGACGTCCGACACGTCGGTGATCGAGATGATCGTCGGCACGACCATTTCCGTGGCCTTGCGCAATATCGTTATGGGCATCGGCGGGATCATCTACCTGTTGACGCTGTCGCCCAAGCTGGCCCTGATGATGCTGCTCGGCATCCCGCTGGCAATCGGGCCGATCGTGATCCTCGGGCGCAAGCTGCGCAACGTGTCCCGCCACAGCCAGGACCGGATCGCCGATGTCGGCGCGATGATCGCCGAAACGCTGGGCGCAATGAAGATCGTTCAGGCGTTCGGGCAGGAGCGGCGCGAAGGCGACCGGTTCGATGCGGCCGTCCAGAGCGCCTTTGCCACCGCGCGGCGCCGGATCGTCATCCGCTCGGTCATGACGGCGATCGTCATCACCCTGATCTTCGGCGCCATCACCATGGTGCTCTGGCAGGCGGCGTCCGACGTCATCAACGACCAGATCAGCGGTGGCGCGGTCGCGGCGTTCGTGCTGACGGGCATGATCGTGGCTGGCGCATTCGGCGCGCTGACCGAGGTATATGGCGAGCTGATGCGCGGCGCCGGTGCCGCCGGCCGGCTCAGCGAACTGCTCCGCGAAGTCCCGGAAATTCGGCCGCCCGACAATCCGAAAAAGCTGCCGGAGCCCGCCCGGGGCGCATTGCATTTCGACGATGTCACGTTCCGCTATCCCACACGGCTCGAAACCCCGGCACTGGCGGATTTCAGCCTCGCGATCGAACCCAGCGAACTCGTCGCCGTGGTTGGCCCGTCCGGGGCGGGCAAGTCCACGCTGTTCCAGCTGGCCCAGCGCTTCTACGACCCGCAACAGGGCCGAATCACACTGGATGGCGTCGACCTGCGCGAGGCCGATCCGGCGGACATCCGGAACCGGATCGCGATGGTTCCGCAGGACACCGTCATATTCGCCGCCTCGGCCCGCGACAATCTCCGCTATGGCGACTGGGAAGCGAGCGACGATGCGCTCTGGGCAGCGGCAGAAGCCGCTAACGCGGCGCAGTTTATCCGCGAACTGCCCGAGGGTCTCGACACCTATCTGGGCGAAGGCGGCGCCCGGCTATCCGGCGGCCAGCGTCAGAGACTGGCGATTGCCCGAGCGCTGCTCCGCGACGCGCCGCTGCTGCTGCTCGACGAGGCCACCTCGGCGCTCGATGCCGAGTCCGAGCGACTGGTTCAGCAGGCTCTGGAGCGGCTGATGAAGGACCGGACGACGATCGTCATCGCGCACCGGCTCGCGACCGTCCGCTCCGCCGACCGGATCATCGTGATGGACGGTGGGCGGATCGTCGAACAGGGCGATCATACGGCGCTGACCGGCCAGGGCGGCCTTTATGCGCGCCTCGCCCAGCTGCAGTTCGAAAGCAGCGCCGCCTGAAGACCTGCCGTCTGCCGGATCGGCCGTCGCCGACCTGCCGCGTACCGACCGGAAAATGCGCGCAAGTCGGTATCAGGCTCCCGATGCCATCCGGTCATGCGGCCGAGACGCGTATTCGATCGGCCCGGCGCCCGTGTCGTCAGGACAAAAGAAAAGGGCGGACCGCATGCGGCCCGCCCCGTTTCCTATTCGAGAGATATTCGCCCTAGAACTGGCGATACTGATCGTTGCCGATAAAGCCCATATTGGACACCTGGGCACGGCGGGTGATGGCGAGTACCTCGTCCACCGTGTTGTAACGTGCCTGGGCGTCCGGGAACATATGCAGCTCGGGCACCGGATTCATCGTCACCGTAATGTCCAGATACTGGCGCAGCGTCTGCCGGGTGACCGGCTCGCCATTCCATAGGATCTGGTCGGTCGGCGAGATATAGACCTCGTTCTTGACCGGATCGATCGCATCATCCGGCGGATCGCTGTCATCGGCAACCGGCAGGTCGATCTTCACCGCATGGGTCTGGATCGGGATGGTGATGATGAACATGATGAGCAGCACCAACAGGACGTCGATCAGCGGCGTCGTGTTGATGTCGATCATCGGATCGTCTTCGCCGGCGGCAGGTCCTACTTTTCCACCCATGTCATACTACTCCTAAAACCGTCTGCACTATAGGCGCTGAATGCCGACGCCCGGCGCCGGCTCCGAAATGAAGCCCACCCGCGTGAAACCCGCCTGCTGCATCACGAAGATCGGACCGCCGATACAACGCCACGGCGTATTGACGTCGCCACGGATATGCACTTCCGGAAGATCGTCTTCGGTCATATTCTCAGCGCCGCCGAACCGTTCGATTTCGTCCTCGATATGCTGGATGGCGCGGGTCAGCATCTCGTTGGAATTCACTCGGCTCATGCCCCAGAACACTTCGCAGGCGCCATCATCGGCGGCTCTGATCGACAGCGAGACATTTTCCGGCTTGGTCGTCGTCGGCAGGAGACGAACCGAAGGCAGGTTCACCTCGACCGTCTGGATCACAACGGGCACCGCGATCAGGAAGATGATGAGCAACACGAGCATGACGTCCGTAAGCGGGACGACATTGATCTCCGACATCGCCTCTTCGCCGCCCTCGCCCTCAGAAGGTGCAACATTCATTCCCATGGAATCGATCCTATCCTAAACTCTAACCAAACCGACGCGTTCGCGCCGTGCATTGACGGGGCGGGCGCCGCTCGGCTCCCGCCCCGATACAGATTACGATTTGGTCGCAGGTTTGGCGGCCGTGGTGGTCGCCTTGGCAGCCGGAGCCTTGCCCGCAGCCGCGGCCGGAGCCGCCGGCTTAACCTTGCCGTCCGACACGATGTAACCGTGAATCTGGTTCGAGAACTTCTGCAGTTCTTCGCTGACCGCCTTGTTGCGGCGAACCATCCAGTTATAGGCCATAACCGCCGGAACCGCCACGATCAGACCAAGCGCGGTCATGATCAGCGCTTCGCCCACCGGACCGGCAACCGTATCGATCGATGCCTGACCGGCCGCGCCGATCTTCACCAGGGCGCGGTAAATACCGACCACCGTACCGAACAGGCCGATAAACGGCGCCGTCGAACCAACCGTGGCGAGAATGGCAAGACCCTCGGTGAGCTTCGAATTGATCGAACCAACCGAACGCTGAAGGGCGTTGACAGTCCATTCATGCGCTTCGACCGGATCGGTCAGCTGGTCATGATGTTCGCGGGCCTGGATGCCGTCTTCGACGATCTGCCGATAGGCACTGTTCTTTTCGAGCTTGGCCGCACCTTCGCGAAGGCTGTTGGCCCGCCAGAAATTCTCGCGGGCGCGCTTGCCCTGTTTGAGGATCTTCTGCTGCTCGAACCATTTGGTGAACAGAATATACCAGGAGGCAGCCGACATAAGCACCAGGATACCAAAGGTCGCCTGGGCCACGATGCCGCCTTCTTCCAAGGCCGCACGGAGACCATATGGATTTTCCGCAGGGACTTCAGCTGCTTCAGTAGACATGATTTACATTCCTCTCAAATAAATTTGCTGCATTCGAATCGAACCGAAGTTCGTAAAATGTATGAAACCGTTAGTTCGGAATCTCCCAACGGATACTGCTGGAGTAGGAGCCGGTCGTCGGGTTGCCGGCATTGTCGAGCGCCGGCCTGAACCGGGCTCGCCGCGTCAGCTGACGGCAGGTCTCGTTATCCAACCGCGAATATCCGGTGGAGGATGTGATCGAACAATTGGTGACGCGTCCGTTGGTGCCGATGGTCAGGCGGAAACTCGCCGAACCCTGCTCCTCGTTGCGCAACGACGCCGACGGATAGTCTGCGGTCGTGACCCACCGGCCCGGGTTGCCGCGCGGCTGCGCAGCCTGTGCGAGGCTCGGCGGCGGCGGCGGTGCCGGAGGCGGCGGTGCCGGAGGCGGGGGCGCGGGCGGCCGCGGAGCCACAGTCGGTCGCTGGATAACAACCGGTGGCGGCGGCGTAACCACGACCGGCGGCGGCGGAACCGGAACTTCCGGCGGCGGCGGCGGCAATTCCTCTTCCGGCGGCGGCGGTTCGTCTTCAACATCGAAGACGGTGAGGTCTTCCTGCACCTGCCTGGCGACCTTCACAGCCAAACCCGAAATCAGCGCATAGGCGAGAAGAACGTGAAGTATCGCAACGGCTGTGATCGCCACGACTCTCCGCGAGCTCATCTTCTGATCAGCATAGGCCATTAAACTAAGAAACTCCCTCCAAAGCCCGATGTCCATAAAGCGCCAGTTCATCTGGCTTCGCAAAAGGACAGTTATTCAGCGCGAAGCGAACACCATCCAAAGGACGTCGATTCCCTACCGCCGACAATCACGTTACGCAACAGTTACCCGCTTGGCCAGATACGATACAAGACGATTGTCGGGGGCCATTGTTCCAAAGGAGGAATTCGATGCCGAAAGTTGCCAGTTTGATCGTGGGTTTCGGACTGCTCTTCGCGGCTGTCGATGGCGCGGAATCTCAAGAGTTTACCGAAGGGCCGGACCTGAGCTACGCCGACATGGCCGACCTTGCGCTGGGCGCGCCAATCGTTGCGCTGGCACGCGTCGACCGCGCGCGCCGGCTGGACGAGGAGCGGGCCGTCGGCGTCGCCCGCAATCATGTTCGCTTCTACGTCGAAGCCGAACTGGAGACCCTGATTCGCAGCGCCAGCGCTGTCCCCGCCCGGGTCAGCTACCTTGTCGACGTGCCGCGCGATGCGGATGGCCGCCGTCCGCGCATCCGCGACCGGCAGGCCATCCTGCTGGCCGCGCCGGTTCCCGGTCGCCGCGGCGAGCTGCAGCTGATCGCACCCGATGCGCAACTCGACTGGAGCGAGTATCGCGAACGCACGATTCGGGATATCCTGTCCGAAGCGGCATCGGACGATGCCCCGGGGATCGTGACCGGTGTCGCCAACGCGTTCAGCGTGCCAGGGACGCTGCCGGGCGAGAGCGAAACGCAGATATTTCTGGCGACGAGCGACGGGCGCCCGGTCTCGCTCAGCGTGCTGCGCCGGCCGAACCAGCAGCCACGTTGGGCGGTCTCGCTGAGCGAAATCGTCGAGCGCGCTTCGCCGCCGCCGGCTCCCAATACCCTACTCTGGTATCGCCTCGCCTGTTTCCTTCCCGATCGCCTGCCGGAAGTCAGCATGGAAAATCTGGATCGCGACCAGATCGCCGTTGCGCGCGCGGACTACAGGATGGTCATGGACGACCTTGGGCCCTGCCCGCGGCAACGCGGCTGACGATGGGGCTCAGCCTTCGGCGAACAGGTTCGGAAAATCGCGCGCAAAGGCTTCCAGATGCGCGCCGCCATCCACGAACAGAGTCTGCCCGGTAATGGCTTCGGCCTGGGCAAGCCAGGCGACCGCGTCGGCGACCTGAGCCGGCGCGGGCAGTTTTTCGAGCGGCATGGCATCGGCCGTGCGTTTCAGCATCTCGCTATCGTAATCCGGGGTCGGGATCGTGAGTCCGGGTGCCACGGCGTTGACCCGGATATCGGGCGCGAGTTCGCGGGCGAGGATATCGGTGAGCCCGGCGAGCGCCTGTTTGGACAGGGTATAGCTGAACTGGTCGCTATGCGGATGGGCGATGCGCTGATCGAGGATATTGACGATCGCCGCACCGCCCTTGCGTGTTTGCCCGGCAAAGCATTTGGCCAGGACGGCAGGCGCGGCGCAATTGATCGCATAATGCGACAGCAGCGTGTCCATCGTCGCGGTTTCCGGGCGATCGCCGCCGAACTGCGCGGCGCTGTTCACCAGCAGGTCCGGGGCGGACCCGAAACGGTCGGCAACCGCGTCCACGAGATGTTCGGCCTGAACGGGATCTGAGAGATCCGCGACAATGCCCTGCCATTGCACACCGGCCTGTTCGATCGCCGCGAGCAGAGATGGTTCGGGATCGGCATCCTGCGACGCGTGCAGCGCGAGTGCATAGCCTTCGCCGGCCAGCCGCACCGAGATCGCCGCGCCGAGGCGGCGGCACCCACCCGTAACGAGCGCCAGCCTCACCGCCTGTTCCGTACCATGGTGATACCGATCTCCTCGCCATTTTCCGAGATGGCCAGCTTCACGATTTCCACCGTCACGCGCAAGATGCGTTTATCCTGCAGGAAGATCGTATCGGCGATATGATCGGCCACCGCCTCTATCAGCGTGAAATGACGATCCTTCGGCAGCGCGTCCGTCATCGCGTGCTTGAGGTCCATATAGTTTTTGGAACGCGACAACGGCGTATCCGGTTCGAACCGGTCGCGCGCCTCCATATCGGCCGACACCGATATGCGCAGCGGCTGCGGCAACTTGGTTTCTTCCGAATAGATACCCGTCAGAATCATGACTTCGACATCGCGCACCTCGAGCCGCAGCATGTCGGTTCCCGGCTCGGTCATTTGGCTGGCCATAGATGATTCGCGCTTTCCTTTTGCCCGCGAACCGCTAATCGCCACGGCCTCCAAGGTAAATGGCAAGGTCAATCGCCGGCGAATATCCGTGAACACGCTCCAACCCCTTTCCGCCGTCTCGCCCGATGCGATCGAGACCCTGCTCGACCTCGCGTTCGGAGCGGACCGGCTCAGCCGCACCGCCTATGCCGTTCGCGCGGGGACCGAACCGGTCGGCGACCTCTCCTTCGTTACGCTGGCCGACGGCTCGCTCGCGGGATCGCTGCAAAGCTGGCCGATCCGGCTGGAAACGCCCTACGGCCAACATCGGCCACTCGTCATGGTCGGCCCGGTCGCCGTCCATCCCGGTCATCAGAACCAGGGTATTGGCAAGCATATGACGCGGGTCGTGACGCAGCGGCTCGATCTGGCCGGCCGGTCGGCGATGATGATCGGCGATCCCGACTATTACGAACCCTTCGGTTTCCGGCCCGGGCCGGCCGGCGGCTGGACCTTGCCGGGCCCGGTCGAGCCGCACCGGATATTGCTGCGCATAGCCGGCAGCGACGACTGGCCTGCCGAAGGCCGCCTCGGACCGGACCTTTTGCGCTCGGGCGAGGGATTGCCTAACTAACGCCCATGGCCGCCCCTCCCGACAATCTTGGATCGCTGTCGCTCGACGCCATCGCGAAACTGGCGGAGGACAGAAGCCTGCCGCCGGTCGAGAAATGGCATCCCGAGCGCGAAGGCGCGATCGACATCCGGATCGCGCGCGACGGGACCTGGTATCATGAAGGTGATCCGATCAACCGCCCCGCCCTAGTCCGTCTGTTCTCGACGATCCTGCGCCGCGAAGCCGATGGCAGCCATGTCCTTGTCACACCAGGTGAGAAACTGACGATCGCGGTCGACGATGCGGCCTTTGTCGCCGTCGAGATGAAAATCGCCGAGGATCCGGAAGCGGGCCAGCAGGTGATATTCCGGCTCAACACCGGCGACATTATCATTACGGGCCCGCAACATTCCATCGAACTGCGCGGCGAAGGCGAGGACGCCCTGCCCTATCTCCATGTCCGCAGGAATCTCTGGGCGCTGCTCGCGCGCCCCGTCTATTACGAACTGATGGAACGGGCGATCGCGCACGACCCGATCGGCATTACCAGCAACGGCGCCTTCTTTCCCCTCACCCCCGGGGGCGCATCCGCATGAGTCTCGTGACCCAGCTTCGGACGCGGCTCGACCGGTCGCACGCGCTCGATCTCGACCTGTTCGAGTCGGACATTCGCGGCGAGGATATCCGCGCGCGCGGCGCAGCAGTCGATGCGGCGGTGCTGATCCCGGTCGTCGACCGCCCCTCGCCGACCGTCATCCTCACCCAGCGCACCGATGCGCTGCCGAGCCATCCCGGACAGGTCGCCTTTCCCGGTGGCAAGGTCGATCCGGGTGACCGAGGGCCGGTCGCCGCAGCCCTGCGGGAAGCCGAGGAGGAAATCGCCCTGCCCCGCCACAAGGTCGACCTGGTCGGCACCACCGATCTTTATCTGACCGGCACCGGCTTTCACATCACACCAGTCATCGGCGTTGTCCCGCCCGGCATCGATCTCGTGCCGGAAGCGGGCGAAGTCGCCGCGATTTTCGAAGTGCCGTTCGAAACGCTGCTCGATCCGGCGAATTACGAGGAACGCGAGATCGAGTGGCAGGGACGCATGCGCCGCTATCACGAAATGTATTGGGAAGAACGCCGCATCTGGGGCGTGACGGCCTCGATCATCATGAACCTCTCGCGCCGGCTGAAGGCGGCGCAGCCATGAGGCTGCCCGATTCCGAATGGCGGCACTGGCCGGGGATGGACGCGCTGCTGGCGGCGCTCGATGCCGAACGGGGCAAGGTCCGCTTCGTCGGCGGGGCGGTGCGCGACAGCCTGCTGGGCATCGCTGTCGAGGACGTGGATTGCGCCACCGTTTTCCCGCCCGATGAGGTAATGCAGCGCCTCGAGGGGGCCGATATCAAGGTCGTACCCACAGGCCTCAAGCACGGCACCGTCACCGCCATCATCGACGGCAAGCCCATCGAGGTGACGACCCTGCGCCGCGACGTCGACACCGACGGCCGGCATGCGACGATCGAATATAGCGAGGATTGGGAGGAAGATGCCGCGCGTCGCGATTTCACGATCAACGCGCTGTCCGCCGATCCGCTGTCCGGCGAGATATTCGACTATTTCGGCGGCGAGGCGGACCTGGAAGCGCGCCGCGTGCGCTTTATCGGCCTGCCCGCCGAGCGGATCGCCGAGGATCATCTGCGGATATTGCGCTTTTTCCGCTTCCATGCGCGCTTCGGCGCAGGCCTGCCCAACCCGGCCGGCCTCGCCGCGGCGGAAAAACACGCCAAGAGCCTGATGGCGCTGTCGCGCGAACGCATCGCCGACGAATTGCTCAAGATACTCGCCCTGCCCGATCCCTCGGACACGGTGGTGCTGATGATCGAACGCGGCATCTTCGCACCCGTGCTGCCGGAGATCGCCAGCGCCGACGCGCTGGCGAGGCTGATCCGACGCGAGCAGTCCTTCGACCAGCCCGGTGACCCCGTCCGCCGCCTCGCCGCCCTGCTCCCGCCCGAGCCCGACACCGCGACCGCTGTCGCCACCCGGCTCAAGCTCTCGCGCGCCCAGCGCAAGCGCCTCGCCACGGCCACCGCGCGCATCCCCGGCGATACCGCCGAACCGCGCGCCCTCGCCTATCGCCACTCGATGGAAGGCGCGATCGACCGGCTGCTGCTCTGCCCGACCAACGATACCGTCACCGGCGACGCGCTCGCCCATCTGACCGCGAACCCGCCGCCCGCGCACATGCCGCTCAAGGGCGGCGAGCTGATCGCGATGGGCGTGGAAGCCGGGCCCGAGGTGGCGATCATGCTTCGCGAAATCGAGGATGTGTGGATCGCCGAGGATTTTCCCGACGAGGCGCGGGTGCGGGAGATTGCTAGAGAAATTATCTCGTTCGCGTGAATCTCAGTCGATTGCTTCGATCAGATTTTGCTCGAATAAGTCAACCAGTTCGGCTTCGGCCCGTTCTTTCCTGATTAGTCTTCGATCAACTCGGCGACATAGTCATAGTCTGGAATATCGAGAAACCAGCCATTCTGTTCGAGAAAAATCGTTGCGCCGATAAAGCCGGTACGTTTGTTACCTTGCTCAAACGGATGGTTCTGCGCGACTGCAACCATGAGGCGAACTGCAAGCGCAGCGACACCCTCCTCTCCTTCATAATGCCACAGAGCGTTGGGACGAGCAGCTGCACCTTCCAATAGGCCGCTATCGCGTACTAGAAAGGGTTCGCCGCTACTCGCGACGACCTTCTCGTTCAAATCAATCAAGTTATCGGCAGTTAGCCAATCAGGCTCATTCTGCAAGGCGCGCGATTATCTTCGGGTAACGCTTCATTGCTTTCTTGAAGCCAGCGTCAACATCCACCGGCCTGCGCTTTGGCTTCGCCACTGGCACAGCACGCCCTGGTGTTTTGATGACATTGTTCAACATTAGCTTCACTCCTGAGCGCATTATATATTGCTATCATTTCAAAACAGTCAATGATTGCACATTCCCCGCTACTCTGAATGATTTTTGCCACACCTATCCTGAATATAGAGTTTATCCTATAAAAACCTGTTATATAATAGAAAAAACCCAAAAATTATCGAATGCTCCACTGACAATCTTTTTGCTTTTTTGCGAGAACGACGATTGATTCGATCAAGCCGGAAAGCATCTTCATTTATCCATCAATCGAACCTTTTCCCCCTCCGCGCCGACACTATACCCGTAACGGGAGGCATTCTGGATGGATCGGAGCGGGCGGGTTTATGACGAGCTGCTCGTGCTGCATGTCCAGAATGGCGACCGGCGGGCGCTGGAGCGGCTGGCGTCGCGCTGGCACCCGCGGCTGCTGCGCTCGGCGCGGCGCTTTACGGGCGATGACGAGCTGGCGCGCGAAGCGGTTCAGGAATGCTGGCTCGGCATCGTTGCCGGGATAAATCGATTAACCGATCCGACACGCTTTCCGAGCTGGGCCTTTACAATTCTGCGCCGCCGCTGCGCGGACCGGATCAACGCCCATGCCGCGCACCGGCCGCGCTCGGACGAGCTGACCGAGGCCAACGGACCCACCATCTCCCCGCGCGGCGAGGACCAGGCCGCGCTGCGCCAAGCATTCGCCAGCCTGCCCGGGGACCAGCGGATCGCCGCGACGCTCTATTTCGTCGAACGGTTGAAGCTCGACGAGATTGCCGTCGCGACCGGCGTGCCGCTCGGCACCGTGAAATCGCGGATTTTTACTGCGCGCAAGAGTTTGAAGGCGGCGCTGGGGGAATGAGGTATTTGATGAAATCACACCGTCATTGCGAGGAGGCCCGAACCCGTTTCGGGCCGACGCGGCAATCCAGAGCGTCTCGCTCTTTGCTCTGGATTGCTTCGCTACGCTCGCAATGACGACAAGCCAAATGGAAGAAGGAGAAGATTGATGACCGAATTCGACGACAGGCTCCGCGCCGCGCTCGACGCCGACGACGAGGCGTTTCTCAAGGAACTGGAAACGGATCGCGGCATGTTCACGCAGATCGGCGATACGCTGTCCGGCCCGCTCGGCGGCTGGGCGAAGCTGATTTTCGCCATCGCCTTCATACTGGGCATCGCGCTGTTCGTGGCGATCTGGCAGATGCTGACCGCCGACACCGACCGCCAGCTCTTCATCTGGATCGCCGCCACTCTCGGCCTGCTGATGGCCCAGGGCTTCGTCAAACAATGGTTTTTCGAACGGATGAACCTGATGACGATATTGCGCGAGCTAAAACGGGTTGAGCTGCGCGTGGCGCGGATGGAGGAGCGGGGTTAGGTGTCCGGTGTCAAAGCGATCTTAAACGCAATCTCTTTCGACATTTTGGCCTGTCTGACGGCTGCCAAGAACACTATGGGTGCGCACCCTCACGATGCCCCGCTGACCCGTTTGCGTTTCCAGCTTGATGCAATGCCGCCTACGCTCTGACACATGCGTAAACTCGGCAGCTAAGTCGTAGGTAGCTCGCACCCGGGTTGACCGCCCCTCTGCAAGGTACGGATTAACGGAAATCGTATCGGTCCCGGGCCAGCGACCGATGCTACCCCTCTCAATCAAAAAATTTTGCATTTCGGTATCAGTGTTCGGACTGAGGAAAGCCGCAAATACGATCACCGACCGAAGCAAATATGGCATTATTCCAATCGAATAACCCGCATAAAGTACAACAAGAAGAAGTATGATTTGGCCGGAGATAGCTTCTCTGGCTAGTATGTCTCTCGCGATCCAATGAGCATAGAACAGCCCCAATATTGCGGCAGCAAAATAGATGTACCTGGGAAGCTGAGTGACCAATGCCCACGGGGACAGCAATTCGATTCCAAGCAAGATGACCAGTGGCCCCGCCGCGAATGCGAACGCGCTCCAATCTTGTTCCTTTTTGCGCGCTTCGATCTACTCCTCCAGAAGTTTCCGGTCAGCTATCAACTAAACCGGTTATCCTGCGGGAACCCCCGTGGTGGCATCCGGCCCGCAGTCCCACGATTGCCGATCCAGTCGTCCAGCTCCGTTTCCGTCCGCGTGCGGCCCGTATCGCCGCCCATGGCCCAGCTCAGGCCGTCGTCGAGCTTGAATACGGTCGCGTCGGACAGGCCACCATCCTTGTATTTCTGCAGCATGATGCCCTGGCCGCGCGCCATTTCGGGGAGGGCCGCGAGTTCGAAAATCAGCATCTTGCGGTTCTCGCCGATCGCGGCGACATGATCGGCGCCGTCGGGGATCGGGCGGACGACGCTTAGCCGCGCCCCGGCCTTCACATTCACCACCACCTTGCCCTTGCGCGTCGTGCTGACGATTTCTTCGGCGTTCGCGACAAAGCCCTTGCCGGCCGTGCTGGCGAGCAGCAGCTTGCCGCCTTCCTCGACCTTTACGAGGCCCGCAATCTCCGCGCCGTCTTCCACATCCACCATCGAGCGGACGGGTTCGCCGAAACCGCGCGCGCCGGGGAGCTTGTCCCCTCCGAGCGTGTAGATACGGCCATCGTCCACCGCGAGCAGCAGCTTGTCGGTCGTCTGCGCGTGGAAACCGAAGGCCGGACCGTCGCCTTCCTTGTATTTGAGCTTGGCGAGACCGGCACTGTCGACATGGCCCTTCATCGCCCGGATCCAGCCGCGCTCGGACATGACGACCGTGATCGGCTCCTTCTCGATCATCGCTTCGAGCGGGATTTCCTTGGGCGGAGCGGCTTCCTCGAGGCTGGTGCGGCGCCGGCCGAGTTCGGTGTCGGCGCCGTACGTCTTGAGGAGACCGGCGAGGTCCTTTTTCATCCGCTTCCGCTGAAGGCTTTTGTGCTGCTTGGAGTACAACAGCTTGTCGAGCTCTTCGCGCTCCGCGAGCAGGTCCTCGCGTTCCTGCCGCAGTTCCATTTCCTCGAGCTTGCGCAGGTTCCTGAGCCGCATGTTGAGGATCGCCTCGGCCTGGCGGTCGTTCAGTTCGAACTCGGCCATCATCACCTGTTTGGGCTCGTCCTCGGTGCGAATGATCTCGATGATCCGGTCGAGGTTGAGATAGGCGACGATATAGCCGTCGAGCAGCTCGACCCGGTCGTCGATCTTGCCGAGGCGGAATTCCGAACGCCGGACGAGCACGATGAACTGATGGTCGAGCCATTCCCTGAGCACGTCCTTGAGGCTCATCACGCGCGGCGTGCGATTGGCGTCGAGGACATTTAGGTTGAGGCTGACGCGCGTCTCGAGTTCGGTCAGGCGGAACAGCGAATCCATGAGGACGTCTGGCTCGACCGTGCGGCTCTTCGGTTCGAGCACGATGCGTATCTGCTCGTCGCTCTCGTCGCGCACGTCCGCCAATATTGGCAGCTTCTTGTCGGCGATCAGCGCGGCGATCTGTTCGATCAGCTTGCCCTTCTGCACCTGGAACGGGATTTCGGTGATCACCGCTTCCCAGGTGCCGCGCCCCAGATCCTCCTGGTGCCAGCGCGCGCGGACGCGAAACGCCCCGCGCCCCGTGCGATAGGCCTCGGCGATGATCTCCTTGCCGTCGACGAGCAGCCCGCCGGTCGGCAGGTCCGGCCCCTGGACGAAATCCATGAGCTCGGCTTCGTCGGCCTTGGGATGGTCGATCAGGTGCGTCGCGGCATCGATCAGCTCGGCGGCGTTGTGCGGCGGGATCGAGGTCGCCATGCCGACGGCGATGCCGCTCGCGCCGTTTGCGAGCAGGTTCGGGAAGAGGCCCGGGAAAATCTCCGGTTCTTCTTCCTCGCCATTATAGGTGGGTCGGAAATCGACCGTGCCCTCGTTGAGGCCGTCCATCAGGTCGATCGCCGCCTGGGTCAGCCGCGCCTCGGTATAGCGCATCGCGGCCGCGTTATCGCCGTCGATATTGCCGAAATTGCCCTGCCCGTCGACGAGCGGATAGCGCATCGAGAAGGGCTGGGCGAGCCGGACCATCGCGTCATAGACGCTCTGGTCGCCATGCGGATGATATTTGCCGATGACATCGCCGACGACGCGCGCGCATTTCTTGTAGCCCGAGGACGGATCGAGCTTCAGCAGCCGCATCGCCCATAACAGGCGGCGATGCACCGGCTTCAGCCCGTCGCGCAGATCGGGCAGTGAGCGCGCGGTGATCGTCGAGAGCGCGTAGACGAGATAGCGTTCCGAGATCGCCTCGTCGAACGGTGCCTCGACGATCCGGTCGAACGGATCGTCTGACTCTGGCGGATCGGCGGTATCGGTCGTCATGGCTCGCGGATTAGCAGCGGCGCGCACGCGCCGCGAGGGGGATTTCCACAGATGATTGGGGGTCGACTACGGGGCGCGGCGCCGCCCCAAAAGGAAACCTCCCCGTACCACCATTCGGCGCCGGGGAGGCTGGGCGGGAAGCTATGGCTCCCGTCAATGTCGCCCGGGCGTTTATCCCCGGGTGGTGCGACTCGCATAGCATATTTTCACGCGAAGATCATGTCCGCCTCAGTTCCGGTACCAATCCGCCCCGGGCAAGGTCACGCCTTCGCGTTCATTGTCCCAGATGATGTGCATGATCCACCAGCGCGCGCCGTCCCAGAACAGGTGGATCATGTTCATCCCGCGAAACAGGAGGTCACCGCCCTCCTGTGCGTCTCGCGCCTCATATTCGCTGAACGCCTGGGCGATATTGCCGAAGCGGAACAGCTTCCGGTTGGTCTCGATCTCGTAGAAATGCCGGTCGGCGAGGAGCGGGATCGTCGCCTCGCGAAATCCGTCGAGATCGAAAGAGAAGAGGATCGGCGTACCGTCTTCGGCAACCCGTGTGCGTACAAGCCGCGCATCGGGATGGTAGAGCTGTTTCTCGAGTTCCCAGTCCTGCCCGCCCGGCGGGCCGGAAATAGCGGTATAGAGCGCCGTGATCACCGTATCGATATCGCTGAAATCCACCATCGTCTCCTGTGGGTCCCGTTGTGCCGCGCTCACCCGTCCAGGTCCACCTCGCGGCGCGGGTCGTCCGGATCGCGGCGGATGATCGCCTTCATCGGGTGGTTCTCCGCTTCCGCGACGAGCCAGTCGCGAAACGCCTTGAGCTTGGGCTGGTTGCGCTGGTGCTCGGGGCAGGCGATCCAGACGCTGGAGCGGCCGTAAATGGCCGGGCCGAGCCGGACGAGCCGGCCGTCGCCGATCTCGTCCGTCCATAAGGCGAGATCGAGCATCGCAATACCCTGCCCCGCAAGTGCGGCGTTGCCCTCGATCATCTGCGAGTCGAGGCGGATCGCGGGCACGGGCGGCGTATCGGTGATACCGAAATGCGCCGACCAGTTGATCCACCAGCGATCGTCGGGGCTGAGCACGCGCGATGCGAGAATCCGCTGCGGCGTGTCGAGCGGGCCGTAAGTCTCGATGAAGTCGGGGCTCGCCATCGGCGCGTACTGCACGCGCATCAGGAACTGGCTGTAAAGCCCGGGCCAGTCGCCGCGCCCGACGCGGATCGCGACATCGGCATCGTCGCGCGCGAAATCGACCAGCGCGTCATTGACGTCCAGCCGGACCGCAAGATCCGGCTGATCGAGCTGGAAGCCGCCGAGGCGAGGCGCGAGAAAACGGTTGGAGAAGGTGCCATAGCTGCTGATCGTCAGCTGCGCCTCGTCCGCCGCGCGCATCCGGGACACCGCATCGTTGAGGAGATCGAAGGCCGCCGTCGCCTGGGTCGCCAGCGGCGTGGCGGTCTCGAGCAGGGCAACGCGTCCCCGCTCGCGGCGAAACAACGGCGCTCCAAGCCACGCCTCGAGCGATTTGACCTGATAGCTGACGGCGGCCTGCGTCATGCCGAGCTCTTCGGCCGCACTGGTGAAATTCTCGTGGCGCGCAGCGGCTTCGAATACCCGGATCGACGCAAGGGGCGGCAGGCTACGCATGCCGCATATCATAAGCCCTCCTTATGAATAGAGTCGAGCTTTTAGTTGGGAATCGCCAGACGGGCTGCGTATCTCCTTACTTGTCACCCGACCGACCATAAGGAGACAGACCATGCGCGATGAACTCGACCACCGGATTTGGGACGCCCATCACGACGCAGCCTGCGACGCCGTTGCGCGGATTTCACAGGATTGCGCCCGCGGACTGACCAACGCCCGCGAAATGCTCTTGCGCAAGATCCGCAGCGCGGGTTTTCACAGCGCGGTCATGATCGCCGCGCTTGTCGTCAGCGGCAGCACGATCTTCGCGACCGTAACGCCGATTGCCGGCATCTAGGCCGTCTGGCCGGAGGACGATGGGGCCCTGCCCTCGTCTTCCGGCGCGCCCCTGGCGGAATCGAACGCCGTCCGGATCGCGTCGGCCAGTTCCTGCTGCGTGAACGGTTTCTGCAGTTTCGCGATCTTGTGTTCCTTGGCAACGGCGGAGGTTTCCGTGATCGTGTCGAAGCCGCTGACAAAGACGAATTTCAGATCGGGTATCCGGGCCAGTGCGCGCTCGGCCAGCTCGTTTCCGTTCATCCCCGGCATGACGATATCCGTCAGCACCACGCGAATGCCCGGATTGCCGGCGAGTTTTTCGAGCGCCGTCTCGCCATCCGCCGCATGGACGACGGTGTAGCCCAGCTCGCGCAGCAGCTCGACCGTCATCGACAATACCTGCTCCTCGTCGTCGACGACGAGGACGATTTCCTGCGCGATCCCCGTCGGCGCTTCACCATGAGCGCCGACCCGGCGGTCGTCGTCGCTCTCCACCTCTTCACCCCGGAACCGCGGCAGGAAGATCTTGATCGCCGTGCCCTCGCCTTCTGTCGACTCGATCGCCAGATCGCCGCCCGACTGGCGAACGAAACCGAAAACCTGACTGAGGCCGAGGCCGGTTCCCTTGCCGACTTCCTTCGTGGTGAAAAACGGATCGAGCGCCTTGGCCTTGACCTCGGACGACATCCCCGAACCGGTGTCGCTGACGGTGATCACGACAAATTCGGCCGGCGCCCCGCGATTTTCCCCGGCGGCGATCTCGCGGATCTCGTTTCGCGTCGCGATGGTCAGCGTATCGCCATCGGCCATGGCATCGCGTGCATTGATCGCCAGATTGAGGACGGCATTTTCGAGCTGGCTCGCATCGGCCAGGGTCGGCCAGAGATCCTCGGCGAACTCGGTTCGAACATCGATCTGCTTTCCGATCGTCCGTTCGAGCAGGTTGCTCATCTCCGCGATCAGCGCATTGGCGTCGACCCGGGTCGGGGACAATGGCTGCTGACGTGAAAAGGCCAGCAGGCGCTGGGTGAGCGCGGCCGCCCGTTCCGCACCGAGTTTTGCCTGATCGACGAACCGTTCGAGCTTTTCGGGATCGGCGAGACGCCGCTTTGCCATTTCAAGATTCCCGACAACGATCGCCAGCATATTATTGAAATCATGGGCGATACCCCCCGTCAGCTGACCGACGGACTCGACCCTGTGCATTTGGCGAACCGCCGACTCGGCCTTTTCCCGCGCTGCCACCTCGTCGCGCAGGCGAGAGTTCGTCGCCTGCAGTTCCGCCGTGCGTCGCTCCACTTGGCGTTCGACCCGATCGGCCGCCCGCGCCTGCTGCCACAGGAGGAGCGCCAGGAGGATCGAGAGCAGCGCGCCGACGAGCCCGACGATCCAGGGCAGGGCGAAGTTTATCCCGGAGGCGAAACTCGGCAACGCCACCATCTCGATATGCCATTCGCGGCCACCGACATCGATCGTCCGCACAATCGTGTAACGGGCATCCTCCGGCGGGGGAGCAGAGCGATAGAGGAGGCCGCTTTCCGACGGCGGCCCGTCATAGATGCTGATGGAAATATCGGCGCGCTCGTCCTGGGGGAACAGTGTCTCGAAAAGATCATAGGCGCGCAGCGGGCTGTAAACCCAGCCATAATGGACAGGATCGCCATCGCCGCTTTCGTCATAGAGCGCCGAATAGACGAGGAAGCCGGGCTGCTTGACGGGGTCGATCTCCTGGACGAGCTGAACCCTGCCGCTGACGGTCGTCCGGCCGGTTCGCGCCGCCGCCATCATCGCGGCACGGCGCGTGTCTTCGCTCATCATGTCGAAGCCGATCGCCTGAAGGTTCATCTCGTTGCGCGGCTCGAGAAAGAGGATCGTCGAATAGGGCGTCCGCTCTCCCGCGGGCCAGGCCTCGGTTTCCACCCGGCGGTCGGGATCGAGCCGGATGGCCAGCCGTTCAAGGCTGGCCCGTTCGGGATGCGTGACGGCAAAACCGATGCCCAACACCCCGGGGTAATTCCGCTCCAGATCGAGCCGCCCGATATATGTGCCGAATTCCTCGGCGCTGACCATGTCGGACGCCCCGAAGAATCCGGCCGCGCCGCGCAACAGGGTCAGCTGAGTCTGGATCTGGTTTTCGACCGCGCCGACGATCGACTCCGCCGAACTCGAAAAACGATCGCCGACCCGCGCGTCATTCGTGCGCGATAGTTGCATGGCAACGAGTACGGAAACCAACAGGCCGGTCAACAACCCGGCCAGCACGACAAAATGCTGCAACCTTATGCGCAAAGCTCCTCCCCCCCTGGACGAGATGTTCTTGCCGAACAGTCTCGTTGTCGCCTCAAATACCCTACAAATTCTTAAGTGACGAGCGGCGTGCGACAATTCCTGTGTACTGTGGATTTTCTGCCGCGCCCCACCGTAGCCGCGGCAATTGCGCCGGTGCGCGGCATTCGCTATAGCAAGCGCCTTCGCCCCGGCCCGCGCGTTTTCACCGTCGCGTCCGGGGCGCGCTTCTTTCTTGGGAGTCACGCCAATGTCCCGCCGCCGCCAGATCTACGAAGGCAAGGCCAAGATCCTCTATGAGGGCCCCGAACCCGGAACGATCATCCAATATTTCAAGGATGACGCGACCGCGTTCAACAACCAGAAAAAGGGCACGATCAACGGCAAGGGCGTGCTCAACAACCGGATTTCCGAGCATATTTTCACCCGGCTTGGCCATATCGGCGTACCGCACCACTTCATCCGCCGCCTCAACATGCGCGAGCAACTGGTGCGCCAGGTCGAGATCGTGCCGATCGAGGTCGTCGTCCGCAATGTCGCGGCCGGTTCGCTTTCCAAGCGGCTGGGCATCGAGGAAGGGACGCCCCTGCCCCGCACCCTGATCGAATATTGCTACAAGGACGACGCGCTGGGCGATCCGCTGATCGCCGAAGAGCATATCGCCTGTTTCGGCTGGGCCAGCCAGGACGAGATGAACGAGATCGCGGACATGGCGATCCGCGTGAACGATTTCATGAGCGGGCTGTTTGCCGGCATCAACATCCGTCTGATCGACTTCAAACTCGAATTCGGCCGGATCTGGGAGAATGAATATTCGCGGCTGATTCTCGCCGACGAGATCAGTCCCGACGGCTGCCGTCTGTGGGACATGGAGTCGGACGAGAAGCTCGACAAGGACCGGTTCCGCCGCGATCTCGGCGGCGAGGTCGAGGCTTATCAGGAAGTCGCGCGGCGGTTGGGCCTGTTGCCCGAGGGTGCGGAAAACGAAGTGCTCGACCTCGAACAGCATCGCAAGAAGCGGGGTAAATAGCCGCCGTCGCCGGCACCGGAAATCCGCGGTTCAGCGGCCGAGTTTGTTGCCGCAGATAATGCCGAATACGAAGGTCGCGACGAGCGCCAGCTGCACCATGCCGTCCGGATCGCGATAGCCCAGCAGATCGCCGCCAAAGGCGAACAATGCGATGAACATGCCCAACGCCAAAGCAACCATGGTGATGCCTCCCCGATACGAATCGTCATACGCCGCGCGTAAGATGCGCGCTGCCCGATTGTTAACGGAGAAGGTTTTGAAATCGGGTTAACGAGGAAGAAGGGATTTGTCAGGGATTTCCCGACGGCAAGAGGGAATGCCGATATCGATCCGCGACCGGATAGCGGGAACCGATCGTTACCCCGAAGTGCCGGATTTTCCGGTCAGACGGGGGAACAGGGCAATGACGGCAACGAACAGCGCCAGACCGACCGCCAATCCCAACAGACCAGCCAGTCCGGCCTCGGGTCCATACGCGCCCCCGGTCCAAAAGACCGGTCCCTGTTGTTCTATCGCGATCAACGATCCTTCGGCCGGATTTCCGCTCATCGCAAACCCGAAAATCTTGGATTGAGCGAAATTCCAGGCGGCGTGGAATCCGATCGATAGGCCGAGATTGCCCGTGAGCACAAAAGGGATGCAGAGCATCGCTCCGTTGACGGCAAGGATAGCCAGCGAGGCAATCGATGCGTGATCCGTCATGGAATGGGCTATGCCGAACGCGAGGGACGACACCAGCAAGGCTCCGAAAATGCCGGCCCGGGCGTTGGACTTGGAAGCGAACACATCCCGAAGGCTCGTGAACAGGAACCCTCTAAAAAATATCTCCTCCCAGACGCCGACGACAAGCATCTTGAGGAAGAATGAGAGAATGGCCGCGAACGCGATCGTGACAGGCAATTCCGATACCTCGATGGCGCCCAGCGCGACCGATACTCCGAACACAATTGCCACCGACACCGTGCCGATCACCAGACCTGCAAGAGTAGCCGAAAGGAGTCTGCCAAACGGCATCAGGCCATAGTCGGAAAAGGGTCTGCGATCGACATGGCGCGCCCAGACAAACAGCAGTGCGACAAGGACCATAGTGGCGAGCAGAAACTGGATCAGGCTGTTGGGAACGAGGAGCAGCGGCGCAACCGCGCCGGCCAGCACCAGGATGAAGAGAATGATTTGCAATAGGGCGCGTAGCCAGCCTTTGGATTCCACCTGCAATGCAACCATCCTCGGCTGTTCCGGCCCCGAACACACAACCTATCGCCGCCCTCCCCTTGCCACAAGGCGACGATCGCAGCATAGAGCGCGCGACTCTGGCCCTGCAGGAGATCAGCCCGTGAAAACCCGTATCCATGTGACCTTGAAGAACGGGGTTCTCGACCCCCAGGGCAAGGCCATTCATCATGCGCTCGAATCGCTCGGCTTCGAGGGCGTCAACGATGTCCGCCAGGGCAAGCTGATCGAACTCGATCTCGATGACGACGTCTCGGACGCGGATATCGAGGCAATGTGCCGCAAGCTGCTCGCGAACATGGTGATCGAGAATTTCGAGATCGAGCGCGACCACAGCGAAGCGGCGGCGGCGTGATGCAAAGCGCGGTCATCGTCTTTCCCGGATCCAATTGCGACCGCGACATGGCGGTGGCGCTCGAACAGGCGACCGGCACCCGGCCGCACATGGTCTGGCACCGCGAGACCGAACTGCCGAACGGCCTCGGCCTGATCGCGCTGCCCGGCGGCTTTTCCTATGGCGACTATCTGCGGTCGGGCGCGATCGGCGCCAATTCGCCGATCATGCGCGAAGTGAAGGCGGCAGCGGACCGCGGCGTCGCCGTGCTCGGCGTCTGCAACGGCTTTCAGCTGCTGACCGAGGCCGGGCTGCTCCCCGGCGCGCTGCTCCGCAATGCCGGGATCAATTTCATCTGCCGCGATGTCGCGCTGACCGTGGCGTCGAGCCAGACGGCCTTTACCAGCCGGTACGAGGCGAACGAGGCGATCACGATCCCCGTCGCCCATCATGACGGCAATTATTTTGCCGACGAGGCGACGCTCGACCGGATCGAGGGCGAAGGCCGGGTGGCCTTCCGCTACGGCGAGAGGGTGAACGGTTCGGCGCGGGATATCGCCGGGATCGTCAACGAGGCCGGCAATGTGCTCGGCATGATGCCACATCCCGAACGGATGATCGAACCCGCCCATGGCGGCACCGACGGCAAGCGGCTCTTCGACGGGCTGGTCGCAGCGCTGGTTTAGTTTTGTCAGACCTTCGCTAACGCTCAGGCGCCGCAAGGAAAATTCTGATAGATTAGGCCCTAACGCTTCGCGACGCCCGTAAACCGCGCGAGCAGCATGATCGCCAGCGGCCAGAACATCGTATTCCAGATGTCATGCCAATTGCCGGCATAGACCTGCTGCGCACCGATGGCTTCGGTGTCGTAGATGTCCCATAGCTCGCCAGCCAGCGCCGCTAGCAGCACCGCGAGTACCGGCCGGATATCGCGCAGCGGCAGCCGGAAGACGAGCGCGGTGCCGAAAAACACGATCAGCCCGACATAGATGTGCAGCGCGTCCTTGGAGAGCCCGAAAGTGTCGATGAGCAGAAGCTTGGTCTCCTGGAAGATGCTCATTTCCTATCGGCCTTCCGGCCGGTGCCGCATCATCAGACCGTCGTCTTGAACGGCGTGAAACCGGTATGCGCGTCGTACACGTCGAGCCCCTCGTGCCGCTTGAGCCAGCCGACCACGATATAGGTGACGGGCGTGAGCAGCGCCTCCCATGCCACCTTGAGCAGCCAGTTGGTGATCATCACCGTGACCACCAGCTCGTTGGTCCACACGCCCCAAAAGGCGAGCGGGTAGAAGAGCAGGCTGTCGACGCCCTGGCCGAACACCGTAGAGCCGATCGTCCGGGTCCACAGATATTTGCCGTCGGTCCAGACCTTCATGCGCGCCATGACGTAGGAATTGACGAACTCGCCGGCCCAGAAGGCGATGATCGAAGCGAAGACGATCCGCGGCACCTGGCCGAACACCTGTTCATAAGCCGCCTGACCCGTCCAGCTGGCGTCCGGCGGCATCGCTACGACGATCGTCGCCATCAGCGCCATGAACAACATCGCGACGAAGCCCGCCCAGATGCAGCGCCGCGCCCGGGCATAGCCGTACACCTCGGTCAGCACGTCGCCGATCACATAGGACAGCGGAAAGAAGAGGATTCCGGCGCCGAAAGCATAGGCACCGATCAGCGGCAGATCGACATTGGCGACCTTGCCGGCACCGATCACATTGGACAGCAACAGGATGACGACGAACGCCACCATCACGAAATCGAAATAACGCATCCGCCGTCCGCCCAGCGCGGAAGCGTCGATTTTCTCGATAGTTGCGTCGCTCATATCGGTCCCCCTGCCCCATATCCATCTTGCATTCCAGCCGATTTTGGCGTGAAAACCCGGCCATGTACTCGATTTTCACATCCATGAAGGTGTTCAGCGATCCCTGGGTCGGCCATCCGGGCCTTAACCGGCTGGGCATGCATCGCAAGCGCGTCAAGGCCGCCCTGGCCATTTGCCGTTTCCGCCGCGCGCAAACGGTGCGGGTACGCGACGCCGACGAACAGCATCTGATGGATCACGGTTTCGTCGCGATTGAGAATTTTCTGCCCGACGAGGAATTCGCCGCGCTGCGCAACGAATGTCATGCCGCGGAAGAGGCGGCGAGGACCGCCACCCCGCTGCCCGACAAACCCGAAGTCTGGGGGTTCGGCGACAGCGATCGGCATGACTGGGGTTTCGACCGGTTCGACGGCGGCACCCTCAATCGCTTCATCAAGCCCGGGCCGCTGGCTGCGGCCTTCCCGCGCAACGCGCAGTTCAAGCGCCTCGCCCGGCTCGTGACCGGCAAGACCATGTCGCCGCGCCGCAACTGGATCTATCAGACGGTCAACGGCGACGAGACCGAGATCCCCGACCAGCAGCGCGAATTTCACCGCGATACCTTTTTCAACTGTATGAAATACTGGTTCTTCATCGATCCGGTGCGCGAAGAGGACGGCCCGTTCGTCTATGTACCCGGAAGCCACAAGCTGACGCCCGAGCGCCTTGCCTGGGAAGAGAAGAAGGCCGAGGCGGCCGTCGAAGCCCGCGTGCAGAAGGATCACCGCGGCATGACCGGTTCGTTCCGCATCGAGGAAGAGGAAATGGCGGCCATGGGCCTGCCGGAACCGAAGGCCTATCCGGTGCCCGGCAATACGCTCGTCGTCGCCAACGTTTTCGGCTTTCACCGGCGCGGCGATGCGGTGCCCGGCACCCGCCGGCTATCGCTCTACGGCAATCACCGCCCGCAGCCCTTCGTCCCGATCGGTTCCTGAGGCGCCGCCTCAGCGGCACCCTTTTTCGAATCGTGCGCGCAACTGCGCCATGCCAAGTGCCGTGGTTTGGAAATAATGGGGAAAGTCCTTGAACCGCAGCCAGTCGCCGCCCCAGGAAACGCCGGATACCTTCCCGTGCGCCGCGGCGGCTTTGTACGGTTCGGCGGCGGTCTGATACGCACCGTCGACGAATATGCCGATATCCCAGGCGAGGCCGAAATTGTGCCAGCTTTGCCCTCCCTGTGCGTTGGTCACGATCCTCCCGGGCCTGCTCCGCCCTTGCCTGTACAGCTCATCCTGTTCCGCATAGGTGCGCGTGCCCGAGATGATGCGCGCATCGATCCCCGCGGTCCGGACCGCCATCAGCGATTTGCGGGCCAGTTCCTGGGCGTCCGGGCGCAGGCCCGATATGTTTTTCTCGGATCGCGGATCGAAGGTGCCCTCGGCCGCCGCGATCGCCGCACTTTTGCGTTCGAAGGCCTGATCCGCCGCCCGGGAGTTCGGGCCCCAGATACCATCGAGCGTATCGGTGTAGAAATCCGAACAGCTCAGGAGCCGCTGGCGGAACAGCTTGTCTGCCTTGGTACGCGGTTCGGGCATATATCCCTTCCCGATAAGGGGTTGGAGCGTATCATCTTGATATCGAGCGCGTCATCGCCCGGCCATCCCCGATGCTACCTTTCCTTCGCCGTTCGTGCTGGCTACAGCACCTTCGGACGCGCCCGTAGCTCAGCTGGATAGAGCACGAGACTTCTAATCTTGAGGCCGCAGGTTCGACTCCTGCCGGGCGCGCCACTATCTCGCTCAAAAGTCCCTCGCTTCGCTCCGTGTACTTTTGAGCCGGCATGATGAGTTGGCCATCCTTGGAGCGGCCCGGCGGTTGGCCAACGCGTCTCGGGTTCGGCGATCCTCCGTCCAAGCGCGCCAATTTATCGGCTCTGCAATGCACCGAGCGACAAGCTCGGCATCTTGTGCGGTAGGCCGAGAACCGGCCCGCATTCGTGTCTCGGCGCCAGTGTTATGCGGCCTCGGCGGCGGCGAGTTTTTTCCTGATCTGCTTGACCTGGTTGACCTGCCAATCGGAACGCGGGACGAATTTTTCGATGACGCCCCTGGCTTCGCCATATTCCTGCAAGCTGAGAAGGGCCCAAGCCCATTCGACGGCCACAAAGCCTTCGGCATCGGCGGGATCGATCCCGGAATCGCGCAGGCGATCGAGCGCTTCGTGATCGTTCCCGGCCCGGCGAAAAGCGCTGCCGACGAAAGACAGGATGATTCCCCGCCTCGCCGGCGCGGCCTGCAGCCACTCTTTCTCGATGACCGCAATATCCTCCAGGTCCTTGCGGGCGGCCGCGATGTCGAGCCTGAGCCGCCACTGCTCTTGTCCCTTGGGATTGGTCCGACAGACATTTGCCGCAACAGCCGCCGCCTCGTCATAGGCTCCCGTCGCACGCAATAGACTGGCGCGGAGCAATTCGGCTTCGACGCCTTGCGCATTATCGAGGATATCGAGCGCCGCCTCGAGATCTTTCTTGGCGAATAGGAATTTCGCATATTCAAGAGCAAAGGCGGGCGATTTTCGAGCCTCGTCGCGATGCTCTTCGAAAAAGGCCTCGTCATCCAGAGCCCGCGCGCTGCGCGCCTGATCGGCAAGGAACAGGGCGGCCGCATTTTCGTTCGAAAGACTGGCCGTGGCGGGCAATTGGCGCTCGACCGGATGGGGGTTGCCGGTGAACGCGTCGACCATCCTGTCCACGTTGAGCCCGACCATCTCTTTGGACACATGGACCAAATCGTCCATCCACGCCAAACGGCGATCGCTCAGCGTCACCGTTTCATAGCTGGGGAAATAGCTGATCCGGTCGTCCGCTTGCACTATATGCTCGGCAACGGTTCGCAGCACGGACTTCGAATAGCTGTTGGCCGTAATCACGTCGGTGCGCCGGTGCGTCGCCATCATCGGCACCGGAGAAACGGTCAGGATAACGCGCAGATCGTCCCGGCCATGCGCAAAGGCGATGTCCAGAGCGCGCTTGAGATAGTCGTGACATTCGGCGAAATCTAGCACGTGCAGCGAGAACCGGTCGGCCGCCGCGTTCAAAACGGTCGGCAAGGGCGCCGTGTTCAAATAGGTTTGCGCCTCCTCGTCCCACCATACCTCGGCCAATCCGAGCGTCATGATGAGAACCCGGCAATCGGCGAGCGACCGTGTCGCGCTCAACAGGCCTTTGCGACGGGCGAGGACCTCGTCGAACGGCCCGGGACGGATGCTGTTCACCATATGCAGATCGACAAATCTGTCCTTGCCGACCTCGACTATGGCTTTGTCTTCGTCGAACGCCTGTTCGCCGAAGGCCCATGCAAACTCGTTGTAGATCGAGGGCGTACCGAAATTGTTCACGATCTCCGGCGCGAGACCCTCAAATGCCCCCTTCCGAAACAGGTCTCGCATCGGAATCTCGAAACCGCGATTTACGAGCTCGCCCTCGACATGGCGGGCGAAACAGGAACCGATCGTGAAGATCTTTTCGCCCGGCTGGAGTTGAAACGGCGTATCGAACGCCGGTTTTGCGACCGGTTCGACGCGATTTTCCTTCGTTCGGCTGCCCCATGTGGCAAGATCGTTGGCCTTGCGAATACGCATCGCTTCGGGCCCGTTCAACGCGATAATAGGCATAGGCGACTATCTATGGCCTGGAACGGAGACCGCAAGCCAAACCAACGTCCGCAAGGCAGATAATCGCCTGTCAGCGGAACGGAGAAACGCCGAAACGCGACAAACCGGCGTTATTCCGACAAAACCACAAAATGTTGATCCTGTTGAAATAATTGGGCAATGCACTGTGCATCGATCTTTCTTGGACACCGCGCGCAGGTCTTACGCGTATGAACAGTGTTCAAGCAGCGATAACAAGATGATCGTTTCATGACGGGTGAGCTCCAGAAAACCGATGCAGATTGACAGCTTGAAGGATGTTCTGAAGCTCGCACAGCTGTCGAACGATCACCGTCTTTGGGTGGCGGTAGCCAAGAAGCTGCTTCTCTATACCAACCCCTTCGATCATGAGGCACGTGTCGAAACCGACGAACTGCTGGCGCAATCGATGGTCGCAATGCGGTACGATCTCGAACTGCCGCTCGCCAGACGAGCCTCGATCTGCGCCGTCGCCGCGCATATACCTAACTGGCAGCTGGTGAACTCGGTGAACGGCGGAAAGACGCCGAACTGGCCCTTTTTATCCGTGTTGGCGAGCATGCCCACCGCTCATGCCGTCCTGGCCAAGATTTTGGTCCGGACCGGCCGGGCGGATGATGAGGGGCTCTTCGAACATCTTGCCGAATCTTATTCGCGCACGGCGGATCGTGCATCGATCTATGACCTAGCTCTCAGAATTTTCGAAACCGGGGGGCACCTGGATGCGAACCGGGATCCGGGCAGCTCCGACCGACAGCGGCCAGATACGCGGCAATCATTGCGCGCACACATCCTTTCGGCCGCCAAGATTGTCCGCGAGAAACAGGCTGGACCCGGCAATTTCGCCCTCATGT
Organism: Parasphingopyxis algicola; assembly: GCF_013378075.1. Classification (GTDB taxonomy): domain Bacteria; phylum Pseudomonadota; class Alphaproteobacteria; order Sphingomonadales; family Sphingomonadaceae; genus Parasphingopyxis; species Parasphingopyxis algicola. The sequence continues at coordinate 3,597,984 of NZ_CP051131.1, read as the reverse complement.
ACGAGCTTCTGGTGGAAGCCGAGTCGCTGCCGCGCAGACTGAAGAAAATGGCCCGGTCGTCGCTGGCCCGGGCTTTCGCAAAAAGCCGGATGCCGGATTCGGCGTCCGGCGCCGACCAGGAACTGGCTCTGGCCGTGGCCCAACAAATTGGCACAGGCGCGCTTGTCAGAGTTCTCGAAAAGAGAGAGCAAACGAACGCCTTGGCAGACTTTGCCGATTGGCTGATCGTCAACCCGTTGAGTCACGGTCTTTTGAGATCGATTGTCAAGCGGACGCCATTGCTCACCATTGCATATGACAACTCGACAGAAGAAGCCGTCGAACGGGGTCAAGGGGCCACAAGCCCGCACTATCTGCTGGGCAAAATCCATTATGGCAGTTCGGAACCCGAAACGGCCGCCGCATATGCGGAAACGCAGCAAGCCCTACTCGAGCAGATGTGCGGCGACGGGAATCCGATGACGAGCGCAGCACTTCCGGCGATAGACCAATGGCTCGAGCGCTATCGGCGAAAAAAGGCATTCGCGGAAACGGCACCGGATGCGGACGAACCGGAGCACAACGGGTTGGCGCGATGGCGACACATCGTCAAACTCACGATCGCGCTTGATGCGGGCCACGAAACCGATCTGAGGCTTCTTTCGAGCGAGGCTGCAGAGCTCAGCGAGAACGGCGCTCTGCGGATCGCGCTGCACAGTCTCGCGAGCCTCGAAAACGCGTCACAGAGCCTGAAACTGAGCCTCGCGAAAGCGCTCCGTTCTCAGGGCTTCGACATTCTGACGGCCGCGCTCGTCAGTGGCTACGTCGAATCCTCCCAGACCGCGGCTCTGCTGTTCGGCCGGGCGCTGGACAGTCACAAGCGTCCCGAAGAGCGGATTTCGATATGGAGGTCGTTGACCGAGCGCTATCGGAGCCCGGCCTTTCTAGTCTCCTATGCTGCTGCCCTGATCGACGGGCTTCGCTACGACGAAGCCGATGCGGTGATCGCCGATCTTGTCGACAAGTCCCCTGACCAGTCGACCCTGCTTCGAAACCGGGTCCTGATGCTTTCAAGGCAAGGCAAGCTGGTTGCCGCAAGAGAGGAAGCGGAAAGGCTGTCGGAACGGTTCCCCGACTGCCAGGTCGTAGCCGGCGACCTGGTGCGGACCGGTTTCGAGACCGGTAAGCCGGCGCCGCGATCATATGAGGGAACGGCGGTCGAACGCGACAATGTCAATCTGTTCCGGGCTCTTTCGGATCACGACCTGGCCGTCGGAAACGTGAATTCGGCGGTGGAAATCCGGGCCGCGGTGGCCGAGCGGACGCAACATGTGAACGATTACCATCGACAGCTTAACGCTGTTTTCGCGACGGGTGAATTCCAGGAAGCCGCCGAACTCTGCGAACGCATGAAGCAACGGTTTCCCGGCGTGCCGGCCTTCTGGAAAAAGGCGGGCCAAGTCTGCGAGCGTCGGCGCGACTATGACGGGATGCTCTACAACTTCACCGAAATGTTGGCGCTGGACCCGGAAGAGGAAAGCGCCCGATCGGCGGTCGGACGCGCGCTGATTTACCTCGATCGCACCCAGGATGCTCTGGATTGGCTAGGCGATTGCGCAAACGCTCGGGACGAAAGCCTGTGGACGGACACACTGCGCGCATTTCTCCACGCCAGAAACGGCGACGCCGACGACGCGAAACGGGCGCTGGACTCGGTCTATCGGAAATGCGCACAGGTGATGGACGCGTATCGCGAGGGCGTTGCCCGCGATCCGCGCACTACCTACCTGCTCAACGGCGGTTACGCCGACCATCCCAGCGATATCGCCGAGCATGTGCATCGGAATTTCGATATCTGGACGGACACTCTGAGACACGGCTCCAATGCGCTGATCGGCAATTCGCCGTCATTGCTCGAACAGGGGCGCGGACCGGCAATCGATGCGTTCGATACCGTGATCCGGCTGAACGATTTCGTCATCGAAGGCTATGAAAAGGATCTGGGAACGAAAACCGACTATTGGTATTCGTCCGCCAATCGCCAAGCGTCACCGCACCGGGCGAGCGTCGAGCGCGCGAAAACCTTGATGATGCAGCCGCATGCGCGCCATTTCCCCGATATCGCCGCATTCAGCCGAGGGCGGCTGGGCTTCGAACTGGATCCCGCGGAAACCGGATATCTGGCACCCTGCGTAAAGATGATGAGCGAAAATCTTTCCTATCCTTTTCCCAGTACAGGTTTCCGGGTTATCCAGATTCTCGAATTTCTCGTTCAATGCCCGTTCACGGCGTTCGGTTTCGATTTCTTTTCGTCCGGGGAAATGCACTATTTCGACGTCGGCGAAACGCATCTGCAGGTGGGCGAGGTTCACGCCATCGATTTCGAACGCGATCTGGTGAACCAGCTGATCGTTCCTTACGGACGTCACGCGAAATTCGTGTGAATTCAAACCGCGTTTCGAAGGTCGCGCCTACTATCCTTGGTTTCTCAATATCAGCGTCAACCGACCACGGGGGTCGTTCAACCGGCGAGCCTTCGCGCCGTGATAAATCGGCGACTCGAGATCGCTGACCAAGTTGTAATTCCTGATCGTCGGCTCACATTTTAATACCTCGCCGCCCAGTTTCGTCGCCAGCCGGCGTAGCGCCTCGGGAGTGAAGAACAGCGTATGTGGTTCATGCTTGTAGCTGTAATGCTTCCAGCCCAACCCGCCCGGCGGGACCTCGACATAAAGCAATCCGCCGGGATTCAACGAACTCACGAGCATCCGGAGCCGTTTGACGACATCCGAATACTCGAAATGCTCGAGACTATGCGAGAGAAGAATCACATCATAGCGATGGCGCGACGCCGTCTCCCATTCGACCAAGGTCGCGCCGATATGGTGGAGAAACTTTCTCGAATATTCGTCATGCTCGAGTGCGAATTTCTTATCCGCACCGGATGCTCGAAGAGCGTAACCGGGTCCCGCACCGACATCGAGCATCGCTCCGATGCGCGGTATAAAGCGTCGGATGTTTTTGATCTGGTAGCGAGCCCTCGCAATGTAACGCGCCAGATTCTTCGGCGGATGTTCGGAGTCCATCTTCGCGAAATAGAGTTCCGGATCCGCGTGGCGGTCGCCCCGATTTTGTAGAGCATACTCCTCGCGATAATAGTCTTCGAGCGGAAACGAGGTTTGCGGCACCATGCCAAAACCGCAATTTTCACACCAGACAATGATCTGCCGCGCGAAACGTTCGCTAGATGCGAAGGGATAAGCGGAAACATGCGAAGGTTGGGCATCACAACATACACACTCGATTGTTTCGATTTTCCGCAAGTCCCAAAAAGCCAAGGGCTCGTTGCGCAGGTCATCGGCAAAATTCCGGTGCCGCCTGAGTGCAGCAGCACGATGCTCGCACTTCTCTCGTTCAATGTTTCCGGTCATCGGGCCTCACCAGACTTTTTGCCAGCCGGAAAGGATAAGAGCAGGTATTCGCATATCTCGCGCACCGCTCCATTGCCGCCGGTCGCCCTCAATACGAGGTCCGCAGCCCTATGCGCCTCCGGACGCGCATCTGACGGAGCGACTGAAAGCCCGACGGCCTGCATACAGGCAACATCGTTCACATCATTGCCGACAAAACAGATTTGATCGAGTGTCAACGCCTGCTTTTTTGCCCATTGCCGTAGCGTTCCCAGCTTGTCATTCTCGCCGTGGAGCACAGGAACCCTGAGCTTCTGTGCGCGGCGCGCTACAACGCTGTTCGTTTCCTTCGAAAGGATGAGGATCGGCATACCCGCCTCGCGAAGCCGCTCGACGCCCATGCCGTCGCTGCGCGAGCATCGGACAGCCTCGTGCCCAGCTTGATCGACAATCACTCGATCGTCGGTATGGACACCGTCAAAATCGGTCACGAGTGCCGCGATATTCTTCGCAAGGTTTTTCTGCGGATGCGCGCCAATTTGTGCGGCGATCGCGCGAACAACCTCAAGATCGCGACGCGTATCGATCTCGGGCGCGGCCGCGGCCGTCTCGACCAACGCCGGATCGCCGCAAAAGCGGGTGCCCGCGGCACGAAAAGCCGCAACGTCCATCGCATAGGCGGCGCCTGTTTCCCGATATTGCGGCGACAGATCTTGGCGGCGCTGCCGGGGTGCGCGGTGATCGTGATTGACTCCGACACCCGTCTCGCTCTCGTCTCGTATCCAGAGAAAGCCGTGGTCTTCGGCAACGGTCAGTGCGCAATCTACGCCCTCTCTATCCAGTGCGGCTACGAGTGCATCAAGCTCCTCGGCACGTGTAAATGGCGACGTACACTGGATCATGACGACACGCTCCGGATCGAGCGCTTGGATCTCCGGTCGATCGAGCGCATCGAGGAGCGCGGATTCGGATGAAGCGGTATCGCCGGCGATTTCCGCCGGCCTTTCGATTGCACCTGCACCATGCTTGCGCGCGCAGGCGAGGATTGCCGCGTCGTCGCTCGAAACGAATACATGATCGATCCGCGCAGCAGCACGCGCAGCCGCTACTGCGCGTCCCACGAGAGGCACCCCACCAACCTTGGCCAGATTTTTCCCGGGAATACCCTTCGAGCCGCCGCGCGCTGGAATGACCGCGACCGTAGCCCCCATGGTCAGGCAGCTTCGCTCGTGCTGTCCTGCCATTTGAGCTTGTCGCGCTGAACCTGTTCAACCGGCAGGATATCCTCGCGCTTGAAGGTTAGCGCTTGTTCGACATGGTTAAGATCACGAACAAGGCGCCGCAGCCCATCGGGTTCGAGGCTGGCCGCATGGTCGGTGCCCTTCCATGTGCGATCAAGCGTGAAGTGCCGCTCGACATATTCAACACCGAGTGCAAGCGCCGCGACATCGGCAGCAATACCGAGATGATGGCCCGAAAATCCGATCGCCTTGACGCGGTCGCCATAATGTTCCCGCAGGGTTTCGATTTCCCGCAAACAGATATCTTCGAAGGCAACCGGATAACCGGACGTGCACGAGTAGAGAACCAAGTCCTTGGCGCGATCGAACTTCTCGTAGAAATCCACGATTTCCGAGATTTCTGCGCGCGTGGTCATTCCGGTCGAAACGTGGATTTCGCCGTCGTAGTTGCGGCATAGCCATTCCTGCAATGACCAGTGCAGGTTCGTCGCCGACGGAATTTTCAACAGCCGGGGATTGAGCGCTGCCATCTGTTTCGCCGAGGTGAGATCCCAAACGGAAGTCGAATATTCGATTCGTTCCGAACGACAATGATCGAGCAACTCCTGGTGCTGGTCGGGCGTAAACTCCAGCGCTTCCCGATGCGCGCCGTAAGTATCGCCATAAGAGTTTGCCGGCACCGGATGCGGCGCCTCATATTGATCCGCCGATAGCAGCTCTATATTGTTGCGCTTCTGAAACTTCGCGACATTCGCTTTGCAGACGCGCGCGGCGACCGAGATCAGTTCCTTTGCGATCTCGACATCGCCCTTATGATTGCAGCCGATTTCGGCAATAATTTGAACCATTTGTTGTCTCGATTTTTTGAGGAAAGGCAGCGCGGGCGTCTAACGCAAATCAACGCTCATCGCAACCAGCAAATGCCGCGCTACCGACGAAAAAACGGCACGAAATTGCAACTTCCCCTTCACGTCGGAAGAGTCCTCGGAGACCATTGACAAACGGTCGGCGGCCGTTATCCCGCAGGCTTAACTAGCGGGTAAGGAAAAAGAAAATTTCGATGAAACGCTGCGTGATGACCGTGGTGAGCGACCCATTTGTCTTCGGCGCCATCGTTATGATCAAGAGCTTCTTGAATCATAACCCGTATTTTGACGACCCGATTGTCATATTATGGAACCGGGAAAACGCGCCGCTCAGCGAGCACATGAAAGCCATGATGAATAACGAGATCGAGAATCTCGAATTCCGCGAAGTAGAAAACGAGCACTATGGAAATGTATTCCGTTTTGCGGAAGAGGTCGCAAAAACGCCTAAACGGCTAAGGGCCGCCTTCTACATATTAGAAGCGCTGAGATCGCCATATGATTATGTCGTAACGCTTGATAGCGACATGCTTGTGATGGGGGACCTCAGCGTTTTGTTCGAAAGAACAGAGCCCTTTTCAGTCGTACGCGCCTTTGACGCCAAACGCGGTCGTTATTTGCCCTATTTCAACACTGGCACGATGGTCATCCGCCGCGACGTGGCCGGTGTCGTCGAGTTCGAACACCTCGCAGACGCTCTCGACGTTTCTGAAATCGACAAGAGCCAAGGCCGGGCAGATCAGGCGGTATTGAATATCGCCCTGCGCGACACTCCCAAATACTGGCTCGGCGAACGCTACAATTACAGCAAGAGGCTGGTCGAGAGCGCTGGGCAGCCGGCTTGGAGCTATTTGCAGAAAAAGGATGTTCGCATACTTCACTTTCTTGGCGAAAAACCATGGAATGTTAAAGTCAAAGAAAGTGAACGAAACTATATCGGTTTGGAAGAAATCTGGTGGCAGCATGCCTTCCGGTTTCTCGCGCGTAGCACTTTGCGAAAACTGGTGCGTGCATATATCAGGCAAACTTCTGTTCTCCAAACCGCGACGACCAAACGGCTCTCGAAGAATAAACTTTCGAGGAAGGACGAATCCGCAATCGAAGCGTCCTTTATCGAGAAGGTTTTTTAGGTCGTGCGGCTCTTCAAGCAGAAGCCCTCGGGGCGGCAGCCTTCGCAGCCTGAAGGAGCTTCCAGACGGCATACCAAATTGACGGTCAAGGAATTGACAGCCGAAACCGAGCGCAGTCAACTCCTGAAGCAGGAAGTCGATACGCTGCTGTCTGAAAATTCGGCGCTTGAGCGTGAACTCGCGCGGTTACGCGCGATGGTTATAGTCGCGGCAGCTATGCCTGCTGGTGATGCGACCACACAGGAGATATCGACCATTCTGAACGGGGTGGACTTCGATAACATGGAAAATTCAGACGAAAAACGAGGCGAAGGACAAGCCGTCTCCAATAAGTGAGACGGCTCTCCATGCAAGATCTATCAAGGAAGTTTTTTGACTGTGACCCAGAGAGAAGCGCTGAAGCAAGAATTGTTAGCCGTAACGGACTTGTGCCAGCAACTCGAGCATCAGGTCGGCGCATTGCTCAGAGAAAACATGGCGCTGCGGGAGAAACGTGCTCAGCTCCGGGCAATTCTCGATATCGCTGCTGATCCCAAAGCGGGCGAAAGCCCGATCACAAGAAAAACGTTTGTCAACGCACTGACGGAGGATCGTGCAGAAACGGCCGCGGCGTTGGCGAGGGCCATCGCATCAGTTGCCGGGGACGATATCGAAGGAGCGATCGAACGATCCCAGATCGATTTCAATGAGACCTTGAAGCTGGACGTTGTCCGGATGGCGATGGAAAATTCGGATCGTCCCCAGCTCGGCATGGATATCGAACCGAATATCGAAGAAGCCGATTTCGCTTTTGACCGGTTCGCAAAGTTCAGGCCGTTCGACCGAAGCTCCCATGCCGCCGTTCTACTGCGCTGTGGCGCCGATTGGCGGCGGTGGGCGCCCTATACATCCTGCCGTTTGACTTTCGCGCTAAGATTAACCGGCTATCGGAAATTCACTGTGCAGTATCGTGCAAGCCTTCCAATGCCCCGTACCCAGGTGGATATAGGGACAAGTCCTTGGGCTATCGTCCCAGATAGTAAGCAGCAGAATGCCGGCGTTGAGGCTACGTTCACCAAGGCGGCAGATGGCTGGACGTTTATGGAAATCAAATTGCCTTTGGACGGAGGCCATTTTCCCATTCTATCCATCGTTCCGAAACTTGCCGGAAAAGGATCGGACGCGGAGTCCAACAACGAGTTACCGTTTTTGGAAATCGGCATGGTCGGGCTCGATTTGGCCTGGGAAGGCGATGAGGACGTGGACGGGATGTCCTTGCCAGCAGATGGCAGCGTAAGAAGCGATGAAAACGCATCTACACCTTCCGGCAGAATCATGCCGCGCGTTCCAATACTCAAGGGTAAGCTTTTGAGTGCGGCAGCAGCGGCCAACGCTCAAGGAGAGAGACAGACTCAAGTCGAAGCTTTTAAAGCGGATGGCGAGTTTTCGAGAATCGCAGCTTTGAAGAACGTCCATCAGGGAAAACGGGCTTTCATTATCGGCAACGGCCCGTCCCTGGCTCAGCACGATCTTTCGAAACTCGATGGCGAGATAACTTTCGTGGCGAACTGGTTTGCCAATCATCCCGATTTCGATGCTCTGCAGCCCACCTATTATGCAATTTCGTCGCATGAGATGTTTGGCGGTTGGCGAAACCCCGACCCGGCTCTAAACGAAAAATTCATCCAAAAACTGATGGCGCACGAACATCATCCCGAACTGTTTTTCAGCCATCGATTCAAATCGGTGATCGAGGAAGACCAGCGGTTCGAACGATATACATCGCGCTATCTCATATTCGATCAGCCCAAATTCCTGGCGGACGAGGTAGGCGGGCTGCAATATGATCTCTCTCTCCCGATGAACGACGGCTACACGGTCTTGCTTACTTTCTGTCTGCCTTTGGCGGTGCACATGGGCATAAGCGAGATCTACATGCTCGGATGCGATTGCGATTATGGGATTACCTCGGAATCGGACGAAGGACCGCGCAAATATTTCTATCCGGCAAGCGAACACGCGACGAGTTCGACAAGAGCGTCGAGCATCATGCGAATCTGGGCGGACGACGGGCCGGTTTTTCAAGTCTATGAAGTAGCTCGAAACCAGCTGGCAGCACGCGGCATCGAATATTTCAACGCGACGCCCGGCGGCCGGCTGAACGTGCTCCCGCGCATTTCGTTGGAAGAAGCCTTGGCAGCAGGCGGCCGGAGCTGAAGGCCGTCTTCTCGTATCCGAGGCGCCAGATAAGGTGACGTTATAGTGAAATAGTGAAAACTGGGAACCGCGCTCGATCCGCCCACATCCAGAAGACTTCATACCTCGGCCCGCATGGTGTTCGACAAACACATCGCTTCTGCATATGAGCCTCATCTACATGAGAGCTGATGCTCTGCACCGAAACCACATTATTAAACCGCGGCAAAATAGGAGCCACACGTGAAAGATAACCCGGTCCTCAAGACTATCGCCGGCGTCTGGGAGAATTACACCGACGAAGAATACCGGCGAGACCAGTCGCACTGGCGCGGCTACGGGCGATGGAAAGACGATGAAAAGTGGCAACGTATCGGACAAACCAGCCTCGAAAAGCTCAATACACTGATGACCCATATCGGTGCCCAGCCGGGAATTTGGACAAAACCGAGAACGTTTCTAGAGTGGGGCCCTGGCGGCGGAGCGAATCTTTTCGCCCATATGCGCTACGCGCATCGTTATTATGGCGTCGATATTTCGCAAAAGAATCTTTCGGAATGCAGCCGCCTCGCAAAGGCTGAACACTTCGACGGCTTCCGAGAAGCGCTCCTCGATGGAGATCCGATGTCAATCGTGGATAAAATCGACGAGCCCGTCGACACCTTCCTTTCGAGCGCGGTTTTCCAGCACTTCCCGTCAAAGGACTATGGAGCGGAGGTGTTACAGGCGATCCATGCCGTCACGGCGCCGCGCGCGATAGGCCATATCCAGATACGATATGACGACGGGAAGGAAAAATACAGGCCGATCGAATCGCTTGAGGACTATGAAGAACGGCATATCACGGCCACATCATTCCCGATTCACGAATTTCACGATCTTTGCGAAGACGTTGGATTCAAGGTCCTTTACATGTCTAGTATTGTAACTCGAACGAATTACCTGACCTTCAATCTAATAAAAAAGACTGCGTCGAAATAATCGGATACAGAATCGGAATGTTATCATGAAAATTAATCTATTTTGCGGGCCAACCTATGTTGACGGCTTTGTTAACGTGGACCACAGGCTCGAATACTCTCCGGACGACGCCTCGAATCTGACTGAATTCCCTTGGCCATGGGATGATAATTCCGTGGAGGAGGTCCAGGTGTCCCACGCATTGGAATTCCTATACGAGAGCAAGGAATCATACTTTTCATTTTGGAAGGAGCTGTACCGGGTTTGCAAAACCGGCGCGAAAGTGACCCTACAATGCTATCATCCCCATTCGGACGAATTCCGATTCCATCCGGAGCGTACTCGCCCCATCTATGAGCGCGGCTTGCAGCAGCTCTTGAACACCAAGCGATCACTAAATCTGGCGGGCGATACACCTTTTTCCCTGAAGCTCGGCATCGCCTTCTCCATCGTCGATGTCGAACATGATCTTACGGAACGCTTCCATCGTGACGTGAAAGTCGGAAAGCGGACTATGGATGATGTGTTGCGCTTGGCCGATGCACACAACAACGTTATCAGATCTTCCCGTTACACGCTCCAAGCTGAAGCGATCGAGGAACCTTTTCAAGAGCATGGACGTGCCTGATCTCGATACTCGTCTCGATATACACCTGCCGGGCATACTCGTCGGCCTGGAAACTACCGGTGCGTATTTCATATATCCTCGGGGGCTTCCTTCCAAACCACTGGTTTACTCAGGCGGCTTGGGAAATCAGATAGATTTCGAAGCCAGGATGATCCGCGACTACAAGGCACGTATCGTGGGCTTCGATCCGACAGACACCTGCGCGCGATTTTTGCGGCGATATAGACCGGACCGCTTCGAATTCTTCCACGCCGGACTTTCCGACAAGGACGGTGAACAGGAATTCTCCCTCAACAAGAAGCCATCGGCTTATTACACCTCGGTGTCTTTGGGCTCTACGGACAAAGGCGAGGCGAGCGCGGAACAGACCCTAAAATTCGCCACAGTGAGAATCCCCTCCGTCATGCGCCAGTTGGGGCATGACAAGATCGATCTTTTGAAAATCGATATCGAGGGTGCGGAATATGGTGTCATCGACGACCTGTTAGCGTGCGATATCTTGCCCAACCAGCTGGCATTGGAATGGCATTTCACTTATATTGGCGAAGGTGACCGGTCCAAGGGCATCGAGATTACCAACGAATATATGGAGCGCCTTCGGGATCGCGGATACCTACTCTGCTTCGTTGGTCACAAGGCATCGGAAATGACCTTCGTGCACAAGGATAGCCTGGACAGCTGATATGGCACTCGCGGATTGCTCCCTTCTGGAAACTGACTTCGATCGACACGTTTACGAGCTTTTCAAGAAAGGTTTCTTCGTCGTCGAAAATTATTGGGACGCGTCGCGCTGCGAACGCATCCGGAATGAAATGGACGATTTCATAACGGCGCGGCCCGAAAATGTCTGGACCGGTTCGGATCAGCGCATATTCGGCTTCGAAGAAGTCAGTGCCGACGCGCAGGAGTTCAAGGTTGATCCAACCCTTGAACGTATTGGGCATATGCTGACCGGCATCGAACAGAAGTGCCTGTTCGTCATGGCGAACCGGCTTAAGGCAACAGAAGGCGAGCTAAGGCGATCGGGCGGAAACTGGCACAGGGATCGCCTCAGGCCTCAATTCAAGGCTATGGTTTACCTTTCCGACGTGAAACTAACCAACGGCCCGTTTTCGATATTCGAGGGATCGGACCGGCTTTGGCCCTACGCAAAAATATCGCGGGAAACGGATTTCAATTTTGAGAGCCAGCGCTGGTCTCAAAACGAATTTCACCCTTTTCTTGCTGCTGCCAAAAAGTTCCATCATGTATTTGAAGCAAGATCGGGAACTTTAATAGTATTCAATAGCTCATTGATACATTCAGGGATACCAATAGAAGATGGGTCGCGATATGCAATGACCAATTATTATTACGGCAAGTCTGAAATAGATATACCCCGACTGCAAAAGAAGTATATTTGGAGCGTTGAGAAATTAAAAATGCCCGAATATCAAGAAAGTTAAACTTTTGTATAAACGAAAGGATTGCGATGCCGCCCTTCTATAACATTACATTCCGAGATGATGCCCAGGAGGTGATAGAACGTGCAGAGCCTTGGCTTGCCGGTGGCGCAATCGACTATTTGGACAAAAATCTTACCGAGGACATGATCGGCGTGGAATTCGGCGGAGGAGGCTCGACCCTGTGGCTCTGCAAACGCCTTAAGCTGCTATATACCTTCGAAGCGGACCACAACTGGAGTATCGGACTGCTCGATACGATCTCCAAGTCGGTCGAACTCAGAAAGAAATGGGTCCTGCATTTCGTGAACTGCACTTGGCACGTCAACTTGGACGGTTCGGTGAGCGAGACGAAAGGCTTCTGGAATAAGCATATCGACGAACTGAGCCGCGAGGAGCAATCTGCCATGGAGACTGCATTCTTGGAAATTGGCCTGCCGACCAAAGTCGACGTCGCCCTGGTTGACGGCGCGGTCCGGTATTTGTCGCTGGACGTCGTGGCCAAATGGATGCGCGAAAATCCGAAAATGCTGGCGGTCGTCGACAATACCGAAGGCCGATATGGCGAACGCGCCAACGAAATTTTCCCCGACACGCATGAACGCGTGGATTTCGCCGACTCTCAAAAGGAGCGGATTTCCAGAGGCGCGGATTGGGGGCAGACTTCGATATGGGTGCCTAAAAGCTAGCCATTTTTCCTGCCGCGTTTGCGCGCTATCGCGCGTAATATTTTGCCCCCGTCGCGCGGCATGTTATCGGGGCTGTTGGCCAACAGTAGCGCCCGGCCGGCATCGCCTTTCACGAGATCGGGATCGCAATCCTTTCGCCTTTGGGATTCGAACGTCTTAGGCGCGCCTCGCGGTATGCCAAAGGTCCGGATCAGCTCTATTTCGAAGCCAGCCGCCCGCAATGCGCGATCCAGAGAATCTTTGCTGAAAAAGCAAAGATGGGGCACGTCGTTGCGGCGCTTGTCGAATTCGCGAAGGTCCCAATGGGGTACTTCGACGAACAATGTCCCGCCGTATTCGAGTATTGTGTATACATCCCTCAAGGCATCGATCACCCCATCGCCGTTGAAGTGCTCGAGAGAATGCGACGTCAGCGCCAACCGGATTGGCGCGTCTTTGATCCTGGCAATCCCTTCAATGTCTGGAGCAAATCGGACATCGGGAATACGTTTTCCGATGTTGTCGATCATTTCCTCGTTCATTTCGACACCGAACATCTTGGGTTCGGGAAGCAGTTGACTGGCGGTGAAGAAAGACACGCCAGCGCCGGGGCCGAGATCGAGAAAGCCATCTCCGGCCTCGAAATGACAAAACAGTCGGGCCAGCGAAATCTGCGCGACTGACCGTTCATCGAGAATAGGCCATTCGCCTTTTGCGACTTTTCCGCGAAACCGCGGCGCAAAGTCACTGGCGTAATATTGTGCAAGAAGGTGGTTGGGGATGTTCGGCTGTGAATTGCCGAACCCGCATTCGCTGCACAATGCGATGAAGCGATCACCAAAAATCGGCTCGTGGCTCTCTTTTATGACCCTGTAGGCAGGGCGCCACCCTTGATCGCATCCGCAGATCGGGCATGCCGGAATCGGCCCGGGTTCACTGGACGCAGATTCGGCGATCCCATCGACTATCGTGTCGCTGTTCGCGTGTCCCATTGTTAATCGCCCATCTTCTGAACTACGCATTTGAGGATTTTGCCGCGTTTGGCGTTATCTGGAGCACCGATCCAATCGCCGGCGTTCACGGCAGCCAATTGCTGAGCAAGTGCCTTTTCGGTTTCTTCGGGAGCCTTTTGCCGCATCGAAGCGGCGTAGTTCTTACCAGCACCATATTTGCCGATTACCTCGACACAAAGTCTGACCCTGAAGCCCGCGCCCTGAAGCATTTTCCCAAGACCTTTACGGCTAAAAAATATCAAATGCGGCGTATGATTGCGTGCCGCGTTGAATGCATGTTCGGGAACATGGGGCACTTCGATAATGAACGCACCGTTTTTGTGAAGCAAATTTCGAATATTCTGCAATTCGATTTTGAGATCCTTGATATCGAAATGCTCCAGCGAATGAGCGGCGTATACATATTTGACACCGCCGGGACCGAATTCTTCCAAAGCCCCTTTGATGGAAGTGTGAGCGGATATCTGAGGCATGACCGAGCGATAGAATCTGACAAGGTCCTGATTGAATTCGACACAAGCGAGACGAGGCTCTGGCAGCATGTGACGGGCCAATCTCAGTGCGTCCCCATAACCGGGCCCGATGTCCATGAACACGTCGTCGGGCGCGAAACGCGAGAATAATCGGCCTAGCGCAATCAAGGACGTGGCGCGGCTATCCCACCGCAAAGGAATTTCGAGGTCTTGGCTCTCATGAAGAGCAACGCCATATTGCCGATCGTAATATTCCCCGAGCCTATCGGGTGACGGAGACGCCACGGCCCAACAGGATCGGCAATTATCGCAAATCGCAACCTCCAGGCCTTCGAAAATTTCAGCTGATTCACCCCTACCATTGCGAATTTCGGAATATCTCAAATCAGTCTCGGACGAACATATTTCACATAGAGCCAATTCAATTCCCTTCTCGGCACGGTATAGAAGAGCGGCGGCCTACATCTAAAACTCCAGCGCTGCAAATCATCCACCCTTCAAACTCCAGCTTTGTAGAGCCCAATCAGTGCTCAAACGACAGCTGCAACGAGGGAGTTCGACGCTATGCCGGCCAATAACGGACAGCGTTGGGACATTGGTCATAACTGCTTCACGAGAATTTTGAGCTGAAGAGATTCTTGCAGAGAGAAGGCGTTACGCGTAGCCGCTGACGGAGTGGCTCGGTAGGACATACCGAAAAATGTTCGCGACTTGTCCCCGCAGAAGCGACTTGAGAAAACGCCAATACCGGAGCGATTTACATGTCCAAATGCTCGCCGCCCCCTCCCAGCGGCTTCACGGTCGACGTGGATCTGATCGGATCGCGTTATGCTCATACCGACGCGGGTCCGGTGTTGGCCCTTACCGGACGGCAATTAGAGGCGCGAGCCGCCTTCGTCGGAAAATTGGCCGAGGGTGAGTATTCGATGGTCTGGCAAGCATGCGTCGTATGCGCCGGAACTCAGTTCGTGATCATCGCTGAACGTGACCGTTATGATCTCCCTGTACAAACGTGCATCTGCAGGGAATGCGGTCTTGTTCAGTTGAACCCCAGATTGCGGCCAAACGACTATAAAGACTTCTACGCGACGCTCTACCGCGATCTCTATGTGGGACGCACGCTCGACCTCCGCGAGTTTTTTAGAAAGCAACAGAGGATTGGCGCACGAATCCGAAGATATCTGGGAGACGATGTCCACTGGGGTCCGGGCACGCGCATTCTGGAGGTCGGAACCGGGGCCGGTGGTACACTGGAATATCTGTGCCGGGACGGTGCCATCGGCCTCGGTCTCGATCTAGACGCAAGCTATCTCGAGTATGGCCGGCAGCGTTGGCTGAATCTCAGACTCGAAACGATCGATCACTTAAAACTTTCCTTTCGGCCGGATCTGGTCATCTACCGCCATGTGCTCGAACATCTCGACAATCCCATAGAAGAGCTAAGGAAAATCGCTGCGATATGCCGACGCGGTACCGGCATGCTTTATGTCGAAGTACCCGGTGTCGATTCCATGTCCACGGCCCCCACGCATGTTGGCGGCGACTTACTAAAAACACTTCAGAACGCGCATAACTTCTATTTCAGCCGCAAATCGCTAGCGAACGTACTTACCATGAGCGGCTTTGGTATTCGACGCATCGATGACAGCGTTCGAAGCTTTTCAACCAAGCGCCAAGAGAGTATATCACCGCAGTTCAAAGAAGACTGGCGCGACATAATTTCACGTCTTCGTGCGATTGAGGCAAGTCATCTGAAGGTAATGTCTCAGTCCGAAAATTAGAAAATGACAACCTCGTCGCGCTTGCACCACCTTCAGCCCGCCATACTCACCCCGCCAACCTTGTCTCCCTGCGAAAACCAAACCTCGGCCTCCCGCAGCATCCCGATAATCCGCTCCGGCGTGTATCTCTTCCGTGCCATTCCTCAGCTCTTTTCAAACCTCGAATAGCCGGAATCCGAACTCTTAAAATGGATCACTTTCGACGGGGAGGCACAACATGCAACTCACAGTAGAGTTTGGTCGAGCCAGGGACGAAGGACGACTTTCCCAAAATCCATCTGTCACAGGAACAGCTAGTCTCAAATTTTGCCCTGCCCGACCAGTATCGGCCTGTGGACATAAATCTATGTCTTTAGTGTAGCCATGATTTTCAGCTACGCTAATCCTTATCGCTCTTGCAACTTGGTTCCTTGGATGGAAAGCAATTGGCTGTGAAATTTTTGAAAAACGCGCTGAATCGGGAGCTGAGTCCACTCGGTGTGGTTTCGAATGACTCTCAATCGAAAATGGCAAAGTCGCTCGGCCGGACACTCGGCCAAAGCCTCGATACAATCGAACTCGATGACTTTCTCCAGCAATGCACGACTGGAACGACCGATCACGATGCACTGATCTGTTTTATAGCGGCCCGCGATATGCTCGTCCTGTGGTTGCACCTGCATCACTATTTCGCCCACGAAGAACGACCTTTGATCATATCCTATCCCGTGGGCATCAATTTGCCCGGCGTTATCGTGGGAGCCTACCAGTTTCGGGAATGTGCCGATCTGGTTGTGTGCGCAAACAGCTCCGAGGCCGAGCTGGCCAACTCGCTTTACTCTGATATGAGCGCCACTCCACCTAGAACGACCGTTACGAAATTGCCGATCTTTGGAGACAAAACCGACACCGCCGAACGCATTTCCGAACGACTCGACAAAGCGGATCGGTTTGTCTTTTTCGGACAACCAGACATCCCCAATCTGGCAGAGGCGGAGTATATTGTCAGCAAGTTGGAAAGACTTGCGGATCAACACCGAGACAAGGTTTTCCTGATCAAACCTCGGTTCATGCGAGGTGAAAAGTTCACGGCCCACAAACCGAAATACAATTACGAAACCGTCTTTCTGGAGATCGTTGAAAAACGAGAGCGCCGACTTCCCAATTTCGCGATTACGTTTGAGCCGGTCGAAAGCCTGATATCTGACGGAACAGTCGCGCTGAGCGTAAGTTCGACGGCGCTTCTGGAGGCTGCCAGCTCAGGTATCCCGGCCGTTGCCCTGACCGATCTGGGCATCAGAGAGACTTTGGGCAACAGTTACTTCATGGGATCCGGGATGTTGCGAAATCTCGAATCATTATTCGGTGATGAACCCTACAAAGTGAATTCATCCTGGCTGGAGGACAAGATTGGCAACCAGGAGGTGAAGCTTCAGCTTCAGGCGCCGAAGCGGAGTTACAATGATAGTTTCTGGGCGCGAAATGAGTTTCTTCCGATCAGCGAACTCGATCGATACGCGCGCTCAAAAAATCGAGACATTTCGAGCTTCGGCGATCTGGTCAATGATCCGGATCTGTTTCGGAGCATCATTGACTCCGACGGGCACCGGCCAATTGACAGGGCCAGGGCGTTGAAGCGCAAGAAAAAATATGAC
The DNA here is from genome assembly GCF_013378075.1 of Parasphingopyxis algicola. Taxonomy (GTDB): domain Bacteria; phylum Pseudomonadota; class Alphaproteobacteria; order Sphingomonadales; family Sphingomonadaceae; genus Parasphingopyxis; species Parasphingopyxis algicola. Next base: position 3,580,584 of record NZ_CP051131.1, on the reverse strand, counting down.
GAGGCGATCAAGATTTCTTTGAACGTCGTTCAAGAGGACCCGAAAAACGGTCTGCACATGAGGAATTTGGTCGAAACCTATATCCTGAAAGGTTCTTACGGCGAAGCGGCGAAATGGCTCGAGAAGCTCAAAGCGCATAAGGGCGAAAATTTCCCGCCCGCCGTAGAGTTGACGGAAATGCTGACGGCCTCTCAGTCCGCCAGATAATTTCAAATCAAGTAACGCGTTAGAATTCAAGGCTTTCCAGACGGCGATTAACTCAAGACGCTGCGGACATATCCGCCTTTCTGCATCGCGAGCGGATGATCCGATACGAATTACGGGCGGAATAGCCGCATCGGAAAGATATCTTCGAAACCCGACAAGGGCTGTGATGACCAGTTCGTAGGCGATCCCGCTTACTCGCGGGGAGTCCCGAGAAGGCTGTTGACTTGATGATATCGGCCGTCTTCAAGCAACGGGCTGTCGACGCCAATTTATCGACCCGTTATCGCCGGGGGCCAGCCTGATGAAAATCGTGAAAATCTTCATCGTCTTCGGCACGCGGCCGGAAGCCATCAAGATGGCGCCCGTAATCAAAGCTTTCCAGGCCGAGCCCGCGTTCGAGACGACCGTCTGCGTTACCGGCCAGCATCGATCGATGCTCGACCAGGTTCTCTCTCTGTTCGATATCGTTCCCGATATCGATCTTGATATCATGAAGACCGATCAGACGCTTACCGACGTAACGGTCGCGACAATGACGGGTCTCACGGATATATTTGCGGCGGGCCGGCCCGATGCCGTGTTTGTCCATGGCGACACCACATCCGCCATGGCCGCCGCTATGGCGGCTTTTTACGCGCAAATTCCGATCGGCCATGTCGAGGCGGGGCTGCGCACCGGCAATCTGTATGCGCCTTGGCCGGAGGAAATGAACCGCCGGTTCATCGATCTCGTCAGCCGTTGGCTTTTTGCACCGACCCGAACAGCCGCCGAAGCGCTGATCCACGAAAAGGTAAATCCCGATCATGTCTTCGTAACCGGTAACACCGTTATCGATGCCTTGCTCTCCGTGGTTGACGATATCCATTCGGACAGCTCGCAAAAGGCCGAACTCGACGCGCAATTCGATTTTCTCGATGTCGATAAACGGCTGATCGTGGTGACCGGTCACAGACGGGAAAATTTCGACGGCGGCTTGGCGCGGATGTGCGAAGCGCTCGTCCGTCTCGCCGCGCGGGGTGATACCGAGATCGTCTATCCCGTCCACCTCAACACCAACGTGCAGCGGGCCGCCAGGGAAACCCTTTCGAACACTCCCGCCGTGCATCTGATCGAACCGCAGGATTACCTGCCGTTCGTCTATCTGATGGACCGCGCCCATCTCGTCATTTCCGATTCCGGCGGCATCCAGGAAGAAGCGCCCTCGCTCGGCAAGCCCGTACTGGTGACGCGCGACGTTACCGAACGACCCGAAGCGATCAAGGCAGGCACCTGCCGTCTGGTCGGTACCGATACGGATCGCATCGTTAGGGAAACGGAAACCTTAATCGACGATCAGGAGGAATATGCGCGGATAAGTGCCATCAAGAACCCCTTTGGCGACGGCACGGCCGCGGCCCGAATTGTGGAAGCGATGAAAAATGCCTCATGAGTTCAAAACAGTTTGCGTCGTCGGCCTCGGCTATATCGGCCTGCCGACCGCCGCGACGCTGGCATCGGCCGGTTTCGCGGTCAAAGGCGCCGATGTCGACCCGGATATCGTGGACGAGCTCAACGAGGGACGCGCCCATTTCCCAGAGCCCGATCTCGACATGCTGGTGCGCGGCGCGGTGAACAGCGGGAGGCTCGAGGCCCTTTCCGAACCGCAACCCGCCGATGCGTTCGTCATCACGGTCCCGACACCGATCCGGGAAGACAAGTCGCCGGACATGTCGTTCGTCGAGGCCGCGACTCGATCGGTCGCGCCGATCCTCGAACCCGGCAATCTCGTTATCCTGGAATCGACCAGCCCGGTCGGCGCCACCGACAATATGGCCGCAATCATCCGCGAAGTGCGTCCGGATCTCGTCGAGGACGACACCCTCCAGGTCGCCGTCGCCTATTGTCCGGAACGCATCCTGCCCGGCCAGATGGTACGCGAACTCGTCCAGAATGACCGTATTGTCGGCGGTCTGACAGCGGCAGATGCGGAACGCGCGCGCGATCTCTACCAAAGCTTCGTGCGCGGCGAAATCCACCTCACCGACGCAAAGACAGCCGAACTCGTCAAGCTGATCGAAAATGCCTATCGCGACGTCAATATCGCCTTTGCCAACGAGGTGGCCAATATCGGAGAAGCGCACCGGCTCAATCCCTGGGAGGCGATCGATCTCGCCAACCGGCATCCGCGCGTGAACATCCTCAATCCGGGCCCGGGCGTTGGCGGCCATTGCATCGCGGTCGACCCCTGGTTCCTGATCTCCGCCGATGGGGAGCTTACCGGGCTGATGGCCGAGGCCCGCCGGGTGAACGACGGGCGGCCCGAGACGGTGATCGCCAAGATCCGTTCAGCAAGCGCCGAACGTGGATCGAGAAAGGTTGCGTGCCTCGGCCTAGCTTTCAAACCCAATGTCGACGATTTACGCGAAAGCCCGGCCGTGGATATCGCGATAGGTCTTGCCGCAGAAGGGTTCGAAGTTTGCGCGGTGGAGCCGCATGTCAATGCGCTGCCCGAAAAGCTCTGGCGGCATGACAATATCCGGCTGGCCGGATTCGACGAGGCGATGGCCAAATCGGATATTGTCGTTCTGCTTGTCGGGCATAAAGCCTTTGTGAAACGCAAGGGCGACGTTGGCGACAAAGTCGTCATCGATGCCGTGGGCCTCTGGCGCGAGCCGTCCCGTGCCGCCTGACCAGAACGATATCATCGCGATCCGCGAAAAGCTGACCTCCGGCGAGCTCGATCCGCGCGCCTTTTTCGACATGCTCAACCAGCACAGCCATAATGGGCTGATCGGCGTGCAGTATGTCGCGAACGCGGACAACTGGGTCGAGCTCGCGATCGACTATGACGAGAAGCTGATCGGCGATCCGAAGACCGGCATCCTCGCCTCCGGCCCGATCATCAGCCTGTGCGACATGGCGTCGGGCATGTGCATCATGCTGACCACGGGCAAATTCTTCCAGACCGTCACCATCGATTTGCGCGTCGACTATCTGCGCCCCGCCAAGGTCGGCCATCGGGTGACCGGCCATATGGAATGCTACCGCCACACGAAGAGCGTCGCCTTTGTCCGCGGTTATGCCCATGACGGCGATGCCGACAGCCCGATCGCCAATGTCACGGGCACCTTCATGTTTCTGGGGCCGCAATGACGATGAAGCTACCGCCCTATGCGCAGGCGCTCGGCATCGAGGCCGGGCGCGACGATGACGGCCGGATCGTGCTGACGATGCCGTTCGGCCCGCATGTCCAGGGCCGGCCCAACTTCCTGCACGGCGGCGCGATTGCCGGATTGCTCGAGATCGCGGCCTTTGCGACGCTCTGGGACGCGCTCGGCGAAGAGGATGAGCGCCCGCAGGCCAAGCCGATCACCGTGACGACCGATTATATGCGCGGCGGGCGCGAACGGCTGACCTATTCCGCGGCGACCATCTCGCGGCTCGGGCAGCGGATGGCCAATGTCGAAAGCTTCGCCTGGCAGGAAAGCGAGGACAAGCCGATCGCGGCGGCGCGCCTCAATTTCCTGATCGTGCGATCATAACCGCGCCGGGGAAAACTACCTCTCGCGGCTATTCTTCCTCCGCCCCTTCCAAGTACACACGGCCTTCCCGTCTTTCCGAGCGCCAATTGGCCGGATTGTCCAATGGTCCGAGGGTGGGGGTCGGGGTGACGGATCCCATCATCTGGCTCAATCCTTGTCCCCAATATGCATAAACCCGCCGCCAATCGCTGCGCGTCAAGCACGCATTAATGACTCGCGCCCGTGAACCGGTAGGCCGAAACTGACGGCAGGTTCTGGCTTCCTCGATCTCCTCGACTACGCCCTCTTCCACAATCTCTTCGGACTGCATTGCAACCGCCGAGGCAGGTGCGGCCATCGCGGCGACACTAGCAAATGTCACGAGCCAGCGATTCATGAGACACATCCTCGCCATTGGACAGGGCATCACTGTATCAGAATTGGTCTAAGCAGCCAAAATCCATATGAAAAACGGCCCGTTCGCTCAGCCCTACCCGTCGATACTGGTACGCGTATCGGCATGGACGAGACCGCCATCGACGGTGATCGCGTCGCCGACGACATAATCGCCCGCCCGGCTCGCCAGATAGATTGCGGCAGCGGCCATGTCCTCCGCCTCGCCGATCCGTTTCGCCGGGATCGACTGCGCGACGGCGTCACCGGCATCGCGGGCGGCCTTGTTCATGTCCGACGCGAAGGCGCCCGGCGCGATCGCCGACGCCACGATATTGTCGCGGATCAGCCGCGCCGCCATCCGCTTGGTCAGCCACAGGATCGCCGCCTTGGACGCATGATAGCTGTAGGTTTCCCAGGGATTGAGCCGCATCCCGTCGATCGAACCGATATTGATCACCTTGGCCGGCTGCTCGTCGCTCGCCGCGTTCACCAACAGCTGGTGCAGCGCCTGGGTGAGGAAGAAAGGCGATTTAACGTTGAGATCCATCGCCCGATCCCAGCCCTTTTCGGAAAACTGGAGATAGTCCTCGCCCCAGGCCGCCCCCGCATTGTTGACGAGGATATCGAGCTTGTCCTCCTGTTCGGCAATCGCCGCGGCGAGCGCCTTGCAGCCCTCGACCGTCGAAATATCCATCGGGATGCCGACGACCTTCTCGCCAAGGTCCTCGACCGCGGCGGCGATCTGCTCTTCCTTGCGCGCCGAGATATAGACCTTGCGGCATCCGGCGGCGAGCAGGCCCTGCACGATCATCTTGCCGATGCCGCGCGAACCGCCGGTGACGAGCGCCGTGCGGCCCTCAAGGCTGAAAAGGCTTCCGATATCCATGTCTTTATTTCCTTCCTGAAGCAGCGTTATCCGCCGTTTTTTATCGTTTCTCTGGCGATGATCAGCTGCTGGATCTGGCTCGTGCCCTCATAGATCCGGAACAGCCGGACATCGCGGTAAAAGCGTTCGATGCCGTAATCGGCGATATAGCCCGCACCGCCATGGATCTGCACGGCGCGATCGGCAACACGGCCGACCATCTCGCTGGCGAAATATTTTGCGGCCGCGGCCTCGAGCGTGATCCGTTCACCTGCGTCCTTCTTCGCTGCGGCTTCGAGGACGAGCGCCTTGGCGGCCATGGCTTCGGCCTTGCTGTCGGCGATCATCGCCTGGATCAGCTGAAACTCGGACAGCGCCTGGCCGAACTGCTTGCGCTCGGTCGCATAGGCAACGCAATCGGCGATCAGCCGTTCGGCGATCCCGACACAGACGGCGCTGATGTGCAGCCGGCCGCGGTCGAGCACCTGCATCGCGACCTTGAACCCCTCGCCTTCCGCGCCGAGGCGATTGGCGGCGGGCACCGGCGTGTCGTCGAAATTGACGTCGCAGACCTTGGCGCCCTGCTGCCCCATCTTCTTTTCCGGCTCGCCGACCGACACGCCCGGCAGGTCGCGCGGCACGAGAAAGGCCGAGACCCCGCGCCCGCCCGCTTCCTCGCCGGTCCGCGCCATGACGGTGAAGACCGAGGCCTTGTCGGCATTGGTGATATAGCGCTTGGTCCCGGAGAGCCGGTAGACATCGCCGTCTCGCATCGCCTTGGCTTTCACCGCGCCCGAATCCGATCCGACATCGGGCTCGGTCAGCGCGAAGCTCGCGATGACCTCTCCGCTCGCCATTTTCGGCAGCCATTCGGCTTTCTGCTCGTCGGTGCCGGCGATCGCCACGCCTTGGCTGCCGATCCCGACATTGGTGCCGAAGGTCGAACGGAAGGCCGGGGTCGTTCCGCCCAGTTCGAAGGCGACGCGCACCTCTTCGCTCATCGTCAGGCCGATCCCGCCATATTCGGGCGCAATGGATATGCCGAACAGGCCCATCGCCTTCATTTCCTCGACCACGTCGTCCGGGATAGCATCATTGGCCTCGACCTCGCCTTCGAGCGGGCGGAGCCGTTCCTGGACGAAACGGCGGATCGTTTCGAGCAACTGATCGAAGGTTTCGGGGTCTAGTACCATTCTAGTCTCCATTAAAGCCCCTCCCCTTGATGGGGAGGGGTTTGGGGTGGGGTGATCTTCCAGCTGGAGACATCGCGAATGGATGGCTCACCCCCACCCAACCCTCCCCCATCAAGGGGGAGGGCTATTAGCCTCAATAGCCGCTCATCTCCGCAACGCGATTGGCGTGATAATTGGCGTCGCCCATGAATTCGGCCAGCGCCCGGTCCCGCTTCATATAGAGGCCGATATCATATTCGTCGGTCATACCGATGCCGCCATGCATCTGCACGCCCTCGCGCACGGCGAGGTTCGTGGCCCGCCCGGCCTTGGCCTTGGCGACGGATACCATCAGCAGCGCGCCCTCGTCTCCTTCGTCGAGCAGCTGCTGCGCCTTGAGGACAGTCGAGCGCGCCACTTCCATCTCGCTGTAGAGATGCGCGGTGCGGTGCTGCAGCGCCTGGAAACTGCCGATCGTCCGGCCGAACTGCTTGCGCTCCTTGAGATAGTCGACGGTCATGTCCATCGCGCCGGCTCCGACGCCGACCATCTCGGCCGATGCGCCCGTCTGTCCGGCGTGGAGCATTTTCGTCATGACGCCCCAACCCTGATCGACCTCGCCGATCACCGCATCGGCCGTGACCTCGACATTATCGAATTCGACATGCGCGGCCATCGCGCTATCCACCAGCCGCGCGACCTCGGCCGATAGCCCGGCGGCATCTTTTTCGACCGCAAACAGCGTGATGCCGTCCGTTTCGCCGGCGCTGCCGCCAGTCCGCGCGGCGACGATCAGCATGTCGGCCGAAGCGCCCTGCACGACGAACTGCTTCTTGCCATTGAGCTTGAAGCCGTTACCCGAACGCTCCGCTGTCATGGCGATATGCGTCGGGCGGAACTTGGCGCTCTCGTCGATTGCGATGCCCAGCACCGTATCGCCGCCGATGATTCCGGGAAGCCACTGATCGCGCATGGCCTTGCTCGCGTCGTTCAGCGCGGTCACGCCGACGACCGAGGTGGTCAGGAATGGCGACGGCGTCAGATTGCGGCCAATTTCTTCGAGCACGATACCGGCTTCGACATTGCCCATACCGAGCCCGCCATCCTCTTCGCCGGCCAGCATGCCGGTAAAGCCCATTTCGGCGAACTGCTTCCACAGCGCATGGCTGAACCCGTCCTTGCAGTCCCGGTCGCGCCAGTGGCGCAGCTGTTTCTCGATGCCGCCTTCGGCCGCCATGAAGGGGCGAACCGTGTCCTGCAGCATCGTCTGATCGTCGTCGTGATAAAGGGGCATGTTCATCCTTTCATGCCCTCTCCCCTTCAGGGGAGAGGGTTAGGGAGAGGGGGCATCCGCTTCCGGCAGCTCTTGCCGGATCGCTTCAAGCACACCCTCCAAATTGTTCGATATTTCGCTGTTTGTGAAACGCAGAACGCGATAACCTTTGCGTTCCAGAAAAGCCGTGCGTTCGGCATCATAATCATGCTGTGCCGCATGCGATTCTCCATCGGCCTCCACAACGATCTTGGTCGGTGTGCGGCAAGCAAAATCGGCGATGTATCTGCCTATCACAACCTGCCTTCGAAACTTGGCTCCGTCCAAGCGACCAGCGCGCAAGGCGTTCCAGAGCGCCTTCTCCGGCGGCGTAGGTGCGGATCGCATGTCCTTTGCATGGTCGAGAAGTGCTTGGTTTCGCACGACTCCCCCTCTCCTAGCCTCTCCCCTGAAGGGGAGAGGAATTTTGTACTAAGCGTCCGGCAGCTCGAGAATCCGCTTCGAAATCACATTGAGCATTACCTCGCTCGTGCCGCCCTCGATGCTGTTGGCCTTGGTTCGCAGCCAGTCGCGCGATTTCGCGCCACCATCCGATGCTTCGCTTTCCCATTCGAGCGCTTCGGAGCCGCCCGCCGCCATCACCAGCTCGTGGCGGCGCTTGTTCAGCTCGGTCCCGACATATTTCATCATGTTCGGCGTCGCCGGATGGTTCTTCTTCGCCTTCAATTCATCCATGAAGCGCTCCGCCATCGCCTTGAAGGCCAGCGCCTCGACGTCGAGTTCTGCTAGCTGGGCCCGGAGGAGCGGATCGTCGAGCCGGCCCATGGCATCCTCGCCAAAACCCGGCATCACCGCCTTGCCGAGCGAACCCATGCCGCCACCGCCGCCCATGCCCGAAATCATCTCGCGCTCATGGCCAAGCAGATATTTGGCGACATCCCAGCCGCGATTGATTTCGCCGACAAACTGGTCCTTCGGCACCTTCACATCGTCGAAGAATGTCTCGCAGAAAGGCGAGCTGCCGGAGATGAGGAGGATCGGCTTGGTCGACACACCTGCCGATTCCATGTCGAACAGCATGAAGGTGATGCCGCGATATTTGTCGGACTTGTCGGTGCGGACGAGACAGAAGATCCAGTCGGCCTGGTCGGCATAGCTGGTCCATATCTTCTGGCCGTTGACGACCCAGTGATCGCCCTTGTCTTCGCCGAATGTCTGCAAGGATACGAGGTCCGATCCCGAGCCCGGTTCCGAATAGCCCTGGCACCAGCGGATTTTGCCCTGGGCTATCTCGTTCAGATAGTGCACTTTCTGCTCTTCGGTGCCGAATTGCAGGAGGGCGGGGCCGAGCATCCAGATGCCGAAACTGGAGAGCGGCGGGCGCGCCTTGATCCGCGCCATTTCCTGTTTGAGGACCTTGCCTTCGGCCGGCGACAGCCCCGCCCCGCCATAGTCCTTCGGCCATTCGGGAACCGTGTAGCCTTTTTCTACGCAGGCTTCGAACCAGGCCTTCTGCGCATCGTTCTTGAACGTCGCGTTGCGCCCGCCCCAATAGATATCGGCCTCGTCGCGAACCGGTTCGCGCATTTCCGGCGGGCAATTTTCTTCCAGCCAGGCGCGGGTTTCGCTGCGGAAGGTTTCAAGGTCGGACATCGCGAATCTCCTCTTCGTGCGCGAACGCAAACTAGCATGGGCCGGATACCGATATGCGAAAAAGCCATTTCCGGTATCGACTCTTGCTTTACGTTTACGTCAATTATCGTCTAAGCCACAAGAAAAAGTTTTGGGTCGCAACGGGCTTTCGAGCGTCATCGCTTTCGCCTAGCGTCGCACAGGAGAGGAACAGCATGAGATTCGAAGGCAAGCGCGTGGTGGTGACCGGCGGAGCGTCCGGCATCGGCAAAGCGACGGTCGAGGCGTTCATAGCCGAGGGAGCCCAGGTGATGATGGGCGATCTCAATGCAGAGGCCGGCGACGCGTTGGCCGCCGAATCGCGCTTCGATAATCGCCTCGCCTTCCAGACGACCGATGTTTGCGACGTCGGCGACATCAGGAGCCTGATCGACAATGCCGCCGGGCATTTCGGCGGCGTCGACATATTGTTCAACAATGCCGGCGCCGGCGGCGCCCAGGAGCGGATCGACGAGATCACGGCCGAGGATTGGGACATGACCATGAACCTGTTGCTGCGGTCGGTGGCGATGGGCACGCGTTATGTCGTCGACCATATGAAGCAAGCGGGCGGCGGGGTGATCATCAATACCTCGTCGATCAACGCGCACGAGGCGGGCTGGGGACCGATCGCCTATGCGACCGCCAAGGCCGGTGTCCGGCATCTGTCGAAACTGTCGGCGGCGCAGCTCGCCCAGCACAATATCCGGGTCAATTCGATCAGCCCCGGCTTCATCATGACCAACATCTTCGCCGATTCCCGCAAGGACGAACCCGAGGAAGCCAGGCGGATCGACGAAGCGATCCACGCGATCTCGCCGATGGCGCAGCCGGTGGCGCGATCCGGCATGCCGGACGATATCGCCCAGGCCGTCCTCTACCTCGCCTCCGATCAGGGCGGCTTCGTCAACGGGATCGACCTGACCGTCGACGGCGGGATCACGATCGGCCACCGCCATAGCTGGGATCCGAACACGCCCGGCTTGCTAGAACTCATCATGCCGGAAGAAGGGAGCAGCTGAGCGACCGAATGGCCGATGCCACTCCCTCCCAAAGCGCACCGCGCGATCTGGCCGTTCCGCTCGAACGGAAGGTCCCGACCCGCGTGAAATTCGCATTCGGCTTCGGAGCGATCGCCTTCGGCATCAAGGACAACGGCTTCTCCCTGCTGCTCCTGATCTATTACAACCAGGTCATCGGAGTACCGGCGGCGATCGTCGGTGCCGCCGTCCTGATCGCGCTGGTGATGGACGCCTTTATCGATCCCATCGTCGGCCATTTCTCGGACAATCTGCGCACCCGGTGGGGACGGCGACACCCTTTCATCTACTTGTCGGCCATACCCGCCGGCCTTTTCTTCCTGCTGCTCTGGAATCCCCCGGAAGCATCCAATACCGGCATGTTCTTCTACATATTTGGCATCGCTTTTCTCGTCCGCGCGACGATGTCCTGTTTCGAAGTGCCGATGGCGGCGCTCGGCCCCGAGCTGACGAGCGAATATCACGAGCGGACGCGCATCTTCGGTCTGCGCTTCTTCTTCGGCTGGCTCGGCGGCGCGACCATGTTGCTGTTCACATTCGCCGTGTTACTGGCCCCGACGCCCGAATATCCGAACGGCCAGCTCAATCCGGCCGGCTATAGCGACTATGCGATCATCGCCTCGGTAATCATGTCGAGCGTCATCCTGCTCTCGGCACTCGGCACGCATAGCGAGATCAAATATCTGCCTAAGGTGGAGCGCGTGAAAATGACGCTCGGCCAGACGTTCCGGGGTATTTTCGGATCGCTGAGCAACCGGGCCTTCCTGATCCTGATGCTCGGCGGGCTCTGTGCCTATGTCAGCCAAGGCATATCTTTCGGCCTCCTCACCTATTTCATCACCTATTACTGGCAGTTGGATTCGACCGCGCTCGCCTGGTACATTTTCGTCCTGATGTTCGGCATTCTCGGCGCGGTTCTCGGATCGACCTGGCTGTCGCGCCGCGTCGGCAAACCCAGGGCCGCGATGCTCTGCCTGCTCCTGGCCGTCGCCCTGCAGCCGATCCCCTATATCGCACGCACGATCGGCTTCTTCCCGGAAAATGGCGATCCGATGCTGCTGCCCTCGATCCTCGTTTTCCTGGCAATCGGCACAGGCGGGCTGGTCGCGTCGCTGATCCTCAAATCCTCGATGCTAACAGACGTGATCGAGGATGACGCTGAAAAGACCGGCCGGCGGTCCGAAGGACTGTTCTTCGCCGGGCAGTTCTTCCTGCAAAAATGCGTGTCGGGCGCCGGGGTGTTCATCTCGGCGGCTATCCTGACCGCCGCCGCCTTCCCGGACCAGGCCGTGCCCGGTGAAGTCGCCGATACCGTGCTGCGCGATCTGGCGTTGATCTACGTCGCGCTGATCATGATACTCGGCTCGGCCGCCGCCTATTTCATGAACCGCTTTCCGATTAACGAGGATGATCATCATGCCCGCATCGCCCGGATGCGCGGCCTCACAGAAACCACATAGATTTCAAATAGATAAGACAAAGGAGACCTCCAATGGATTTCACCCTTTCCGACCGCGAGACCCATTTCCGCGATCGCGTCCGCGATTTCATCGAAGCCGAAGTCCGGCCGCGCGTCGCCGACTATGAAGCCGAATTTCCCGCCGACAATCGCTGGGGTACGAGCGAGGTGCTCGAGGAACTGAAAGCGAAGGCCAAGGCCAAGGGCCTCTGGAACTTCTTCATGCCGCCCCATTCCGGCCAGCAGCATGTCGACGACACGTTCGAGTTCGAGGGCGAGCAGCTGACCAACCTCGAGTACGCCCTGTGCGCCGAGGAGATGGGCCGGGTCGGCATCGCCTCGGAATGTTTCAACTGTTCCGCGCCCGATACCGGCAATATGGAGGTCTTCCACCGCTACGGTACGCTTGAGCAGAAAGAACAATGGCTCCGCCCGCTGATGAACGGCGAGATTCGCTCGGCCTTCCTCATGACCGAACCGCAGGTCGCCTCTTCCGACGCCACCAACATCGAAACCCGGATCGAGCGCGATGGCGACGACTATGTCATCAACGGCCGCAAATGGTGGTCGTCCGGACTCGGCGATCCGCGCTGCAAAATCGCGATCGTGATGGGCAAGACCGATTTCGAAGCCAATCGCCACCAGCAGCAATCGCAGATTCTGATGCCGACCGACGCCGACGGTGTGAACATCATCCGCCACCTGCCGGTCTTCGGCTATGACGATGCGCCGCACGGCCATATGGAGGTCGAACTCAAGGACGTGCGCGTCCCCGCGACGAACCTCCTGCTCGGCGAAGGCCGCGGCTTCGAGATCGCCCAGGGCCGTCTGGGCCCGGGCCGCATTCATCACTGCATGCGCACGATCGGCGTTGCCGAAGTGGCGCTGGAAAAAATGTGCAAGCGGCTCCAGTCGCGCGTCGCCTTCGGCAAAACGATCTCCGATCACAGCATCTGGGAATGGCGTGTCGCGCAGGCCCGGATCGATATCGAGATGAACCGTCTGCTCTGCCTCAAGGCCGCCGATATGATGGACCGGGCCGGCAACAAGACGGCGCGCAACGAGATCGCGATGATCAAGGTCTCGGCGCCGACCATGGCGCTGCGCATCATCGACGATGCGATCCAGGCCTTTGGCGGTGCCGGCGTCACCACCGACCCCGGCCTCGCCCGCGCCTATGCGAGCCAGCGGACGCTGCGTCTTGCGGACGGCCCGGACGAAGTCCATGCGCGTGCCATCGCCCGCTGGGAATTCGGCCGCCATGCGCCGACCGAAGACGACGGTGCGATCTCCAGCGGCGATATCGGCGTCACGCGCTAGGCATTTGCCCCCTTTCCCCTGAAGGAGAGAGGGCTTCAGAAACGCAAAGAGGAATAAAATGAAAGCTGCCCTACTTACCGAACCCGGCAAGCCGATGGAGATCGCGGAGGTCGATATCGACGATCCCGGTCCGCGCGAGGTACGGATCAAGACCGCCGCGGTCGGCCTGTGCCGGTCGGACCTCCATTTTCTCGACGGCGTCTATCCCTATCCGCTGCCCACGGTTCTCGGCCATGAAGCGGCGGGCGTCGTGACGGCCGTCGGCAGCGAGGTCCGGCATGTCGCGCCGGGCGATCATGTCGTGACCTTTCTCGCACCGGCTTGCGGCACGTGCGGGCTGTGCCAGAACGGCCAGCACACGCTGTGCCAGGACAGTTCGTTGCAGCGGCCCGAGCACGCGTCTCCGCGGCTGTCGCTCAACGGCGAGCCGATGGTGCAATTTCTCAACCTGTCGGGCTTCGCCGAGGAAATGCTCGTCCACGAAAACGCCTGCGTCGCGATCGACAAGGAGATGCCGATGGACCGGGCGGCGCTGATCGGCTGTTCGGTGATCACCGGATCGGGCTCGATCTTCAACGCCTGCGGCCTCAGGCCGGGCGAGACCGTCGCCGTGATCGGCGCGGGCGGCATCGGCCTGTCGGCGATCAACTCGGCGAAGATAGCGGGCGCCGGGGATATCATCGCCGTCGATCCGGTCGAATCGAAACGCGAACTCGCGACGAAGATGGGCGCGACCAAGACGTTCGATGCCTCGCAAGAAGACGTTGTCGAGCAGGTGATCGAAGCGACAGGTGGCGGTGTCGACTATGCGGTCGAATGCGTCGGCCGCACCGATACGACGCAGACCGCCTGGAAGGTCGTCCGGCGCGGCGGCAAGGCCGTCGTCGTCGGCATGATCCCGCCCGGCGAGATGGTAGAGATCCACGGGCCCGAATTCCTCCAGGGCAAGTCGATCATGGGCTCCTTGATGGGGTCGGGCCATTTCATGCGCGATATGCCGCGGCTCGTCGCCTTCTATCTCGACGGCCGGCTCGATCTCGACACGGTGATCGCCGAACGGATCACGCTCGAGCAGATCAATGACGGGTTCGACAAGCTGCGCGGCGGCGATGCGGCGCGCTCGGTCATCGTGTTCGATTAAAATCACCATCCCGTCATGCTGAACTCGTTTCAGCATCCACTCATCCTCTTGCGACGTAGGCGCGTGTTGAAAAGTGGATCCTGAAACGAGTTCAGGATGACGACAGAAAAGAAGACAACACCTATGCAAACTGCCGATGCCGACAGCCTGGGCTTCGTTCCCGAACGCTTGGATTACATCCCGGCCTTTCTGAGGGAGCGCTATATCGCGAGCGGAAAACTCAAGAATTTCCAGCTGACGATCGGGCGCGGCGATGACGTCGCGCTGTTCGCCTCGGACGGCATCGCGCGCGCGGATGGTACGCCGCTCGCCGACGACCAGCTGTTCCGCATCGCTTCGATGACCAAGCCCATCACCTCGATCGCCTTCATGCAGCTGGTCGAACGGGGCAAGGTCGCGCTCGACGATCCGGTCCATCGCATACTGCCCGAGTTCAAGGATATCGGGGTTTATGCGGGCGGCGGCGGGCAGCTCCCCTTCGTCACCCGGCCGACCGATGCGCCCATGCGGATGGTCGACCTGCTCCGCCACACCTCGGGGCTGACCTACGCCTTCCAGAACCGCTCCAATGTCGATCTCGCCTATCGCGAGCGGAAGCTCGAAAACTGGCACGGCAATCACGATCTCGACAGCTTTATCGCCGAACTCGGTATCCTGCCGCTCGAATTCTCGCCTGGCACCGCTTGGAACTATTCGGTGTCGACCGACGTGCTCGGCGCGGTGGTGCAGCGTGTTTCGGGACAATCGCTCGACGCCTATTTCGCCGAGCATATCTTCGCGCCGCTCGGCATGGCGGACACGTTCTTCACCGTGCCGGGGGACAAGACGGACCGGCTCGGCGATTGCTGGGCCTGGACGCCCAAGGAACCGGTAATGTTCGACCGCGCCGAAAAGAGCCTCTGGTCGAAACCGCCCAAGCTGCTGTCCGGCGGCGGCGGGCTGGTATCGACGAGCGCCGATTATCACCGCTTCTGCAGGATGCTGCTCGGCAAGGGCACGCTGAGCGATGCGCGGATCGTCGGCCGCAAGACGATCGCGCTGATGACGCAGAACCACCTGCCCGGCGGCCAGGACCTGACCGACATGTCGCAGGCGCTGTTCAGCGAGGCGCAGAATGCGGGCACCGGCTTCGGCCTCGGCTTCGCGGTGACCGACGATGTCGCGCGCACGATGATCCCGGGTTCCAAGGGCGAATTCTACTGGGGCGGCATGTATTCGACCGCCTTTTTCGTCGACCCGGTCGAGGATCTGACCATGGTTTTCATGACCCAGCTCCAGCCCTCGAACATCTATCCGATCCGCCGCGAGCTGAAGACGCTCATCTATTCGGCGCTCGCCTGACCGGCCGTCCCTCTTTGAATCGTCTCCCGCTTCGCACTGGCAAAGACGCGACGGGACGGGTAGATTCACAATCCAGTCAATCGGGGAGTCTTATGAGAGCGCATCGTCACGCCATTTCGCTATTCGCCGCCGCATTGTTGGCCACCGCCTGCTCCTCGCCGGATACGGATGGCGCGGACCGGGCGACCGCTGCGGAAAACACCGCCGAGGAGGACCGCCTGGCGGTCGAAAACGCGGTGCGCAGCGCCTATGAGGACGAAGGCGCCGAAGTAACGGCCATCTCCATGGCGCTCAGCCCCGACGGGTCGCGCTATGAAGGCCGGGCGACGGTCCGCGATCCGGAAAGCGGGACGGAGATGGCGGTCGATTGCCGCTACACGACCGATGTGACGGGCGCCCCCAGGCTCAATTGCGACCGGGTGACCGACGACGGCGAGTAGGCGCCGCCCGTGCCATCTCTTTATGTCCCCGCAGCGACGCGCTAGCCTGCGGGCGAGAGCGGGGCTGCCATGGTCGATATCTTCATTTCCTATTCGCGCGACAATCAGCGCGACGTCCGGCGGCTCGCGGAAAAATGCCGAGCGCTCGGCTATTCGGTCTGGTGGGACGAAGAGCTGCCGCCGCACAAATCCTATGGCGACGTCATCACCGAGAAGATCGGCATGGCCAAAGCCGCGATCGTCGTCTGGTCGAAAACCGCCGTCGCGTCGGAATGGGTGCGGGCCGAGGCGGATATCGCCCGCAATCAGAAGAAACTTATCCAGAGCGCGCTCGACGAGACGCCGCCGCCCCTACCCTTCAACCAGATCCAGTTCGTCATGCTCGACGATTGGCGGGGCGAGGACGATCATACCGGCTGGCGCAAGATCCGGGAGAGCCTGTTCGAGCTGTGCGGACCGCCCGGCGACGGCGCGGCCGCGGCAGAGCCCGGCCATGCAATGCCGAGCACGCCGCCAGAGCCCGAGCCCGAATGGGCGGAGGAGGAATGGCCGGAGGAAGAGTGGCAGGAACGGAAGAAAACGCTGCCGCTGATTGCCGGTATCGGGGCAGTCGTTGCCGTCATCGCGATCGCACTGTTCCTGCGGCTGCCGGGCGGCGATGAGACGATCATCGACGACGATGCCGAAGAGGTGGTTGCCGAGGAAGCGGTCGAGGAGGAATTTCCGATCGACGCCGTTATCAACGACAGCGACGGCTTCACCTATATGCGCAACGCCCCGGCGCGCGGCGCGGCCGTGCTCCGCAGCGTACCCGATGGAGAAGTCTTCTCGACGCGGGAGCAGATCGCGGACTGGTGGGAGATCCAGACCGCGGACGGCACGCGCGGCTACATGCATGAATCGCGGATTCGCATTCTCGGCGAGGACGAAGAGGTAGCCGATAACTCGCGTCTGGAGACCAGCGCCGAGGACGCTGCGCGGGCACAGGCCGAAGCGCTGAACGACATCACGGCGGCGATGCAGGGCGTCAGCGATGCGATCGAATCGGGCGGCAATTCCCAGGACTAGCCGCGCAAAATCGGTGTCTTCAGTTTAGCCCAGCTTTAGCTGATCCCGCAGTTCGCGCTTCAGAACTTTTCCAATCGCGCTGCGCGGCAGTTCGTCGACGATATGCACGGCGGCGAGCCGCTGGGTCTTGCCGAGCTTGGCGTTCGCCCATTCCCGGATCGCCTCGGCATCGCTCGGGCCGACGACCACGCCGACCGGCGTCTCGCCCCAATCCTCGCTAGGGACGCCGATCACCGCGACCTCCTCGACCTCCGGATGCTCGACAACAACCGCTTCCAGGTCACTGGGATAGATGTTGAATCCGCCCGAAATGATCATGTCCTTGCGGCGATCCATCAGGGTCAGGAACCCGTCCGCGTCAAACCGCCCGACATCGCCGGTGCGGATGAAGCGATTGCCTTCCCCATCATACCATTCGGTCTCGCGCGTCTGCTCGGGGCGGTTCTTGTATCCCTTCATCATCGTGCCCGAACGGCCGACGATTTCGCCGATCTCGCCCTGCGGCACTTCCTTGCCGTCTTCGCCGATCAGGCGGATTTCGTGGCCCGGCATGGGCTGGCCGACCGTATGCAGCTTGTCGGGGAATTCATGGGCGCGCAGCGCGCAGCTCCCCCCGCCTTCGGTCATGCCGTAGAATTCGACGAGCCCGCCAGGCCAGCGTTTGAGGATGTCCGCCTTCAGCTCCGCCGCGAACGGCGCGCTGGTGCAGAATTTCATTAGATAGGCGGAAAGGTCGTAACTGTCGAAATCGGGGTCCTCCATCAGCCGCTTGTACTGGACGGGTACGAGCATCGCCGTCGTCACCTTCTCGCGCTCGCTGAGCTCGAGAAACTCTTTCGTCCTGAATTTCTGCATCAGCACCGCCTTCCCGCCATTGCCGATGCACGGCAGGAAGGTAACGAGCGTGGTGTTCGAATAGAGCGGCGTCGAGAGGATCGCCGAGGCGGCGGGCGTGAAGATCAGGCCGCCAAAGGCCGTAATCTGCCGCCAGCGCATCTGGTGCGAGTGCACGATGCCCTTGGGCGTACCCGTCGTGCCGCTCGAATAGATGATGTTGAAGCCCTGTTCGGGGTCGATCTCCACGGGCTCCGGCTTCGTGCCGGCCTCGGGCAGCCAGGCCTCGAACGCCGCATCGTCGTCGAGCGCAACACGGGTTGCGCCCTCCGGCAACGTCATCGCATCCATGATCGCCCGATCGGCGAAGAACAGGCGCGCGCCGCAATCCTCGACCATCAACCGCAACGCCTCGGGCGTCGCGCTTTGCGCGAGCGGCGCGACGGTGCCGCCGGCGCGCAGGATGCCGAGCCAGAGCACCGCATAGGCCCAGCCGTTGAGCCCGCAGATCGAGACCGCCTCGCCCGATCGCACGCCGGCGCGCTGCAGCCCGGCGGCGGTCCGGTCGCCATAGGTATCGAACTCGGCGAAACTTAGCCGCCTGTCACCCGCGACGATCACGATATCGTCCGGCCGTTCGGCCGCATGGGCATGGATCACGTCGGCGAAGGACGCGAATTCACTTTGCAGCATCTCGGCGGCGGTCGTCATATCCTCTCCTCACACGTCATTCCGGATCAAGTCCGGAATGACGATCTTGGCCGCCTTGTTTACTGGTGGTCGAGCATCCCGAGCACGCGCTTGGAGATGATGTTGTTCTGGATCTCCGTCGAGCCGCCATAGATGGTGACCGCGCGGTTCCAGAGCCAGGTGCGGGTCGTCTTAAGCTCTTCCTCGTTGAAGCCCTCGCCTTCCCAGCCAAGACCCTGCATGCCCATCACCTCGACCATCAGATCGGTGCGTTCCTGGGCGAGCCTGGCGCCGACATTCTTCAAGACCGAACTGGTCGCGCTCGGGCCGCCCTGTTCGCGCGCCTCGCGCTGGGCGCGGCCGACGGTGCCCATGAAATTGCGCACCGACATCTCGTGCTTGATCACCTTCAGGCGCAATTCCCTGTCGGCGATCTCGCCGTCGTCCGTGACCTCGACATATTGCTTGGCGTGATCGGCCAGCGAACGCATCATCGCGCGCGCCCCGCCGCCGCCGATGCCCGCGCGCTCGAACTGCAACAACCGCTTGCCGATCGTCCAGCCCTTGCCTTCCTCGCCGACACGATTTTCCTTCGGCACCTTCACATCGGTGAAAAAAGTCTCGCAGAACGGCGAAAGGCCCGAAATCATCTTGATCGGTCGGCGTTCGACGCCCGGCTGGTCCATATCGACGATCAGGAAGGTGATGCCGTCATGCTTGGTCGATTTGTCCGTCCGGAACAGGCCGAAGCAGAAGTCCGCCCATTGGCCGCCCGACTGCCAGGTCTTCTGGCCGTTGATCACATAATGATCGCCCTTGTCCTCGGCAAAGCTCTGCACATTGGCGAGATCGGACCCGGCGCCCGGCTCCGAATAGCCCTGGCAGCCGCGCAGCGAACCGTCGGACAGTGGCGGCAGCCATTTCCGCTTCTGCTCCTCGGTGCCATACTCCATCAGCGTCGGCGCGAACATGCCGACGGCCAGGCCGCCGATCGGGTTATAGGCCCCGATCTTGCGCATCTCGTCTTCGAGGATCGCGGCTTCCTTGGACGACAGCCCCGCGCCGCCATATTCCTTCGGCCAGGTCGGCGTACCGAAACCGCGCTCGCCGAGCGCCTTGCGCCATTTGACCATGTCCGGCGACATGTCGGTCGGCCCGTCGACCATGCCCATCGGATTGTGGCGCCCCTTCAACGCGGGATCGAAATTGTCCGCGAGCCAGTCGCGCACCTCCGTGCGAAAGGTTTCCTGATCGGCCATCGCGACTCTCCTGAAAATGCGCTGCTTTACGTTCACGTCAATTGTCGGCGAAATGACGGGCAAGGTCAAGAGAAGGCTGCCGGTTCAGCCTGCGTTAGTCCGCGCTCGGCGATAATGGCGCAAACCGGCCGGACAGCCTTTATCGGGTGACGCGGACGGGCCAAACGGCTAGGCCTTTGGCAACAAAGTATTTGTTCGGGGGAGTAGCATGTTCAAGATCGCCAAGCTGATGGCGCCATTTGCGGCCATGACCATTCTGGCGGCCTGCGGCAGCGGGACGGAACCGAGCGAAAGGGGCGCCGCGCCGATGATCGGCGGGACCAGCATCTATGCGACGGACGAAGGGCAGGACAGACACAGCTACGCCCAACCGCTCGAAGCGCGCGTCATCCATGTGTCGCTCGACCTCAACGCCGATTTCGACGAGCAGCGGATGGTCGGAACGGCCACGCTCGACCTCGACGTGGCCGAGGACGGGGAAGAGGTGGTGCTCGACAGCAAGGGGCTGGAAATCCGCGAGGTCGTCAATGGCTCCGGCGAAGCGCTGCGCTGGGAGATGGGCGCGGATAGCGGCGATGTGCACGGCGCGCCGCTGACCATCGCGCTCGATGGCGCCGAACAGGTCACGATCACCTATGCGTCGGCTCCCGGCGCATCGGCGCTGCAATGGCTCTCTCCGGAACAGACGGCCGGCGGCGAAGATCCGTTCCTGTTCAGCCAGGGCCAGGCGATCCTCAATCGGACCTGGATTCCGACCCAGGACAGCCCCGGCATCCGCCAGAGCTGGGATGCGCGGATCACGGTGCCCGAAGGGCTCCGCGCGGTGATGAGCGCGGAGATGCTGACGCCCGAAGGCGAACCGGTCGACGGCGAACCCGGGCGCCGCGCCTATCGCTTCCGCATGGCCGATCCGGTCGCGCCCTATCTGATCGCGATCGCGATCGGCGATCTCGCCTTCCAGGAACTGGGCGAGCGCAGCGGGGTCTATGCCGAGCCGTCCATGCTGTCGGCGGCGGCGAGCGAATTTGAGGATCTGGAAGAGATGATCGCCGCGGCCGAGGAGCTCTATGGCGAATATCGCTGGGGCCGGTACGACCTGCTCGTCCTGCCGCCGTCCTTCCCCTTTGGGGGCATGGAAAATCCCCGCCTCACCTTCGTCACGCCGACGATCCTCGCGGGCGACAAGTCGCTCGTCAGCCTGATCGCACACGAGCTCGCGCACAGTTGGTCGGGCAATCTCGTCACCAATGCGAGCTGGGACGATTTCTGGCTCAACGAGGGGTTCACCGTCTATTTCGAAAACCGGATCATGGAGGCCGTCTACGGCACCGAACAGGCGGCGATGCTCGCCGATCTCGGCTGGGCCGACATGATGGCGGATGTCGAGGATCTGGGCGGGCTGACCTCGCCCGACACCCGGCTGCATCTCGATCTCGAAGGCCGCGATCCCGACGACGGGATGACCAATATCGCCTATGAAAAGGGCGCGGTATTCCTGCGCACGGTCGAGGAGACGGTCGGCCGCGCGCGCTTCGATGCCTGGCTGCGCGACTATTTCGACCGCAACGCCTTCCGCCCGCAGACCAGCGCCGGGCTGATCGCGGATATGGACGCCAATCTGTTCCAGGGCGAGGAAGCCGCGCAGATCGGGCTCGATCAGTGGATTTACGAACCCGGGCTTCCCGAGAACGCGGTGCACGTCCAGTCGAACCGCTTTCGCGCGGTCGACCAGGCGATCGCGAACTTCACCGACAGCGGGGAAGTCGCCGTGATCAACTGGCCCGAATGGACCACCCAGGAACGCCTGCGTTTCCTGGACGGCCTGCCGCGCGAGCTGGACGAGGAACGCCTCGAGGCGCTGGAATCCACCTTCGACCTCAACGACGCGCGCAACAGCGAGATCCGCTTCGCCTGGCTCAAGCTCGCCATCGCCAACCGCTATGACGATGCGCGGGATTCGGTCGAGGACTTCCTGCTCGGCATGGGCCGGCGCAAATTCGTCGCGCCCCTGTTCGAGGCGCTGATGGCCGAGGGCGACTGGGGCCGCCCCTTCGCCCGGCGAATCTACGGCGAGGCGCGGCCACGTTACCATTCGGTAACCACGAACACCGTCGATGAAACGGTCGGTATGTCCGACGGATAGGAAAGGTTCCGCGATCCAGCGTCGACTTCCCACCGTCTATCGCTTTGCGCTTCCCTGACGGCGGGTTTCGGGGAATGCGAAATCCGCAATTCGCATAAATCGCCTTTCGGGGGTCGCATATGTTTCCGGGTCGTTTACGGGCTTTTCCGAGCCTGCTCGCTGTCGCCTTGCTCGTTTTCACCATCGCCGCGCCGGCCGACGCCCGCGATCCGCGCTGGCAGTGCGTCACCTATGCGCGCAGCGTGTCGGACATCGAAATCCGCGGCAACGCCCATACCTGGTGGGCCTCGGCTGAAGGCCGGTACGAGCGCGGCAGCATGCCCGAAGCGGGCTCCGTCATGGTCCTGCAGCCCCACGGCCGGATGCGGCTCGGCCATGTCGCGATGGTCCGCGAAATCGTCAACGACCGCCAGATCCGGCTGAACCATGCCAACTGGTCGCGCCGCGGCATGGTCGAGAGCGATGTGCTCGCGGAGGATGTCTCCCCGAACAATGACTGGAGCGTCGTGAAGGTCTGGCATACGCCGACCGGCCAGCTCGGCATCACCAACTATCCGGTCTACGGCTTCATCTATCCCGAAGCCGCCGAGCCCGCCGAACCGGAGGTCCAGATCGCGGCTACCGAAACCGATGCCAACCGGGCGCTGCTCGCCAGCTATGAGCCCGGCGCAGGCGACCGCATCGGCCAGCTGATCGAGGATCTCGACTGATCCGCGCTGTCGGCGCGCGCGTCGGTTCGCACGCAACATTATTGCGATAAGTTTACATAGTATACACACAGGCTTGCCGGATTTGCGCGCGTCTTTTCGGGCGTCCGGAGCTGCCTGGGCCTATCGCCAGGCCAGTAGGCCCGGCATTGTCCTACATTGCAAGCCCTAGCGCGCGGCGCGCAGCTGGATAAAGGCGGAGGACACCCAGCCGCTGTTGCACGGCCCGTCATATTGGCGGCGCGAGGGCACCGGCGCCGAGACACCGCAGGTGCCGCTCAATTCCCCGCTGTCCGTATAGACGACCGCCAGCCAGCTCTGGTCGTGGCTGCGGTTGCAGACGAACACATTGTCGCCGTTGGTGATCGTGTCGATCCGCGCCGCCCGGTCGAACGGCGCCGCGCGAACGGGGAGAACCCCGTCTCCGCTGACCGAACGCACCTGGCCGGTCGCCTGGCACGCAGCGAAACGCGGCCCGAACTGGCCGACCACGACCGGCTGCACGAGTTCGTCCGAATTGGTGACTTCGCCGCGATTGAGCGGGGCGGTCCCCGACCCGCTGGTCTGCTCGACATCCGGATTACAGGCGGTGAGCGCCAGGGCGCCCGTTGCGATCGCTAGAACCAATCTGTGCTTCACAGAACCTCCAAATACGGCCTGTCCCGGAGATAGGGATTTGGTCGACCGGGTCAATCGCCGCCGTGTGCCCATCCCAGGCGTTAACGCCGACAGCTTCCGCATTCCGAGCAAGAAAACTATTTTCCCATAAGGCGTTGACGATGTTCGCGATTCATTTATCGCGCGAGAACCATCCCCAAGCTTATGGTAACGGACATGACACGATTTCTTACTTCGACCGCTTGCCTGATATCCTTGGCGGCATGCGGCGGCGGGAGCGGCACTCCCGCACCGCCTCCGCCGCCGGCCAACAATGCGCCGACAATCACGTCGGCGGCCACCGCCCAAGTCGCGGAAAACGATCAGATCAACTATCAGGCCCAAGCCAACGATGCAGATGGCGACGCAGTGACCTTGTCGATATCGGGCGGCGCCGATGCAAGCCTCTTCTCAATGGATGCCGCGGGCAATTTGCGTTTCAACAGTCCGCCCGATTTCGAACTGCCGACCGACGCCAATCGGGACAACGTCTATCGCGTGAACATCGCCGCGAACGACGGCCAGGCGTCCGGCACGCTCAACCTCTCGATCACCGTCACCAACGACCGCGAGGGAATTGCGGTGCGGCGAATAGCGACGGGATTCGACGAACCGACCTTCGCCGAGTTGATCCCGGGTTCATCCGAACTCTTCGTGACGGAAAGGGGCGGACGGATATTCAGGTTGGATCCGTCCAGCGGACAACGCACGCTATACCGTACGGTAACCAATATCTCGACCGCCGGCGAAGGCGGGCTTCTCGGTATTGCCGCCGATCCAGGCTTTTCGACGAACGACACCGTCCATGTCTTTGTCGTCGACCAAGGTGGCTCGATCAATATTCGCTCGCTCTTCGGCACGGGCAGCGATTTCGAGACCAAAATGACAATCGCGCATCCCAACTTTACCAACCATTATGGAGGCTGGATCGATTTCGGCCCTGACGACTATCTCTATATATCGACTGGCGACGGCGGGGGCTCGGGCGACCCTGACGACAATGCGCAAGATCCGAATTCGCTATTGGGCAAGATATTGCGAATTGAAGTCGTGCCATGTGCGACCTGCGGTGCTTCCGTCCAGCCAATTTACAGGATCCCACCGGATAATCCGTTCGCCTCTGGCGGCGGTAGGGGAGAAATATATGCGCTCGGGCTCCGTAATCCCTTCCGCGCCTCCTTCCTCGACGATGATATATTGGTCGGCGATGTCGGGCAGGACAGTTTCGAAGAGGTAAACCGTTTTTCGACAGATGATGACGGCGGCATCAATTTCGGCTGGCCGTTCCGCGAAGGCAGCGCCAGTTTTCGCGGCACGCCGCCGGACGACCTGGCCGACCCGGTTACCGAATATCCCAATGGCGACGGTCCGCGCGAAGGTGCCTCGGTGATCGGCGGCGTGGTCTATGATGGAGCTATCGCGGACTTGTTCGGCAAATACATCTTCGCCGATTTCGTCAGCGGTAATATCTGGTCGGTCCCGATCGGTTCGCTGGACGACGACATGATCCTGCCCTCGAGCGAATATGAACGGCGCAACGCGGATTTCGAACCCGATGCCGGTAGTATCGACCAAATCGTCGCCCTTGTCCGCAGCGATGCCGGCGATGTCTATATCGTCGACTTCGACGGCGACATCTTTGTCGTAGAGCCAGCCTGACAGACCGGAACTAGCCTAGGCCACCTCCGCTTTCCGCGCATCCTTCTTCCGCTTATGCGGATCGAGATGGCGTTTGCCTTTCTCCGCCCGTAACCGGGATCGACTTGGCAGCGTATAACAGGAACGACCCCTACAGTCGGATCCCGTTCGCTCGTCCTGAAAGGCTGCTCTTGCTCATCGTACTCCTCGCTTCGACCGCCCTGTTTCTCGCCTTCAGCAATGGCGCCAACGATAATTTCAAGGGCTTCGCGACCGTTTGGGGATCGGCATCACTCAGCTATCGCAAGGCGCTGATCCTCGCCACGGGCGCGACGATCCTCGGCGGCCTGGCATCGGTGCTGATCGCGGATACCCTGGTCCAGCAATTTTCCGGCAAGGGACTGGTGCCCGATGCGCTGGCAAGCACGCCCGCTTTTGCGCTGGCGGTCGGCGGCGGCGCCGCGTTCACCGTAATGCTGGCGACGCGGCTCGGCTTTCCGGTCTCGACGACCCATGCGCTGGTCGGCGGACTGATCGGCGCGGGGCTGGCAAACAGTGCCGGCGCGATCGATTTCGGCAATCTCGGATCGAAATTCGTCTTTCCGCTTCTCGTCAGTCCGTTTCTTTCCGCGTTCATGGCCTTTGCCGCCTATCTGATCCTCAAACATGTGCGGCCAAGACCTTCGGAAAGCGAATGTATCTGTCTCATGGACGGCAGGCCGCTGAACGCGGGAGATGTCGGCTCGGTGGCCAGGGTGGATATGGCCTGCCGGGCGCCGCATCTGGTTATGGCCTCGGACGAGGCTTGCGATCAGGCGGGCCGGCCGATCGCGCGCGCGTCCGTCGGCAGGCTACTCGACGGCCTCCACCTGTTCTCCGCCAGCACGATCTGTTTCGCGCGCGGGGTCAACGATGCGCCCAAGCTCGCCGCGCTGCTGATCGCCGCCAATCTCTTCAGCGGCACCGCGGCGGCTGTCGCCGGCACCGCGGCCATGGCGCTCGGCGGCTGGCTATTGTCGCGGCGCGTGGCCGAAACGATGAGCCTGAAGATCAATCACCTCGACACGACCCAGGGCATCTCGGCGAACCTTATCACGGCGACGCTGGTCCTGTTCGCGAGCCGGATCGGCGTCCCGGTCTCGACCACGCACGTATCGGTGGGCTCGATCATCGGCACCGGCGCGGCGGGCGGTACGCTCGACCTGTCGGTCGTGCGCAACGTCCTGCTGTCCTGGGTCGCGACCCTGCCGATCGCGGCGGGGATCGCCTTCGGTCTCGGGCTGCTCGCCTAGGCCGCCTCCGCCTTGCGAGATTCCTTCTTGCGGACATGCGGGTCCAGATGGCGCTTCCTGATGCGGATCGCCTTGGGCGTCACCTCGACCAGTTCGTCATTCTGGATATAGGCGATCGCCTGTTCCAGCGTCATCCGGCGCGGCGGGGTCAGGCGGATGGCGTCGTCCTTGCCCGATGAGCGGATGTTCGTGAGCTGCTTCGTTTTGGTCGGGTTGACCTCGAGATCCTGCGGCTTGGAATTCTCGCCGATCACCATACCCTGATACAAAGCCTCGCCGGGCGACACGAACATGATACCACGATCCTCGAGCGTGTTCAGCGAATAGGCAATCGCCTGACCCTGCTCCATCGAGATCAGCACGCCAACGGGACGGCCCTCGATATTGCCTTTGTACGGCCCGTATTTCTCATAGACCCGATTCATGATCCCGGTGCCGCGCGTGTCGGACAGGAATTCGCCATGATAGCCGATCAGGCCGCGCGACGGCGCGGAGAAGGTGATCCGTGTCTTGCCGCCGCCCGAAGGCGACATATCGGTCATCTCGGCCTTGCGCAGCGCCATCTTCTCGACGACCGTACCGGAGAATTCATCGTCGACATCGACCACAACGGTTTCATAAGGCTCTTCGCGGCCATCCGGGCCATCGCGGAAGAGAACGCGCGGGCGCGAAATGGACAGCTCGAACCCCTCGCGCCGCATCGTTTCGATCAGCACACCGAGCTGAAGCTCGCCGCGTCCGGCCACCTCGAACGCATCCTTCTCGGCGCTCTCGCTGATCTTGATCGCGACATTGCCCTCGGCTTCCTTCTCCAGCCGTTCGCGGATGACGCGCGATTGCACCTTGTCGCCGTCCTTGCCGGCGAACGGGCTGTCATTGACCGCGAAGGTCATGGCAAGCGTCGGCGGATCGATCGGCTGCGCATCGATCGGCGTCTCGACCTCGATCGAACAGATGGTGTTGGAGACGGTCGCATCGGTGAGGCCGGCAATCGCGACGATATCGCCCGCTTTCGCGGATTCTACAGAAACCCGTTCAAGCCCTTCGAAAGCCAAGATTTTCGTCGCGCGCCCGCTCTCGACGACCTTGCCCTCGGCATCGATCGCCTTGATCGGCATGTTCATTTCCAGCCGGCCGGATTCGATCCGCCCGGTCAGCACGCGCCCCATGAAATTGTCGCGATCGAGCAGCGTTGCGAGCATCCTGAACTCGCCGTCCGGATCGGCGTCGGGCGCCGGAACATGCTCGACGATCGTTTCGAACAGCGGCGTCAGATCGCCGTCGCGCACCGTATCCTCGCGACCGGCGTAACCGGAACGGCCGCTCGCATAGAGGGTCGGGAAATCGAGCTGCTCGTCATTGGCGTCCAATGCGAGGAACAGCTCGAAACATTCGTCGAGCACCTCGGCGGGCCGCGCATCGGGCCGGTCGATCTTGTTGACGACGACGATCGGCCTGAGGCCGAGCGCCAGCGCCTTGCCGGTGACGAACTTGGTCTGCGGCATCGGGCCCTCGGCGGCGTCGACGAGCAGGATCACACCGTCGACCATCGAAAGGATGCGCTCGACCTCGGCGCCGAAATCGGCGTGGCCGGGCGTGTCGACGATATTGATGTGATGATCGTTCCACTCGACGCTCGTGCATTTGGCGAGGATCGTGATCCCGCGCTCCTTTTCGAGCTCGTTCGAATCCATCGCCCGCTCCTCTACGCGCTCATTCTCGCGAAAGGTGCCGGACTGGCGGAAAAGCTCGTCGACCAGCGTCGTCTTGCCGTGATCGACGTGAGCAATGATGGCCACGTTGCGAAGGCCCATAGGAATTCTCTCAATTGTCAGGAGCGTCGGATTAGTCGCGCCCTATATAGGGATTTGTGCGCCGCAACAAGGCGTCTATGCGCAAACCACCGGAAGCCGGGGGCACTGGTGTTCAGGCGATAGTGCGGTATGGCGACGCGATGCAGCGCCTCGCGACGATCCTGATCCCCGACCGCTTCATAATCATCCTGCTGGCAATGGTCGGGATCGCCGCGCTGCTTCCCGCGCGCGGCGCCGCTCTGGACTGGCTGGGCACCATCTCGACCGCCTGCATTGTCACGCTGTTCTTCGTCCATGGCGCGCGGCTGAGCCGCCAGGCGGTCCTCGGCGGGTTCAGGCGGCTCAAGCTGCATCTCGCGATCGTCGCCTTCACCTTTCTCGCCTTTCCGCTGCTCGGGCTCCTGCTGACGACGCTCGCGGCACCGTTCATCGATCCCGCCTTTGTGCCCGGTATCCTCTTTCTCTGTGCGCTGCCGACGACGGTCGCCTCCTCGATCGCCATGGTCTCCATGGCGCGCGGCAATGTCGCGGCATCGGTGATCGCAGCCGCCCTCTCCTCGATGCTCGGGGTCGTGCTGACGCCGCTGATGTTCGCCGCGCTGCTTTCGACGTCGGGCGCGCCGATCGATATGTCCGGCATCGGCACGGTCGTGCTGATCCTCGCCCTCCCCTTCGCGACCGGTCAGCTGTTCCGGCCGCTGGCCGGGGCGTGGATCGAAGCGCATCCGGTCGTCGGCCGCACGCTCGACCGGCTGACTATCCTGCTCGCCATCTATGTCGCGCTGTCGGCGGCGGTCGGCGGCGGCCTGCTCGAAGGGATCGGGCTCGGCCGCTTCCTGCTTCTGCTCGCGGCAATGCTGGTGCTCCTGGTCCTCGTGATCGCAACCGCGATGCTCGCCTCGCGCCTGCTCGGTTTCGACTATGGCGACGGCACCGCCCTGCTGTTCGCGGCGATGCAGAAAAGCGTAATTTCGGGAACCCCGATGGCGCGCATCCTGTTCCCGGGCGCCGAAGCCGGGCTCATCATCGTCCCGCTGCTCGTCTATTACGTGCCGATGATGACCGTGTCGGCGATCATGGCGGCGCGGATGGGATCGATTACAGATCAGTAACGGCATTGAAACGATATTGTCATTATTTGCTGGATAATAATTTCTGAACAATCTGCACCAGATTGGTGCTGATAGTGGAAAATAACCCGCCACTAATGCTGTAACTATATTCTCCATTAGAGTAGATTGGGACTGCGCATGTGGCGATTATCTGCGAGTCTGCGTATCCACCGTACTTGATCAGAACAGGGGAATATCATGAAAATTCAAACAGCTATTCTTTCCGCCGCGCTCGGCCTTTCGGCCGTGTCGGCACCGCAGCCCGCCATGGCGCAGGAACGCGTCATGGGCGAGATCATCACAGTCGGCTATCTCTTCTGCCCGCGCGCGACGGTCGAAGCGGCGGGGCAGCTGATAGCGATCAGCCAGAACACGGCGCTGTTCTCGCTGTTCGGCACAACCTATGGCGGCGACGGGCGCACGACTTTCGGAATTCCCGATCTGCGCGGCCGTTCGGGCATCAATCACGGCAGCCGCCCGGGCCTGACGCCGTTCCAGCAGGGCCAGAGCGGCGGGCGCGAGAATATCCAGCTCACGGTCCAGAACATGCCCTCGCACAGCCATACCGGCCGCATGCGCGCATCCAATACCGCCGCGACGATCGACAATCCGACCAACGCGGCGCTGGCCGACTTCAACGACCCGCAGGACATCTACTCCGAACAGGCACCGGACGTCGATATGGCCGCCAATACGGTCCAGACCGACAATACCGGCGGCAGCGTGTCGTTCGACAGCCGCAATCCGTATCTCGTGCTCCGTTATTGCGTGGTCACGAACGGAATCTATCCATCGCGGAACTGAAGGCGCTGGAGGCCGGGGCAGCCGAGGCCGCCCCGGTCTACCCGTCCGTCACAACCACCATCGGATAAGCAGCGCCACCAGCGCCACGGTACCGACGCCGAGGCCCCATAGCGCCGCGAACCAGGCGAGCTTTCGCCAGAGCGGCCCGTCCTCCGCGCGGTCGCCCTCCTCAGTGATAGCCGGCCTCGTCGACCTTGCCGCGAAATACCCAATAGGCCCAGGCGGTGTAGGCGAGGATCACGGGCACGAGGATCGCTGCGCCGATCAGCATGAAGATCTGGCTTTCGCGCGGCGCCGCCGCATCGAAGATCGACACGCTGCCGGGAATGACGTCCGGCCACATCGAAATCGCGAGCCCGACCATGCTGAGCAGGAAGAGGCCCAGCGCCCAGAAGAACGGCCGGTTCTCGTAATTATTCTCCAGATCGCGCCACAGCATGAAGGCAAAAAACGCCACGAGCAGCGGCATCGGGAGCGTGACCAGCAACCCCGGCATGTCGAACCAGCGATCATAATATTGCGGCTCGACGAACGGCGTCGCCAGGCTGACGGCGCCGATCGCGCCGAGCAGCACGGGGGTCAACAGAATCGCGATGCGCCGCGCCTTGTTGTGGAGCCTGCCCGTGCCTTTCATCACCAGCCAGCACGCGCCGAGCATCGCATAGCCGATAACCAGCGCCGCGCCGCACAGCAGGCTGAACGGCGTCAGCCAGTCCCACCAGCCGCCCGCATAGGCCCGGTCCTGCACTTCGATGCCCTGGAGCAATGCGCCGAGCGTAATGCCCTGCGCAAAGGTCGCGATCAGCGATCCGGCGGAGAAGCTGAAATCCCAGAAGCGGCGATGGCCGGGATCGCGCCAGCGGAACTCGAACGCCACGCCGCGGAAAACGAGCGCGAGCAGCATCGCGGTAAGCGGCGCGTAGAGCGCCGGCAGGATGACCGCATAGGCAAGCGGGAACGCCGCCATCAATCCGCCGCCGCCGAGCACCAGCCAGGTCTCGTTGCCGTCCCAGACCGGCGCAATGGTGTTCATCGCCATATCCCGTTCCTGGCCGACCCGGAACGTCTTGAAGAGGATGCCGATGCCGAGATCGAACCCGTCCATCACGACATAGGCGCCGATCGCGAAGGCGATAATGCCCGCCCAGATGATGGTGAGAACGGGATCGCTCATTCGGCGCCCTCCTGCTTGTCCGGCCGGGGCTCTATACCATCCTTGTCGATACCCGCGGCCGGGGTGATGCCCGCGGTGCGGATCGGCGCGTCGGCCACGCCGGTCTCGCCGGGCGCGGGCGGGTGGGACATCAGCTTGAGCAGATAGAGCGTGCCCGCCCCGAAGACGAAGAAATAAACGATGACGAAGGCGATCAGCGATCCGCCGACGGCGGGCGCGCCGATCGCGGAAACCGCGTCCTCGGTGCGCATCACTTCGTGGATCACCCAGGGCTGGCGGCCGACCTCGGTCGTGATCCAGCCGGCAATCACGGCGACGAAACCGGCCGGGCTCATCGCCAGCGCGAACCGGTGCAGCCAGCGGCTGCCGTAGAGCGTCTTGCGCCAGCGCGCCCAGAGGCTCCACAGGCCGAGCGCGAACATCAGGAAGCCCAAGCCCACCATGATCCGGAACGACCAGAAGACGATGCCGACCGGCGGCCGATCCTCGCGCGCCACCGTGTCCAGCCCGTCCAGCCCCTCGTTGATATCGTGCTTGAGGATCAGCGAGCCGAGGCCGGGAATCGCGATCTGGTACCGAACTTCTTCCGCCTCGCTGTCGGGGATCCCGAACAGGATCAGCGGCGCGGCGCGCTCATAGCTGTCGAAATGGCCTTCCATCGCCGCGACCTTCATCGGCTGATGTTCGAGCGTGTTGAGGCCGTGGAGATCGCCCGCGAAAATCTGGACCGGCGCGACGAGCGCGGCCATCCACATCGCCATCGAGAACATCTTCTTCACGGCCGGCAGGTCTCGCCCCTTGAGCATATGCCAGGCCGCCACGCCGCCGACGACGAGCGCCGTCGTCAGATAGGCGGCGATCACGGTGTGGACGAGGCGGTAGTGAAAGCTCGGCGTGAAGACGACGTCCCACCAGCTGCCGTCGAGCACATATTGCCCGGCCTCGTTGACCGCATAGCCGACCGGCGTCTGCATCCAGCTGTTGACCGAGAGGATCCAGAAGGCCGAAACCGCCGTGCCGATCGCCACCATCAGGGTTGCCGTGAAGTGGAGTTTCTTGCCGACCTTATCCATGCCGAACAGCATGACGCCCAGGAAACCCGCTTCCAGGAAGAAGGCGGTCAGCACTTCATAGGCCATCAATGGCCCGATGATCGGCCCGGCCCGGTCGGAGAAGACAGACCAGTTGGTGCCGAACTGGTAGGACATGACGATGCCCGAGACGACGCCCATCGCGAAGGTGATCGCGAAGATCTTCAGCCAATATTTGAACAGCCGCAGATAGACGTCGTCCTTCGTCTTCAGCCACAGCCCCTCGAGCACCGCGAGAAAGCTGGCCAGGCCGATCGAAAAGGCCGGAAAGATGAAATGGAAACTGACCGTGAAGGCGAACTGGATGCGCGCCAGAAGCAGGGCGAGTTCGGCGTCGGCCATGGGCTCTATCTAGCGGGCAGGACCCGAAATTGCAGCCCGGAAAATATGCAAAATCAAACTCATCGAATGCAGTAAATGCAATCGTTTCTCAAAGCCATTTGAGTTTGCGGAAAATCAACAGCTCGACGATCAGCAGGACCGCGAGCGCCGCGCAGGTGATCCAGAAGGCGTCACCGTCATCGACGCCCGGCATGCCGCCGACATTGATCCCCAGCAGACCCGTCAGAAAACTCAGCGGCAAGAAGATCGCGGCGACGATCGACAAGACATAGAGGTTGCGGTTAAGCTGTTCGTTGAGCCGGTTGGCGACATCGTCCTTCAGCACGATCGCCCGTTCGCGCGCGGCGTCGATCTCTTCGATATGGCGCTGCGACCGGTCGGTCGTCTCCCGCAATGTCAGCTTCTGGCGTTCGTCGATCCAGTCGGGCGCTTCGGCCATCATCCGGTTCAGCGCCTCGCGCTGCGGGCCGAGATAACGGCGCAAACCGACCAATTCCTGCCGCAGATTGCCAAGCTGCCGGCGAAGATCTTCCGGATCCCCCTGATCCGCCTGCGCCTCGATCGCGTCCAGCCGGTCGTCATATTCCAGAACCACCGAACCGATCCGTTCGGTCAGCCGGTCGACCAACTCGACGAACAGTTCGGCGATCGTCCTGGGTCCGTTATCGCTTGCGATCAATCTCTCGTAGAGATCGCGGACCGTGCGCAGCTTTTCCTCGCGCACCGTGATCAGCCGTCTGCCGTCGCTCCACATGCGCAGCGCGACCATATCCTCGACCGCGCTGCCCGGATTGAGATTGATGCCGCGCAGGATCACGACGAAGCCCTTGGCTCCGTGAAAGACGCGCGGGCGGGATTCGGGGCTCAGCATCGCGCCGGCGGTCGGCTCGGTCAGCCCGCCGGCGCCGGACAGCCAGTCCCGCACGCGATCCGCCGCGCCGTTGACATGCAGCCAGAGCGGCGCGTCTTCGGGCGTCCAGCTCTCCACGCCGTCCCAGCCGATCCGCTTCGCCCCGCCCGCACCGTCGAGCGAACAGGCGAAGATGAGGCCTTCCGTCTCTTCGAGCGGTGCGCGATCGGTCAGGTTATCGGCGGTTCCGGTCATTTCGCGATCCTAGGCCAGACCCGGCGAGACGCCAAATGTCGAGAGATTGGGCTGTCTCGCACGACATTTCGGAACCGAACGACGATTGCTACTTTGTTCTGGGCTTCGTCATTGCGAGCGTAGCGAAGCAATCCAGAGCAACAGGCGACGCGCTTTGCGGCCCTGGATTGCCGCGTCGCCTTACGGCTCCTCGCAATGACGAGTTCCTAGAACGAAATGACCCTCGATCATTGCCGGAACCCCGAACCCTGCTACCCGAAGACCGACCAGCCGGTCTCCGCGACCAGCGCCTCGAGCGCGATCGAACCGACGGTCGACGTGCCCGCGTCGTTCAGGCCCGGCGACCAGACCGCGACCGCTCCCTCGCCCGGCACGATCGCCAGCACGCCGCCGCCCACGCCGCTCTTGCCGGGCAGGCCGATGCGGAAGGCGAAATCGCCCGAATTGTCGTAATGGCCGCAGCTCATCATCACCGCATTGATGCGGCGGCAGCGCTGCGGCGTGAGGATGCGCTCGCCGGTCACCGGGTCCTTGCCGTCAAAGGCGAGGAACAGCGCGGCGCGCGCGAGCTGGCTGCACGACAGCGCCAGCGCGCAATGCCGGAAATAGGCGGAGAGCACGACCTCCACCTCGTTGTCGAGATTGCCGAAGCTCGCCATGAAATGGGCGAGGCTGCGGTTGCGCGCGCCGGTCTCGCTTTCGG
Source organism: Parasphingopyxis algicola (assembly GCF_013378075.1). Lineage (GTDB taxonomy): Bacteria > Pseudomonadota > Alphaproteobacteria > Sphingomonadales > Sphingomonadaceae > Parasphingopyxis > Parasphingopyxis algicola. The sequence goes on along the minus strand of NZ_CP051131.1, from coordinate 3,546,326 downwards.
ATTTCGCGACCTCGTAATCGATATCGACGCTCTGGTCCTCGGCATGATCGCGCAGCACGCGGAGCAGCATCTCGATCGTCGCATCGGCATCGCCATTCTCGACCAGATGATCGGTGACGACGATCGCGCCGGCATTGATCAGCGGATTGCGCGGTATGCCCTTTTCATGCTCGAGCTGGATGATCGAGTTGAACGCCGAGCCGGACGGTTCGCGCCCCACCCGCTTCCACAATCCGTCGCCGACCTTCTGCAACGCGAGCGAGAAAGTGAAGACCTTGGAGATGCTCTGGATCGAGAAACATTCGTCGGCATCGCCGATCTTGTGGCAGGCGCCGTCCTTGGTCGCGATGGCGAGGCCGAACTTGTCCGGGTCGATCGAGGCGAGCGCCGGGATATAATCGGCCACCTTGCCGCCGCCGCGGTGCGGCTCGACTGCGTCCGCCACTTTTTCGAGAATCTCGTCGATGTCCATCCGGGCTTCATGCCGCCGAACCGACCCAAAAGCCAAACATTATCGGCCTGTAGGTGACATATTGCCCCAGGTGTATTATATCGATAATACGCACCTTGAAAAAACCGCGCCCGGACGGCATCTAGGGGCCAGTCCGAGGAGAAGGAAAACACCCATGGCTACCACACCGGCGAATGAAACCACCACAGCCACCAAGGTCGATACGGGCCTGACGCTCGATGCGCCCGATCCCGTGCCGGCGGTGACCGCCGAAAAGGCGGCCGGGCTCGTGCCCGTCGAACCCGAAAAACAGGCGAAACTCGACCAGAAGGTCAACGGTTTCGTGGACGAGCTGGTCGGGCTCGACGCGAACAGCCCCGAATTCGGCGAGAAGGTGGACCAGATCACCAATATGGGCCGCAAGGAAATCGCCGACGCGGCCGGTCAGTCGAACCGCTTTCTCGATCGGCCCGTCCGCTCGATGGACGAGAATTCGGCGATCGGCACGGACCTCTCCGAACTGCGCCGCACGGTCGAGGATCTCGATCCCGGTTCCCGGGGCGACCTGACGTCGAGACGCAAATTGTTCGGAATCATTCCCTGGGGCAACAAGCTGCGCCACTATTTCGATTCCTACAAGTCCGCGCAGAACCATATCGCGGCCATTCTGAAGCGCCTCGCCTCGGGCAAGGACGAGCTGATCAAGGACAATGCGGCGATCTCGGTCGAGCGGCAGAAGCTGTGGGACGCGATGGGTCGGCTCGAGCAGATGATCTATGTCGCCAAGGCGCTCGACGCGAAGCTCGAGGAAAAGGCGGTCGAGCTGGAAACCACCGATCCGGAAAAATCGAAGGCTATCAAGGAAACCGCGCTCTTCTACATCCGCCAGCGCACCCAGGATCTGCTCACCCAGATGGCGGTGTCGGTGCAGGGCTATCTCGCGCTCGATCTCGTCAAGAAAAATAACGTCGAGCTGGTCAAGGGGGTCGACCGCGCCTCGACGACGACCGTGGGCGCGCTGCGCACCGCCGTGACCGTCGCCCAGGCGATGACCAACCAGAAGCTCGTCCTCGGCCAGATCACCGCGCTCAACGAGACGACCGCGAACATGATCGATTCGACGGGCGAGATGTTGCGCACGACGACCGCCGACGTCCATCAGCAGGCCGCCTCCTCGACCATCCCGATCGAAACGCTGCAGCGCGCCTTCCAGAATATCTACGACACGATGGACGAGATCGACCGCTTCAAGCTCGAGGCATTGGGCTCGATGAAGCAGACGGTGACCGTCCTCTCCGGCGAGGTCGAGAAATCCAAAGGCTATATCGCCCGGGCCGAAGGCGCGGCGAAGAGCCAGGCCACGCCGTTCGAAGCGCTCGAGGGGTGATGTTTTGAAAGACCGGCCGCCCAGTTCCGTAAGCCCTGAGCTTGTCGAAGGGCGTTTCTCCGCCGAAGGTCGTGCTTCGACAGGCTCAGCACTAACGGTTTCATCGGATTCTGAAAAATGACCACCAGCGACCGTATTCTCGCCCAGGCCGACGAGCTGCTCCGCCGCGTCTCGCCGCAGGCGCGCGAGCTCGCCCGCCGCCAGCGCCAGCGCCGACAGCAGGCCTTTCTGCGCCGGCTGCGCCGCGGCATCCTGATCGCGATCGTCGCGATCGTCGGGATGACGGTGACCGGCCTGTTCCTCGGCAGCTTCGGATTCGCCTGGATGATGCTGACCCTGCTCGTCACCTTCTTCGTGCTGGTCGGCGTGCTGATCTCGGGCCGCGAACCGGCGGTGACGCAGGAAAAGCTTATGGAGAGCGAGCTTCCGGCCCTCCCTTCCAATACCGAACAATGGCTGGCCAAGCAGCGGCTCGCCCTGCCCGCCCCGGCCAACCGCAAGCTCGATGCGATCGCCGTGCGGCTCGAGGAACTGCGCCCGCAGCTCGCCAATCTCGATCCCCGCGAACCCGCGGCCGTCGAAGTGCGCCGGCTCGTCGGCGTCGAACTGCCCGAACTCGTCGAAGGCTATAAACGCGTCCCCGACCATCTGCGCCGCGATCCCAGCCATGGCGGTCGCACGCCCGAAAAGCAGCTGGTCGAAGGCCTCGATATCGTCGAGGACGAGATCGGCCGCATGACAAAGCAACTGGCGAGCGGCGAGCTCGACGCGCTGGCAACCCAGGGCAAATTCCTCGAACTCAAATATCGCGGCGACGAGGATATGCGGGACGAGGAAAAGGCTTAAATCCCCGCATACCAGGCGTAATTGCCGACATCCTCCCAATAGCCGCCCTTGCCGCCATGGATGGCGTCGAAGCTCTCGACCGCTTCCAGCCGCATCACGAATTTCGCATGCTTGTAGCCGAGCTGCCGCTCGATCCGCGCGCGGAGCGGCGCGCCGTGGCGTTCGGGGAGCTGTTCGCCATTCATGTCATAGGCAAGGATCGTTTGCGGGTGGAAGGCGTCGATCAGGTCGATGCTCTCATAATAGGGCCGGTTCGCCCGCCCCAGCGTATCGGCGCAATGGAAGACGATATAGTTGGCGGAATCGCGCAGCCCGGCAAGATCGAGAATGCGCGAGAGCGGCGTGCCCGTCCACTGGCCGATCGCGCTCCAGCCCTCGACGCAATCGTGGCGTGTGATCTGGGTGCGGCTCGGCATGGCGCGCAGGTCCGCGAGCGACAGCGACAGCGGGCGCCGGACCAGCCCGTCCACCTGCAGGCGATAATCGGCGAAATTGTTCGCGAGCATCGTCTGATAATCGGCGCCCTGCGCGGTTTCGGCGGTCCGGCTGCCATTGGCGCGGAAGCGCGGGGAGAGATCCGCCAGCGTGAATTCGCGCGCCAGCGCGTTCCGGTCGGTGATCAGGCGTTGCGCACGCATCGTCAGCCCCTCGGCCGAGGCGAGGACGTTTTTCACCCTATCGCTCCGGCTCCAGCTGTCGCAGCCGGCGAGCAGCATGGAGCTGCCCAGTCCGGCGATCAGCTTGCGGCGGTTCGTGATGATGGCCATCAGGCGGCCTCCTCGGCTTGGGGTTGGGCGGGTGCGGGCTTCGCGTCTCGCTCCTTGGGCAGGCGGAATTTGCCGGTGATCATCGAGCGGACCTCGTTGAACGGCCCGGCGAGCACGACCATGATCAGATGCACCGCGATAAAGGCGGTGATCAGGAAGGCGACGATGAAGTGGATCGAGCGCGCCGACTGGCGCCCGCCGAAAATATCGAGCAGCCATGGCCAGGCCGCGTTCATCGTCGGCGACATGGTGAGCCCGGTCAGCACGATCAGCGGCAGCAGCACGAACAGCACGATCAGATAGCTGAGCTTCTGCAATATGTTGTAACTCAGCGCCGCCGCCCCGGTCGGGAAGCGCAGCCGGGCATGCTCCTTGATGTCGTGCCAGATATGTTTGGGCGAAAGCTCCTTGCGCCTGGGCGCGAGATCGCGCTGCACATGGCGGTTGGCGAAGCTCCAGGCCCAATAGGCTAGCCCGGCCAGCACGAAGATCCAGGCGAAGAAGAAATGCCAGAGCCGCCCGGTCGCCAGGCTGTAATAGCCGGGGATTGTCGACCAGTGCGGAAAGGCGCGGGTCGAGATATCGCCGTCGGGTTCGGTCCAGCGGCCGAGAACGCCGGTCGTGTCCCAGCGCCGGTCGCCGATCTCCAGATAGCCGCGATTGTCCTCATTGTAGATTTCGAGCCAGGCCTCGTCGAAATTCGCGCCATAACTGCCCCAGTAGAGCCGCGGATGCGCGTTGAAGATCGAAAGCCCGCTCATCAGCAGGACGATAATCGCGACCGCGTTGGTCCAGTGCCAGAGCCGGGTGGACAGCCGATGACGCTTTACCAGTTCGCCGGGCTGCGGATCGGCCGCTTCGCCATCGTCTCTCGCCATTTCCCAGCCCCTTTTTGATGCCGTCGCCCTGCCATTCGCACCATATGCCCCTGCCGTTACAGGTCAAACCGGATGGAACAGTGCGCCCCGGCGCGCGTTGGCTTGGAACTATGGAGGTAAATAACATGAACAAGCCCATTCTCATCGCCCTTTCGCTGTCGGCCGGCCTCGGCCTGGCGGCCTGTGCCGGCGACGAAACCGCTACCGCCGAAGGCGAAACGGTGGAGACCAGCGCGGACGACGCCTATGGCGCTGCGCCGGAGATGCCCGCCGATCCGCTCGCCGAGGATACCGCGCCGATGGCCGACGCCGATGACGGCTCGCGCCTCAGCGTCGACCCCGAAGGCGCCGAGTTGGATATCCGCGAAGGCAATGTCGACGCCAATGTCAGCACCGAGGGCGATTCCTCGCTCGAAGTCGAATTCTAGGAAGCGGAAGGCCCGGGTGCCAAAGAACGCGCCCGGGTCGCCCCTTCCCCGTTGCGGAGCGTCGGAACTAATCTCCGCTGTTCCGACGCGAAAACACGAAACCATAAGTTGGTAAAATCCACCATTATTCGGCGCTAATCCTCGGTTTTCGCCGATCGAAATATCGCCAAACTCCTGAAAAACAGCCATTTCCCATAATTGGCACGGCTTCTGCATTGGTTAGGTCGTTACCGGCACAAGCCGGGACAGTGCAAACAGGCCAAGGTTCAGGAGATCGAAAATGAACAACCAACTCGGATTGCAGCACCGGCTCTTCGCCGTCGTCGCCGCGGCAGCGGTTTCGGCGATGTGCGTCTTCGGTACGGTCGGACCCGTCCAGGCGGGCGGCGCGAACAGCCCGGTGCCGATCGCTTCCTTCACCAACCCGGGCGGCGTGGCTTAATGGCCACGCGGCTCGATCTTGCTCCGCTCGCCGCGGATTCGGCGCGCAGCTATGCGGCGCCCGCGATCCGCAGCCAGAGCGCGCGGCTCTTCTCGCGGATGCGCGACATTCTCGCCGCCAATCTGAGCGAGATGCTCGATCACAGCCCGGAGCCGGAGCAGATGATCCGGATGATCATCTGCGAAATGGAGGAAACGCTCGTCCATGCACGCGCCTCATTGGTTAGGTCGTTACCGGCACAAGCCGGGACAGTGCAAACAGGCCAAGGTTCAGGAGATCGAAAATGAACAACCAACTCGGATTGCAGCACCGGCTCTTCGCCGTCGTCGCCGCGGCAGCGGTTTCGGCGATGTGCGTCTTCGGTACGGTCGGACCCGTCCAGGCGGGCGGCGCGAACAGCCCGGTGCCGATCGCTTCCTTCACCAACCCGGGCGGCGTGGCTTAATGGCCACGCGGCTCGATCTTGCTCCGCTCGCCGCGGATTCGGCGCGCAGCTATGCGGCGCCCGCGATCCGCAGCCAGAGCGCGCGGCTCTTCTCGCGGATGCGCGACATTCTCGCCGCCAATCTGAGCGAGATGCTCGATCACAGCCCGGAGCCGGAGCAGATGATCCGGATGATCATCTGCGAAATGGAGGAAACGCTCGTCCATGCACGCGCCTCCACCGCGCGGCTGATCGCCGACCACAAGGAATTGCTGGCGGCCCGTGAGGGGCTGCGGAAGATCGCCGAAAGCTGGCACGAAAAGGCCGAACTCGCGGTGTCGCGGGATCGGGACGATCTGGCGCGCCAGGCGCTCGTCGAAAAGGGCAAGGCCGATGCGCGCGCCGCGGAGATCGCCGCGGAAAGCGACGCGCTCGCCAAGTCGATCGACACCAACCATGCCGATATCACGCGGCTCCAGACGAAATTGAGCGAGGCCTGCCGCCGCCGGAGCGCCATCCGCGCGCGCCTCGAATCCGCCGAAAACAGCATCCGGCTGCGCGAAATACTGAACGGCGGCGCATTGCACGACGCCTTTTCCCGCTTCGACGATCTGGAGCGGAAGGTCGACGCGGCCGAGGGTCATGCCGAAGCCGCCGCGCTCGGCGCCGAGCCCGAGCCGCGCCCCGAGGACGACCCGGTGGTCGCCGCGCGGATCGATGCGGAACTCGAAGAATTACGCAAAAAGACGGCCCGTCCGGCCGCCTAGAACAGGAAAGGGAGACTGGAGATGGGATATCGCTACGAAAGAAACGCCGTCGTGAAGCAGGAGCGCCGGGTTCTCGGCGTATGTGCCGCGATCGGAAATTCGCTCGGCGTCCGGGCATTGTGGGTGCGGATCGCAACGGTCGCCCTGACCATCTTCGTCACCGCCTGGATCATCCCGGCCTATCTGATCGCCGGCTGGGCGCTGCACCGCGCCAAGGCCAATCGACGCGCGCATTATGCGAGCGAGGCCCGCTATATCGGCACCGAACGCCGCTATCTTTCCGAATCCAGCCGCCTGCTCGCCCATCGCGACAGTGCGCTGTCCCGCGAGATCGATGCGCTCCGCTAAACGGCGCGATCCAGGGGCTGGGCAGCCGCCCCGGTCAGGCGGGCGAAACGCTGTTCCCGAGATAGTCTGAAACCATCGAGCGCACATCGACCCGGGCCTTGAGCCGCGCCGCGATGAGCGCCGTGCCGCTGATCTTGCGCTGGACGAAGAGCGTATCGGCGGGCGGAATGTGCCAACTCGCTCGATCCTCGGCCACCGCCATGCCCTGATCGCGCAACACCGAGACAAAGGCCCGGTCGCCGAAATCGAAGGCGTCGCGCCGGTTCATCTCCTCGACGATGATATCGATCATTTCGTCCACCAGCACGCGATGGCGCACCACCGCCGTCTCGTTGATAAAGCCCGCCGCGATCGCCGCGGCGCGTACCGCGTCCCGGTCTTCGGACAGGCCGGCGGCGAGCAGATCGCGATACCCATTGGCGGTTTCCGCCGCGACCGGGCGTGTCGCACCGAAATCGAGCAGGACGAGCTTCCCGCTATCGGGCTGATAACGGTAATTCGCAAAGTTGGGGTCGGTCTGCATGACGCCGAATTCGAACAGTTCGCGCAGTACCAGCCGGATCAAGGCCTCCATCAGCGCGTCGCGACGCTCCTGACTTTCGCCGACGGCGCGTTCGATCGGCACGCCTTCGATAAAGGTCATCGCCAGCACGCGGCCGGTCGTGAGGTCGGTCTGCAGGCCCGGCACCAGGTAATCGGGATCGCCGTCGAGCAATGCGGCATAATCGCGCATCTGCGCGCCTTCGTGCAGATAATCCGCCTCGGCGCGCAGCTGCGTCTTGGCCGCTTCGAGCAACGGCCCGATTTCGAGTTCGTTGGGCAGCAGTCCCGAAACCCGAAGCAGGGTCGCGACATTGTCGACATCGGCATCGATGCTTTCGCGCACGCCCGGATATTGCACCTTGATCGCCAGGGCCCGGCCGTCCTTCGTCGTCGCCCGGTGGACCTGGCCGATCGACGCGGCGGCCAGCGGCGTGGCATTGAAATGGGCGAATTGGCCGCGCCAGTCGCGTCCCCATTCGCTTTCGAGCACGCGGTTGAGCTGGCCGGGCGGCATATGATGCGCCTGGTCGCGCAGCCGCGCCATGATCTCCGCCAGTTCCCGGGGCAGCATGTCGCCCGCGTCCATCGATATCATCTGGCCGAGCTTCATGGCCGCGCCGCGCAAATGCGACAGCCGCTCCGTGAGTTTCGAGAAATTGCGCGGCGTCATGACCAGATCGCGCATGCGCGGCCTTTCGCCGGAGGCGATCCGCCGCGTGCCCTCCGCGAGAACCCCGCCCGCGACGCTGCCCGCGAGCCGGCCGAAGGAGCCCAGGCGCGAAAGCCGGCTCCTGGGTACGCTGCGCGATCGGCGTTTCGAAGGCTGGTCGGTCATGGATGCAACTGTTCGGCCGATGGAAGGGAACGGTTGCCGATATAGGCGTCCCCTGCCCGATTGCATCGATGGCCTTTGGGCCATGGTCGGAATCGCGATGTCGGAAAAAACGGCCCGCTGGATGCCCCGCGTGGATTCGAACCACGATTGACGGAGTCAGAGTCCGTAGTCTTACCATTAGACGACGGGGCAAACGGGAGGCGGCGACATAGGCAGCCCGGCAAATCCTGTCAATCCGCTCCGCTTGCCCTTTTGCGCCTCTTTGCGCTAGTCTGACTTCCAAGTACCGGCGGCACCAGCCGTTTCGGAAAACATAAGAGTCAGAAGAAGTAACGGCGTGGACGACAATATCGCCAGCCCCGATCCGCAGACCGGCCCCGGCCCGGGCGCCGCGGACAATCGTCGGCACCGCCACACCCCCCGCAACGGTCACAAATTTCACAACCGGCGCAGCTATGGCGCGCTCGATCTCGGCACCAACAACTGCCGGCTGCTGGTTGCCCGCCCGGCCGAGGACGGATTCACGGTGATCGACGCCTTTTCGCGCATCGTCCGGCTGGGCGAAGGCCTGTCGAAAACCGGGCGGCTGAGCGACGCGGCCATCGACCGGGCGGTCGCGGCGCTCTCGATCTGCGCCGACAAGCTGCGCCGCCGCCATGTCAGCCTGTCCCGCTCGGTCGCGACCGAAGCCTGCCGCCGGGCTGCGAACGGCCGCTATTTCGTCCGCCGCGTCCGCGAGGAAACCGGCATCGCGCTCGATATCATCAGTCCCGAGGAAGAGGCGCGGCTGGCGGTGCTCGGCTGTCACATCCTGCTCGAACCGGGCGACGGTCCGGCGCTGATCTTCGATATCGGCGGCGGCTCGACCGAGCTGGTGCTGATCGAGCCGGGTGGAGACGAGCCCGAGATCCTGTCCTGGTACAGCGCGCCCTGGGGCGTGGTGAGTCTCGCGGAAAAGGAATTCAACGACCTGACGACCTTGGAGGACAGGCTCGACACCTATCAGCGCATGCGCAACCGGGTCGCCGCGAGCTTTGCCGATTTCGCCTCGACCCTGCCGACGATCGGCTATCAGCCGCGCCTGCTGGGCACGAGCGGCACGGTGACGACGCTCGCCAGTGTCCATCTCGAACTGCCCAGCTACGACCGCAGCAAGATCGACGGGCTGATCCTGCCCTCCGACGCGCTGCGCACGGTCAGCACCGATCTCGCGCACAAATCGGTGCCCGAGCGGGCCGAGATACCCTGTATCGGCGCCGAGCGGGCCGACCTCGTCGTCGCCGGCTGTGCGATCCTCGAGGCGATCCTCGACATCTGGCCGGCCGCACGCATCGGCATCGCCGATCGCGGCATCCGCGAGGGCATATTGCGGTCGATGATGGCCCGTGACGGGCGGCCGGCCGCGAAAGCGGCCCGATGAAACAGGTTCGCAAGGCGCGCGGCCGCTCCGAATCCTCGCGCCGCTGGCTCGAGCGCCAGATCAACGATCCCTATGTCAAACGTGCCCAGGCCGACGGCTATCGGGCGCGCTCGGCCTATAAGCTGGTCGAGCTCGACGAGCGGTTCGGGCTGTTGAAGGGCGCGCAGCGGATCGTCGATCTCGGCATCGCGCCCGGCGGCTGGTCGCAGGCGGCGCGGCGCAAGGTGCCAAACGCCAAGATCGTCGGTATCGACCTGTTGCCCACCGACCCGATCGAGGGGGTCACGATCTTCGAGATGGATTTCCTCGACGACGAGGCGCCCGCGAAACTCACCGAGGCGCTGGGCGGCGAAGCCGATCTTGTGATGTCGGACATGGCGGCGAATACCGTCGGCCATAAACAGACCGACCATTTGCGGACGATGGCGCTGGTCGAGGCGGGCGCGCTGTTCGCGACAGAGGTGCTGCGTCCCGGCGGCACGTTTCTCGCCAAGGTACTCGCCGGCGGCGCGGACAACACGCTGGTCGCCGAGCTCAAGCGCAACTTCGCGACGGTGAAGCACGCCAAGCCGCCCGCCAGCCGCAAGGGCTCGTCCGAATGGTATGTGGTCGCGAAAGGCTTCAAGGGCCGGGATTAGCGGATATTTTTGTCAGACCTTCGGCTATCGCCTCAGGCGCGGCACCGGCCCGCACCCCCTCCCGGCCTCCCATTGAGTATACCTAGTGGGAGGCCGGGAGGGGGTGCGGGCCGGTGCCGCGATTTTCCACGAGGAAAATTCTGACAAACCGAATCCCGGTGCGGCGATTTCCCCATGGGGAAATTCCGACGAAATCAGTCTCCGGACGATGCCCGCGCCTCGGCAACGGCCTCCCTGAGCCGGTCGTAACCCACCGCGCCCGACAAGATCCGGTCCCCGACGACGAAGGCCGGGGTTCCGGTCAGTTCGAGCCGGCCGGCCAGTTCGCGGTTGTTGCGGATTTCGGTTTCGATCGCCGCATCGCTGACATCGCGCCGGACCTGCGCGGGGTTGAGCCCGGCGCTCCGCTGGGCTTCAGCGATCGTCGCGTCGCCCGGCCGCCCGGCATCGAACATCGCCTTGTGGAAATCGAAATATTCGCGCTGGCGCGCTGCGGACAGGCTGACCCGCGCCGCATCGACGCTTTCCTGGCTGAGGATCGGCAACTCGCGGAACACCACGCGGACATTGTCGTCCTCGGCGATCAGCCGTTCGATATCGGGCAGGCTTGTGCGGCAGAAACCGCAGGCATAATCGAAAAATTCGACGATCGTGACATCGGCGTCGGCCGCGCCCGCCCAGGCGCCCTCGAACGGCGTTTCCAGCTCGTCGCGCACCGAGGAGATCATCTGCACCATCCGGCGTTCCTGCAGCCGCTCCATGGCTTCGGGAATGATCTCGGGATTGGCGAGGATATACTCGCGGATAACCGTTTCGAGTTCGGACCGCTCGAGACCTGCCGGAAGGCTGACCGGCGTCTGGCCGTCGGCCGCCTCGGTTTCGTCGGCGCGGAGGAAGAAGAAGACGGCAATCGCGGCGACCAGCGCCACCGCTCCGCTCACGATCCATCGATTGGCGCTCATCCGTTCGTTCCGTTCATCTGTTTCACCGGTTGCGGCGCCGGCCGCCTCGTTCCTCGATCACGCTCTCGGCGATCAACGCGATATCCTGCGCCCGCAGCCAGTCCGGCGTGCCCTGCGGAATGCCCTGCATGGCCTGGCGCGCATTGACCAGCGCCTCCTGCGGCGATCCGGCCAGGGTCGCATATTCGGCCGTCGCGAGATAGGCGCGCGCGATATCGCCCTCCTGCGAATAGATATAGCCGAGCCGCCGCCAGGCAAAGGGGTTACGATTGTCGCGCTGGACCGCGGTGCGCAGCACCCGCCGCGCCTCGACCAGATGTTCCTCGTCCTCGGTCGCGATCAGCGCATGGCCGAACAGCGACGCGATCAGCGGATGATTGCGCGAATTGGCGAGCGCCATCCGCAAGTCCGCCAAGGCTTCGTCCGGGCGTCCCGATTCGAGCAGGATCTGGCCGCGCAGCTCCAGGAAATAGGCGTCGTCCGGCGCGCCCGCGAGCAGCGAATCGACTTCCGCCAGCGCGCGATCCGGGAAGGCCTGCTTGTGCCAGGCATAGGCCCGGGCATAGCGCGCGGGCACCGACGTATCGCTTTCCGGATAATTGATCAGCGTCTGTTCCGGCTGCTGGACGAAGCCGATCAGCTTCGCGCGCGCGCGCTGGAAACGGGCTTCGAGTTCCGAATCTGTCTCCGCGTTCCAGGCCGGGTCGTTCTGGTAGAGCTCTTCGAGGATCGCGAGCCGTTCGCCGGTCAGCGGGTGGGTGCGGTTATAGCTGTTGTCCTGCGGGATATTGAGGCGATATTCGAGATTCTGGAGCCGGCGGAAAAAGGCCAGGCTGCCGCGCCCGCTGATCCCGGCCGCCGACAGATATTGCGCGCCGGCAAGGTCGGTCGTCGCTTCCTGGGTCCGGCTGAACGCGAGGAAATTGCCGAGCGCGGCCCGCGAACCGGCGGAAAGCACGGCCAGTCCCGCTTCCCCGGCGCCCGCCGCGATCGCCGCCGCGCCGAGCAGCAGCGACAACAGGCTGATACCGCCGGCATTGCCTGCGGCATCCTGGATCGCGATCGAATGGCCGCCCGTCACATGCCCGATCTCGTGCGCGATGACTCCTTGGACCTCATTGGCATTGTCGGCGGCCATGATCAGGCCCGAATGGATGAACACGCGTTGGCCGCCGGCGACGAAGGCGTTGATGCTCGTATCGCTGACCAGCACGATCTCGAAACCATTGGGCTCGAGACCGGCGGCCTCGACCAGCGGTGCCGCCATGTCGTTCAGCAGGGTTTCGGTCTCGGCATCCCGCAGGATCGACTGCGCCGCCACCGGGCGGACGGCCAGGACGAGGCTGAGCAGCGTCACGAGCGCGAGACGCAGAACCATATTCGCCGAAACAGCGAAAATCTGACGGGACCCAGTCATTGCCGGCACTGTCGGGCGTTGCGCCTGAACCGGGGATGAAAACAGGGTCCCGGCGGTCATCGGTCGTTACTCGCCGAAGGTCCGCTGCCACCAGCCGCGCCGGACGGGCTGATCGCCGCCGCCGCTTTCATCGGCCGCGGGCGCATCGTCGCTGGCCACCGTTTCGCCGCCATTGACCTTTTCGGGCTTCTTGCGCGAACGCTTCGGCTTGGCGGGCGCCGCTTCCGCTTCGGCGGGTGCGGTTTCATCGGCGTCGGCCGGCGTGTCGACTGCCGGGGTCTTGGCAGCTGCCTCGGGTTCCGCCTTGCGGCGGCGTCGCGGAGCGCGTTTTGGCTTCTCTTCGGCTTCGGCGTCGGTCGCCGGTTCCGCATCGGCCTTCGCCTCTTCCGGCTGGGCCTCGGCATCGGCCTTTTTGCGCGAGCGGCGGCGCTTGGGTTTCTCCGATTCGGCCGCCTCCGCGTCAGCCTTCTCGGCCTCCGGAGCATCTGCCGCCGACGCGTCTTCCGCAGCCTCGGCCGTATCGTCCGTCTGCGTTTCGCCGTCCTGCGCTTCCTGCGAGCCCTTCGGGCGACGGCCGCCGCGCCGTCCCCGGCGCGATTTCTTGCGGGACGCTTCCGCGCCATCGCCGTCGCCGGCTTCGGGCGTCTCGTCTTCGTCCTTCTCCTGGCTTTCGCTTTCGGCGTCGGCGGATTTCGGCTTGCCGCGTCGGCTGCGTCCGCCCCGGCGACCCCGGCGACGGCGCGAGCGGGGCTTTTCTTCCTGCTCGTCCTCTTCCTCGTCGATCTCGTCGACAATGTCGTCGTCATCGTCATCCAGCGCGAGCGGCACGATCTCGACCTTCTTGGTCGGCGCGGGGCCCGAAGCGACGACATCCATCGCCGCGCCTTCGAGCGCGCGATCCGGCAGCACCTCGATCGAAACGCCGTACAGTTCCTCGATCTCGCCCAGTTCCTTGCGTTTGGAATTGAGGACATAGACCGCCGCGTCGCGCGAACAGGTGAGCACCAGCTTCGAACCCTTGCCCTTGGCCGCTTCCTCTTCGAGCATGCGCAACGCCGAAAGCCCGGCCGACGAGGCCGTGCGCATCAGGCCCGTGCCTTCGCAATGCGGGCATTCGTGCGTCGAGGCCTCGAGCACGCCGGTGCGCAGGCGCTGACGGCTCATCTCGAGCAGGCCGAAGGACGAAATCCGCCCCACCTGGATCCGCGCCCGGTCGTTCTTGAGCGCATCCTTGAGCGCGCTTTCGACTTTCCGGTTGTTCGAACGGTGGTCCATGTCGATGAAATCGATGACCACCAGCCCGGCCATGTCGCGCAGGCGCAGCTGGCGGGCGATTTCGCGCGCCGCCTCGATATTGGTCTTGAGCGCCGTCTGTTCGATATTGTGCTCGCGCGTCGAGCGGCCCGAGTTGATGTCGATCGAAACCAGCGCCTCGGTCGGGTTGATCACCAGATAGCCGCCCGATTTGAGCTGGACGACGGGCTGGTACATCGCCGCGAGCTGGTCCTCGACCTGGTAGCGCTGGAACAATGGCGTCGCATCGACATATTGCTGCACGCGCCGGGCATGGCTCGGCATCAGCAATTTCATGAAGGATTTGGCGGCCTTGTAGCCCTCCTCGCCTTCGACGATCACCTCGTTGATATCGCGATTGTAGATATCGCGGATCGCGCGCTTGATCAGATCGCTGTCGGTGTAGATTTTTTCCGGCGCGGTCGCCTTGAGTGTCGCGTCGCGGATTTCGTCCCAGAGCCGGGCGAGATAGGTGAAATCGCGTTTGATCTCGGTCTTGGTCCGCGTCATGCCCGCGGTGCGGACGATGCAGCCCATCGTATCGGGCAGGTTGAGATCGGAAATGACCGATTTCAGGCGCTTGCGGTCCGAAGCGTTCGAAATCTTCCGGCTGATCCCGCCGCCATGCGAGGTATTGGGCATCAGCACGCAGTATCGGCCGGCGAGCGAGAGATAGCTGGTCAGCGCCGCGCCCTTGTTGCCGCGCTCTTCCTTGACGACCTGAACGAGCAGCACCTGGCGGCGGCGAATAACGTCCTGGATCTTGTAGCGGCGGCGCAGGTCCATCCGGCGCTTGCGGATATTCTGGACCGACGGTTCGTCCTGCGGCTCTTCGTCGGCGTCGGCGTCGCCGGTTTCCTCGACCTCGGGCTCCTCGCCCTCCTCGTCGGACTCCGCGGCATCCTCTTTCGCCTGTTCCGCGTCTTCGTCCTCGCGAAGCTTGGCCTCTTGCTTGGCCTGTTCGACCTCTTCGGCGAGCAGCTTGTCGCGATCCTCTTTCGGGATCTGGTAATAATCGGGATGGATTTCGCTGAAGGCGAGAAAGCCGTGCCGGTTGCCGCCGTAATCGACAAATGCCGCCTGGAGCGACGGTTCGACGCGGGTAACCTTGGCTAGATAGATATTGCCCTTGAGCTGTTTATGCTCTTCGGATTCGAAATCAAATTCTTCGATCCGGTTGTTCTTGACGACGGCCACACGGGTCTCTTCCCGGTGGCGCGCATCGATCAGCATACGCGTTGCCATGTATTTGTCTCCGAACATGCCGGGCCGGCCGAGTTGAGCGGGCGGGCATGCGAATTGATGGGAATGGGCGATATGCGACCACGCCGTGCTCGATTGCACTTGGCGTCGCGCCCATTCGGGGTGAATTGGAAAAAATCGCTTCTGCTGCGTCGGCATGTCCGGCCTCGGGGGCGGGACGACCTGTCACGAACGCAAGACGGCGCGGTTCGCGCATCGCCTGTCGTTCGGGAAGTGTGTGCCTCATGCAGCGTCAACCTGGTGAGCCGGGCGGAAATGCGCCGGCCATGTAAAACAGGACGTTGCCATGCCGACCGGCACATTCAACCCCCTATCGGCAAACCGCTAGCAGCGCCGTCCCCGCCCCGCAACAAAAACCATCTCAGACATGGCGCATAAACCCCGGACAAACATGGTGAACCCGTTGTTAACCAGACTATTTCACCTCGTTTTGAGGCCACAGCCCTATCCCGGACAGCGAACGAAAAAGAACAAGGGTAACCTTAATCATGTGTTTGCGCTGGACCAAAGGGGGGATAGCGCGGCAATATGGGACCATGTCCCTGATGCTTGCCATTTTTGCGATTTTCGGCTGGCAGCCCGCCTTGGCGGCGGCCATCCAGGCCGTGAACGTGACGCCGGAACGGATCACCGTGCAATTCGACGACTATGTCGACAACGCGTCCGCTTTCGTGCTCGACGATCCCTATCGCATCGCGATCGACGTGGCCGGCGCGCGCGCCGGTAGCGGCGTCGACGGCGCAGGTCCGATCCGCGCCGTGCGTCAGGGTCAATATGATCCGGAAACGGCGCGGCTCGTCCTCGATCTCGCGCGTCCGGCGATCTTCTCCAACGGCAGTTTTGCCGCCGACGGCCGGTCGTTTACGCTCGATATCCAGCCGGTGAGCCGGGTCCGGTTCGCCAGCGCTGCCGATGCAGGCCGCGCGCGCTTCCTGCCACCCATGGCCTTTCGCGCCCGCCCGCCGCGCGGCCGCGGCGAACTGACCGTCCGCCTGCCGCGGGCGACGCCGGCGGGCGAGCTGGAACTGCCCGAGATACAGGGCCCGCGCGGCCGTCCGCTGGTCGTTATCGATGCCGGTCATGGCGGGCATGATCCGGGCGCGATCTCGCCCTATGGCAACCGGCACGAAAAGGATGCGACGCTCGCCATCGCGCTCGCGACACGCGACGCGCTCCTGGCGTCCGGCCGGGTTCGGGTGGCGCTGACCCGCGACGATGACCGTTTCCTGGTCCTGCGCGAGCGCTACGAGATCGCCCGGCGGCTCGGGGGAGAACTGTTCATCTCGATCCATGCCGACGCCGCGGAGAACCGGGACGCGAGCGGCGCGACCATCTACACGCTCTCCGAAGTGGCCTCCGACCGCGAAACGGCCCGTCTGGCCAGCCGCGAAAACGCAGCCGATGTCATCAACGGCGTCAATCTGGGCGGCGCGGACGACGATGTCCGCTCGATCCTGATCGACCTGACGCAGCGCGAAACGATGAATATCTCCGCGCGCTTCGCTTCGCTGCTGCGCCGCGAAGCCGGCGATACGGTGCCGTTCCGCAACGACTATCATCGATTTGCCGGATTTGCCGTCCTCAAGGCCCCGGACATGCCCTCGATACTGTTCGAATCGGGCTATCTGACCAATTCGTCGGACGCGCGCCGCCTGTTCTCGCGCGACGGGCAACGGGCGATCGCGCGCGGACTCGCCGATGCGATCGAAACCCATTTCGCCCGCCGGACATCCAGCACGGACTGACCGCTGCGCGCAGTATCAAGAAGGTCCGACACCCTGCCCCGCCCCGATTTCGCCGTCAAAAACCGGCTGGCATCGATAGGCAAAGCTGGTAAACCGGCCCGCGATGACGGACACTGGCGAAACCAGCATTGACGATACGAGCATGAGCGTGAAGCTCCGGCGCGAGGCGACGGGGCTTATGGCGAGCGTTCGGCGCTTCCTCGGCAAGCGGCGGTATCGCTGGCCGCTTTACCTCGTCCTCGTCGCGATTCTCGCCATGATCGCCTTCTGGTTCACCTTCATGCGGGACCTGCCCTCGACCGACCGACTGCTCAATTACGAACCGGCGCTCCCGACTTTCGTGCGTGACGTGAACGGCGAGCCGGTCCAGAGCTTTGCGCGCGAGCGCCGCGTCGAGCTCGCGTTCGAGGAATTCCCGCCACAGCTTATCCGCGCCTTTCTCGCGGCCGAAGACGCGTCTTTCTTCACCCATGGCGGGCTCGATTATCCGGGGCTCGCGGCGGCCGTTTTCGACTATGTGACCAAAATCGGCTCCGGTGAACGGGCGCGCGGCGGTTCGACGATCACCCAGCAGGTCGCCAAGAATCTGCTGCTGACCGACGAATATTCGATCACTCGCAAGATACGCGAGGCGATCCTCGCCACGCGTATCGAAAGCGCGCTGACCAAGCAGCGCATCCTCGAACTCTATCTCAACCAGATTTTCCTCGGCCGGAACGCCTATGGCGTCCAGGCGGCCTCGCGCGCCTATTTCGACAAGGACGTCGCCGATCTCGAAATCCATGAGGCAGCCTTCCTTGCGGGGCTGCCGCAGGCGCCGTCGCGCTACAATCCGTTGACCAATCCGGACGCCGCCCTGGCGCGGCGCAATCTCGTGCTGCGCCTGATGCGCGAGAATGACTGGGTCGACGAAGCGACATACGAAACCGCGCGCGCCCTGCCGCTGGGCGTCACCCGCACCTCGCAATCCGTCACCGACAATGTCGGCGGCTATTTCATGGAGGAAGTGCGCCGTATCCTGATCGACAGTTTCGGCGACGATGAGGAAGACGGACCCTATGGCGTCTATTCGGGCGGCCTGTGGGTGCGCACCTCCTACGATCCCGATATGCAGACCAGCGCGGAAAACGCGTTGCGCGCGGGCCTGTTGCGTTTCGACCGCGGGCGGCCCTGGGCCGGCCCTGTGGCGACGATCCCGATGGAGGACGGCGAATGGCGCTCGCGCCTCGCCAGCGCCAATCTGGCGGTGGATTATGAAGACTGGCGCGTTGCGGTCGTGCTCTCGAAGGACGGCAACGCAGCGCAAATCGGCTTTTCCGACGGCGAAACCGCCACCCTGCCGCGATCGCTGGCCTCCGTCGCGCGATCGGGCGGCGGCACCGCCTTTTCGACGATGCAGCCCGGCGACATCATTACCGTCCGTCCGTCGGGCGGCAATTATGCGCTCGCCAAGGTGCCCGACATTTCAGGCGGCATGGTCGTCGAGGATGTCCAGACCGGCCGCGTCTATGCGATGCAGGGCGGCTTCAGCTCGCGGCTCGAGGCGTTCAACCGCGCGACCCAGGCCGAGCGTCAGCCGGGATCGAGCATCAAGCCCTTCGTCTATGCGGCCGTGCTCGAGAACGGCATGACGCCCGCCTCGATCATCGTCGACGGGCCGTTTTGCGTCTATCAGGGCGCTGCCCTCGGCCGCAAATGCTTCCGCAATTCGGGCGGCGGCGTCGCCGGGCCGCAGACCCTGCGCTGGGGCCTCGAACAGTCGCGTAACCTGATGACGGTGCGCGCCGCGTCCGAAACCGGGATTGAGAACGTCGTCGAACTGATCAGCAATGCCGGGATCGGCGACCATGAGCCCTTCCTCTCGACATCGCTCGGCGCGGGCGACACCACCGTGCTTCGCCTCGTCAACGCCTATGGCATGCTCGCCAATCACGGCCGGGACGTGGGCCCCTCGCTGATCGACTATGTCCAGAACCGCCGGGGCGAGGTGATCTATCCCGCCAACTGGCGCGCCTGCGAAGGCTGCAACGCCAGCGACTGGGACGGCGGCCGCATGCCGCGCCCGCCGATCCCGGGCCGGCAGGTCGTCGACGCGATGACCGCCTTCCAGCTCATCCATATCCTGCAGGGCGTCGTGCAGCGCGGCACGGCGACACTGCTGCGCGATCTCGACCGGCCGATTTTCGGCAAGACGGGAACGACGACCGGTCCGACCAATGTCTGGTTCGTCGGCGGCACGCCGAACGTCGTGGCCGGCGTTTACATGGGCTATGACCGCCAGGCCCGCAGCCTCGGCTATGGTGCGGGCGGCACGCTCGCGGCGCCGATCTTCCGTCAGTTCATGGCGGACGTGATGGAAGGCGAACCCGTCGTGCCCTTCGCGGCGCCACGCGGCATCCGCATGGTCCGCATCGACCGGCGCAGCGGCCGGCGCGTATTCGGTGGCTGGCCGAGCCAGGATCCGAGGGGCGCGATTATCTGGGAAGCTTTCCGGCCCGACAGCGAGCCGACCCGGACGATCCGCCGCGATGTCGTTGCCCGCCGGCCCGTGCGCGCGATTCTTCCCGAGGGCGAACAGAATACGGTCGAGGTCGATGCGCCCCGGAACGACAGCGAATTCCTGCAATCCGAGGGTGGAATCTACTGACCCACCCAGTCAGAATCGGTCCGGCCGGGGTATCGTGAACAGGTCCCGCATCTTCCCGTCGGGAAAGGCGATCCGGTCCACAATGTCGCCACCCAGCCGCAAGACGAGTTTTCGCGCGGCTTCGTTGCCGTCATCCATATAGGTCTGGACGTCGGCCCATCCGAAGCCGTCATAGGCATGGGCGATCGCCGCCAGTGAGGCTTCAGTCGCGAATCCGGTGCCCCGCGCCTCGGGCAGCAGCCACCATGTCAGTTCCCGCGGCCAGTCCCGCCCCTGCCAGAAACCGCAAGTGCCGACCGCCCTGCCCTCGGCCCGGGTTTCCATCACCCACACGCCGAACCCCCGAAGCTGCCAATGGCCGATATCCTGTGCGAGCCGGCTCCAGGCCTGTGCCGGTGTGAGCGGACCGCCATAATGGCCGGACGCGGCGGGGTCGGTGTAGAAGCGGTCGTACAGCTCCGCGTGCTGCCCCGCAGGCGGCACGAGCCGAAGCCGTTCGGTTTCCAGATCCGGGACCATGCAATCTCCAACGCGCGCCATCCGTCCATCCGACGAAACGCCAACTATATCGCCGGATTGGCGAACTGCCATTTACTATTGGGTTCGAGCGGCTATTTCGTGTCCCCGCACATCCCCCGAGCCGGAGCAGACAGACCATGCGCGCCGAAGCGCAAGCCCATATCGATCAGATCAACCAGGCCGTGGACCTGTTGCGCCGCTTTCTCGACTGGGATGTCGCGAAGGAACGGCTCGACGCGCTCAACGCCAAGGTCGAGGATCCGACGCTCTGGGACGATCCCAAGGCGGCGCGCGAGGTGATGCGCGAGCGCGGCCGGCTGGAAAGCGCGATCGCCGCCGTCCGCAAGATCAGCCAGGAGCGCGACGACGCCGCCGAGATGATCGAGCTGGCCGAGGCGGAAGGCGATGACGGGCTGGTCGACGATGCGGTCGCGGCGCTGGCGGCGCTGGCCGAACGCGCCGAGCTCGACAAGACCGAGGCGCTGCTCGCGGGCGAAGCCGACGGCAACGATACCTATCTGGAAATCCATGCCGGCGCGGGCGGCACCGAAAGCCAGGACTGGGCCGAAATGCTCCAGCGGATGTACCAACGCTGGGCCGAGCGGCGCGGCTTCAAGGTCGAGATCGTCGACTATCACGCCGGCGAACAGGCGGGCGTGAAGGCAGTCACCTTGCTGCTCAAGGGCGAGAACGCCTATGGCTATGCGAAGACCGAGAGCGGCGTCCACCGGCTCGTCCGCATCTCGCCCTATGACAGCTCGGCACGCCGCCATACGAGCTTTTCCAGTGTCTGGGTCTATCCGGTCATCGACGAGGATATCGAGATCGAGATCAACGAGAGCGAATTGCGCGTCGATACTTTCCGGGCCTCGGGCGCGGGCGGCCAGCATGTCAACACGACCGACAGCGCGGTGCGGATCACGCACGAACCGACCGGCATCGTCGTCGCCTCGCAATCGCAGCGCTCGCAGCACAAGAACCGGGCCGAGGCGCTGAGCATGCTCAAGGCGCGGCTCTACGAGGCCGAACTCCGGCGGCGCGAGGAGGAAGCCAATGCCGTCGAAGCCAGCAAGGGCGATATCGGCTGGGGCAACCAGATCCGCTCCTATGTCCTCCAGCCCTATCAGATGGTGAAGGACCTCAGAACGGGTGTCACCTCCTCCTCGCCGTCCGATGTTCTGGACGGCGATCTCGACAAGTTCATGGCCGCGGCGCTATCGCAGCAGGTGACAGGGGAACAAGTCGAGGTCGAGGATATAGACTGATGCGCGCTGCCGCATGCCTGCTCTTGCTGGTCGCCGGGGGGTGCGACATTCTTGGCGGTTCCGGGGAATCGGCCTTCCCGCCGGCCGACCGGCCGGTGTCCGATATCACCGCCAGCCAGTTCTCCGACGAGGAATCGCGCGACCGGGTGAACGAAGCCGAGACCGTGATGGACATGGCCGATATCGAGGCCGGCATGACCGTCGCCGATATCGGCGCGGGCAACGGCTATTACACGATCCGCCTGGCGCCGCGCGTCGGCGATAGCGGCCGGGTGCTGGCGCAGGACGTGATTCCCGAAACCCGCGACCGGCTGGCCGAGCGCGTCACCCGCGAACGGCTCGACAATGTCAGCGTCCGGCTGGGCGAGTTCGCCGATCCGATGCTGCCGCCCGACAGTTTCGACCGGATTTTCATGGTGCATATGTATCACGAGATCGAGAGCCCGTACGAATTCCTCTGGAACATGCGTCCCGCCCTGCGCGAAGGCGGGCGGGTCGTCGTCGTCGATGCCGACCGGCCGACCAACCGGCACGGAACGCCGCCCGATCTCCTCAATTGCGAATTCGAGGCGGTCGGCTATCGCCGCGTCGTCTATCGCGCGATGCCGAACATCGGCGGCTATTTCGCGATGTTCGAACGCGTCGGGCCCCGGCCGGAGCCGGGCGCGATCGAGCCTTGCGGGCAGGATTGATGCGCGGCGGCGGGCAAGGCATTAAAAACGGAACGGCCGATGAAAAGTGGGAAGCGGACGGTCTGCTAAAGGCTGGCAGGTCGGACAACGCTCTAGGGCGTAAGTGCTATTTTGCGATGCCGTCGCCCTGTAATTGGTCGTAGTGAATTTTCCATTGCGATCGCACATCCAGCTCAGAAAGACCTTGGTCGTATGCAGGCGAAACCAAAGGTTTCAATGTTCGAACGTCCATCAAGATCACAGAATTGATGTCTGACTTCGCTCCCATCGATCGCAAGAAATTGACCGAGTCTTCGAACACTTTCCCTTCAGAAAGGACGAGACATTCACCCTTAAATCTAAAACCCTTGCGAGAAAGGTGATCGACCACATTCAATTCTGCAACTGGTTGTTGCAGTAAGTTCGAGATCGTACCGGGAGAGCGGATTTCGCCAATCACGATTTGCTGTTCGTTTAGAACGAACGTTAGACCTTTGGGCGATAAGTTGGGCGTGCCGTCGGCGCATACTGTAGCTAAGAAGCCAAGGCGCTGATCAGCGACGAATTTTCTGATTTCGTTCGATAGCTTCATCCCATTCGCTTTTTAAACCAATCTAGCGTCGATAGAAACTAATGGGGTGACAGCTTTCGGTCGAAGGCTCATTGAAATCCGACGTCCGCAATAGGGTCGAAAGCCGCCAAGCCATTTGCAACAAGCCCCCTAAAGCCAGCCCAATCGCCGAAAGCTCGTCGATGCGCCGCTGCGGGTCAGGATCAGATGATCGTAGATGCGGATGCCGAGCGGCCGGAGCAGGTCGGCCAGCCGGCGCGTCGATTCGATATCGGTCTCGCTCGGCGTCGGATCGCCGCTCGGATGATTGTGCGCCAGCAGGACGGCGTGGCCGTCATGCGCCAGCGCATCGCCGATGATCCGGCGGAGCGGCAATATGATCCGGTCGTGCCCGCCCTGCGCTTCGCTGATCGCCAGCAGCCGGCCGTCCGCCCCGAGATGGGCGATCACCGCATGTTCATGATCGTGACGCAGGACGAGCGGCGCAAAAAATGCGCTGTCCGCGTGGCAATCGATGATCGGCGACCCGCCCGCGGTCATTGAGCATCCCCCGGGTATGTTTGATTTCGGACCATTCTTCGGGAGGATAACTATCTCGAAATTGGATAAAAACGACATTCGGTCCGATCCGGACCAAGATTGCGGGCCAACTCGGCCCGCGATCGTCGCGAACATTCACATCGGATGGAATTCTATCGCTTGGCCCTGCCCGTCCGCTCGGCCATAAGGCACGCACGATGCGGCAATATCTCGATCTCATGCAGCGGATTCTCGACGATGGCGTGCGCCAGGACGACCGGACGGGCGTCGGGACGCTCTCGGTATTCGGCCATCAGATGCGGTTCGACCTTTCCAAGGGTTTCCCGCTGCTCACGACCAAGAAGCTCCATATCCGTTCGATCATTATCGAGCTGTTATGGTTTTTGCGCGGCGACACCAATGTCCGCTGGCTGCAGGACCGCAAGGTCAGCATCTGGGACGAATGGGCGGACGAGAATGGCGATCTCGGGCCGGTTTACGGCAAGCAGTGGCGGGACTGGATCGGCCCGGGCGGCGTCCATATCGACCAGATCGCCGGTCTCGTCGAACAGATCAGAACTAACCCGGCATCGCGCCGCCAGATCGTTTCCGCCTGGAACCCGGCCGACGTGCCGAACATGGCGCTGCCGCCCTGCCACTGTCTGTTCCAGACCCATGTCGCGGACGGGCGGCTGTCGCTCCAACTCTACCAGCGCAGCTGCGACGTGTTTCTCGGCGTCCCGTTCAACATCGCCAGCTATGCGCTCCTGACCCATATGCTGGCCCAGCAATGCGGGCTGGAGCCGGGCGAATTCATCTGGACCGGTGGCGACTGCCATCTCTATTCGAACCATCTCGACCAGGTGAAGGAACAGCTTGGCCGCACGCCCGGACCGCTGCCGACGCTGACCATCCTGCGCGATCCGGGCAGTATCGACGGCTATGAATATGAGGATTTCGAGATTGTCGGTTACGAAGCGGCCCCGCATATCGCCGCGCCGGTCGCGGTGTGACTGTAGCGCGATCGCTTGCATACCCCTTCTCCCTTGATGGGAGAAGGATACGAAGCCTTGCCTCGGCAAAAGTCGTGGCTAGGCGGAGTTGGATGAGGGTGAATTCTCCACACGCGTTATCGCGGGCCGACAGATCACCCTCACCGCTGCGACTAGGCGGCATAGCCACCAAGTCTCGCTCCTCTCCCATCAAGGGAGAGGGTCAATGACCGCCAAACCCCGGATCATTTTCCATCTCGCCCGCGCCGATAACGGGGTGATCGGCAAGGACGAGCGTCTGCCCTGGCGGATTCCAGCCGATCTCAAACGCCTCAAGGCCAACACGATGGGCAAGCCGATGATCATGGGCCGCAAGACGTTCGAAAGTTTCAAGAGCCCGCTGCCCGGTCGCCGCCATATCGTACTGACCCGCTCCAAGAGCTGGTCGGCAGACGGGGCGGAAGTCGTACAGTCGCCTGAGGCCGCCGTCGCGCTTGCCGGCGATGTCGAAGAGATCGCGATTCTCGGCGGCGCGGAAATCTATCGGCTGTTCCTGCCCGAGGCCGACCTGATCGAACTGACCGAAGTCCATATGGAACCGGACGGCGATACGCGGATCGAGGCCTTCGACCCTGCGGTCTGGACCGAAACCGCGCGCGACGATTATCCGGCGGAAGGCGACCGCCCCGCCTTCAGTTTCGTTACCCTGGAGCGCATCCGATGATCCGCAAATTCCTGTTCGGGCTGATCCTGATTGTCGGCGCCGCCCTCGCCCTTTTCTTCACGCTCGGCCCAATCTGGATCGAGCGCGACCTGAACCGGCGCGCCGATATCGAGCTTCCCGCCGTCTCGCCCGAAGCCGAGGCGCTGCACGACCGGCTGATCATCGCCGACATGCACTCCGACACCTTGCTCTGGAAGCGCAACCTGCTCAACCGGTCGGGCCGCGGCCATATGGATCTGGCGCGCCTGCAGGAGGGCAATGTCGCGCTCCAGGTCTTTTCCTCGGTCACCAAATCCCCGTCCGGGCAGAATTACGATTCCAATCCGTCGAATACCGACAATATCGTCTGGCTCGCCATCGGCCAGCTCCAGCCGATCCGCACATGGTTCTCGCTGCTCGAACGCTCGCTCTACCATGCCGACAAGCTGAACCGGGCCGAGCGCGAGAGCGACGGCGCGCTGCGCATCGTGCGCACCCGCGCCGACATCGATACGCTGCTCGCCGACCGGCAGCGCGGAGATCCCGTAATCGGCGCTTTGCTCTCGATCGAGGGCCTGCACAATCTGGAAGGCGATGCGGGCAATTTCGACCGGCTGTTCGACGCCGGATACCGGATGGCGGGCCTGACCCATTTCTTCGACAACGAACTGGGCGGTTCGATGCATGGCGAGGAGAAAGGCGGGCTGACCGACTTGGGGCGCGATATCGTCCGCCGCATGGAGCAGGCGGGGATGATCGTCGATATCGCCCATGCGAGCCCCGCCATGGTCGACGACATCCTCGCCATGGCGACCCGGCCGGTCGTCTCGAGCCATGGCGGCGTCCAGGCCGTGTGCGACGTCAACCGCAACCTGACCGACGACCAGATCACCGCGGTGGCCGCAACCGACGGCGTGATCGGGATCGGCTATTGGGACGGCGCGCTCTGCTCGTTCGAGCCGGCCGACGTCGTCGCCTCGATCCTCCACGTCCGCGATCTGGTGGGCATCCGCCATGTCGGGCTGGGTTCGGATTTCGACGGGTCGACGACGGTCGGCTTCGACACGAGCGAACTCGCCGTGATTACGCAGTTGCTGCTCGATGCCGGGCTCAGCGAGGGCGAGATCGCGCAGGTGATGGGCGGCAATGTGATCCGGGTGCTGCGGGACGGGCTGCCGCGCGGATGACGGGTCTTCCCATTTCCGCGCATTGCCGCCCCTGCCCCGCGCCCCTATAGCCACGGCATGCAGCGGCTTTTCCACCGCGATAGCGTGCCCGAAACCTTGCGCGGCGGCGTTATCGCGCTCGGCAATTTCGACGGCTTTCACCGGGGGCACCAGGCGGTGGTCGGCCGCGCGGTCCATCACGCACATGACGACAGACTGCCGGTGATCGTCGCAACCTTCGATCCGCATCCCGTCCGCCATTTCCAGCCCGACGCCCCGCCCTTCCGCCTGACGACGCTCGACCAGCGCGAGGAGCTGTTTGCCGAAGCGGGCGCCGATGCGATGATGGTGTTCGAATTCGGCGCCGAACTCGCGGGCACATCGGCCGAGGATTTCATCGAGGACATCCTGCTCGCCCGCTTCGGCGTGGCGGGCGTCGTTACCGGCAACGATTTCGTCTTCGGCAAGGGCCGCAAGGGCGATGTCGTGATGCTCGCCGAATATGCGAAGACCCACGGCTTCTTCACCGAGATCGCCGCGCCCGTGAACGAGGGCGAGGAGATCGTCTCCTCCAGCCGGATCCGCGAGGCGCTGAAGGCCGGCGATTGCGAAACCGCGGCGCATCTGCTGACGCGCCCGTTCGCGATCGAAGGCGTGGTCGAACACGGCGCGAAAAACGGCCGCAAACTGGGCTATCCGACCGCCAATATCCCCCTCGGCAGCTATATCCGGCCCAGATACGGGATTTACGCGGTGCGCGGCCGCCTGCCCGACGGGCGGACGCTGAACGGCGCGGCCAATCTCGGCATCCGCCCGAGCTTCGATCCGCCGACCGAACTGCTCGAGCCTTACTTTTTCGATTTCGATGGCAATCTTTACGGCCAGACCATCGCCGTTGAACTGGTGAGTTTCATCCGCGCCGAAGCGAAGTTCGACGATCTCGACGCGCTCAAGGCGCAAATGGCCGAGGACTGCGCCGAGGCCGAACGACGGCTGACGCGGCATGTGCTTTGATCGCAATAGCGTCATGCTGAACTTGTTTCAGCATCCACTCATCATCCCGCGATGACGGTGCCGATGGAGAAGTGGACCCTGAAACAAGTTCAGGGTGACGAACGATGATATATGCGGCGCAGAGCAAAAGCGCGATTCCTGCTAGACGCCCCGTTCCTTCCCCCTTACATCGCCCCCAATGTCCGAACAGCCCGATTATAAAGACACGGTTTTCCTGCCGAAGACCGACTTCCCGATGAAGGCGGGGCTCGCCAACAAGGAGCCCGGCATCCTTGCGCGCTGGGAAGAGCAGGACCTGTACAAACGCCTGCGCGAAGCGCGGAAAGGCCGCGAAAAATTCATCCTGCATGACGGCCCGCCCTATGCGAACGGCAATATCCATATCGGCCATTCGCTGAACAAGATTTTGAAGGACCTCGTGGTGCGCAGCCAGTCGCTGCTCGGCAAGGATGCGCCCTATGTGCCGGGCTGGGATTGCCACGGCCTTCCCATCGAGTGGAAGATCGAGGAGCAGTATCGCAAGAAAAAGCGGAACAAGGACGAGGTTCCGGCGGCCGAATTCCGCGCCGAATGCCGCGCCTATGCGGCCAAATGGGTCGATGTGCAGCGCGAGGAATTCAAGCGGCTCGGCGTGATGGGCGAGTGGGACAAGCCGTACCTGACCATGGATTGCGACGCCGAGGCGGTGATCGTCGAGGAGTTCCTGAAATTCGCCGAAAGCGGCCAGCTCTATCGCGGCGCGAAGCCCGTGATGTGGTCGCCGGTCGAGAAGACGGCGCTGGCCGAGGCCGAGGTCGAGTATCAGGATATCACGAGCACGCAGATCGACGTGGCGTTCGAGATCACCGAAAGCCCGATCGAAGAGCTGGTCGGCGCGCATGCCGTCATCTGGACGACGACGCCCTGGACGATCCCGGTCAATCAGGCGATCGCGTTCGGAGAGGACGTAGAATATGTCCTTGTCGATCTTGGGGTTTGGGAGTTTCCTGACGACAATGAAGAATTTAGTCTTCTTGGTCCAAAATATCTCGTGGCAGCCGATCTCTGGGACCAGTTCAACGATAGGATCGAGAAGTCACAACAAGTGATGCCCGACGGTTGGTCGGGCGAACTTCGTTCACTTGGTACATTGTGGCGCGGCCAAGGCTCCGAACTCGCTGGAACCGTCGCCCGCCATCCGATGCATCATCTCGGCGGCTTCTTCGCCGCGCCGCGCCCCTTTATCGCGGCCGATCATGTCACGACCGAAGCCGGCACGGGCCTTGTTCATATGGCGCCCGATCATGGCGAGGAGGATTTCTTCGCATGCAAGGAACATGGCATCGACCCGGTATTCGCGGTCGACGATGACGGCGTCTATCGCGAGGACTGGCTCTGGCTGCCGCGCGGCGGCGAGCGGGCGGGCAATGTCATCAACAAGCGGTTTAATTCGGCGGAAGGGCCGATCTGTTCGGACTTGCGCGAGGCGGGGGCTTTGCTCTCCGCATCCGACGATTTCGCGCACAGCTATCCGCATAGCTGGCGATCGAAGGCCAAGGTCATCTATCGCTGCACGCCGCAATGGTTTGTACGGATGGACTCACCGATCAAATTTAAAACCGATGAGGCTGAGCCTGTCGAAGCCCTGTCCTTATCTTCTTCCGACAACGCAGAAGAGGAGGACAACCCTTCGACAAGCTCAGGACAAACGGATTTGGTGAAGGGCCATGCCAAGGGCGTGGGCCCAACCCTGCGCGAGATCGCGCTTTCCGAGATCGACAAGACCCGCTTTATCCCGCCGCGCGGGCATAAACGGCTGCGCTCGATGGTCGAGGGGCGACCGGACTGGGTGCTCTCGCGCCAGCGCGCCTGGGGTGTGCCGATCACGGTTTATGTCGATAAAGACGGCAATTATCTGAACGACGCGGAGGTCAACAACCGGATCGTGGACGCGGTGCGCGAAGGCGGGGCCGATGCCTGGTTCGCGGCCGATCATCAGGCGCTGTTGGGCAATAAATACAATCTCGATGACTATGAGGTCGTCACGGACATCCTCGACGTCTGGTTCGACAGCGGATCGACCCATGCCTTTGTGCTCGAAAGCGATAACTGGCCCGACCTGTCTTCCCCGGCTAACCTCTATCTCGAAGGCTCCGACCAGCATCGCGGCTGGTTCCAGTCGAGCTTGCTCGAAAGCTGCGGCACGCGCGGCCGCGCGCCCTACAGGGAAGTGCTGACGCACGGCATGACGCTCGACGCCAAGGGGCTGAAAATGTCCAAGAGCGTCGGAAACACGCTGGACCCGCAGAAGATCATCGACGTCAACGGCGCCGATATCCTGCGGCTCTGGGCCTCGACCGTCGATTTCACCGAGGACCACCGGATCGGCCCGGAAATCCTCAAGGGCGTGACGGACATGTACCGCAAGCTCCGGAACAGCTTCCGCTACATGCTCGGCGCGCTCAGCGATTTCGAGGAAAGCGAGCGGGTGGCCGTGGCGGATATGCCCGAACTCGAACGCTATGTGCTGCACCTGCTCGCCGAGCTGGACGGCACTTTGCGCGAGGCGGTCAACGATTATGCCTTCAACCGCTATGTCCGCGCGCTCACAGATTTTGCGAACGAGGACCTCTCCGCCTTCTTCTTCGATATCCGCAAGGACTGCCTCTATTGCGATGTTGGAGAATCCCTGCCAGCCGGGTCGGCGAAACGGCAGGCCTATCGGACGGTGCTCGATATCCTGTTCCACGCGCTGGTCCGCTACGCCTCGCCGGTTCTGTGTTTCACGGCGGAAGAGGTGTGGCGGACGCGCTATCCGGACGCCGGATCGGTGCATCTGCTGGAATGGCCGGAGATCGAGGTTGCAGACGTAGATGAGCTACATTGGCAGAGACTACGCGGCGTAAGAGAACAGGTTACCGAAACGATTGAGCCGCTCCGTCGGGAAAAGAAGATTCGATCCTCGTTGGAAGCTAACGTTATAATGCGAACAAAAGATGCTGCCATGGCGAGTTGGTTTGAAAAACTAGATCGTTCAGACGTTGCCGAGCTATTCATAGTTTCGGATATCAAGTTGGAAAATGATCCTTTTTCAGACGACGCACTGGGTGTAGAAGTCACTCCAACAACGGACAACAAATGCGGCCGCTGCTGGCGACACCTTCCCGAAGTCGCGGAAGACGGAGCGCTGTGCGATCGCTGTGCGGAGGTTATCGGTGGATAACGCGATTTACCCCCGACCTGTGTCAACCAGTGTCAACCTGCGCGCCGAAATCCTCCCGCCTGGGGGGAGGTGGCAGCCCAACGGGCTGACGGAGGGGTATCACGGCTGGCGGAATACACGCGGCCAGCGGTTACACCCCTCCACCGCGCAAGCGCGGTCCCCCTCCCCGTCCCGGGGAGGATTGGGATGACCGCATCCCGCCGTCCGATGCTCGGCTATCTGCTCGCCGCCACGATTTTCGTCGTCGACCAGATCTCGAAATACTGGATCATCACCTTGCTCCAGCTGCCCCAGCGCGGGCAGATCGAGCTGCTGACGATTCTCAATTTCACCTGGGTCGAAAATCGCGGCGTCTCGCTCGGCATGCTGACCGCCTCGTCCGATACGCAGCGCTGGATGCTCGTCGCGCTGACCGGCGCGATATCGCTCGGCGTGGCGATCTGGATCTGGCGGGAAAAGCGCGCGATGGACGTGTTCGCGCTCGGCATGGTCCTGGGCGGCGCGATCGGCAACCTCACCGATCGGATCCGCTACGGCTATGTCGCGGATTTCATCGATCTTCATTTTGGGGACTTCCAGCCCTTTTTGGTCTTCAATGTCGCGGACGCGTCGATTACCATCGGGGTCGTAATTTTGGTGTTGCGGGCTTTTCTGCTACGCGACAAGCCTGAACCGGCGGAGACAGAGTAATGCGTAAAGTGATGGTGGTAACGGGCCTTGTGGCGATGGGCGCAAGCCTTTCGGCATGCAGCATTTTCGGCGGCGACCGCGACCGCCCGGACGAGTTTCTGGTCTCGCGCTCGGCACCGCTCGTGATCCCGCCCGATTTCGCGCTGACCCCGCCGCGCCCCGGCGAACCGGCCGCCCGCGGCGCCGATTCGAGCACCCAGGCGCTGCAGGCGATGTTCGGCGGCCCCGCCCCGCGCAGCGCCGCGGAAGAAGCGCTCGTCAACCAGGCCGATCCCGAATCGGCCCGGCCCGGCATTCGCAGCAATGTCGGCGATCCCGAGACTCAGGCGGTCGATTACGGTTCGACGACGCGAGATATCCTGAACGCGCCCGAAGGCGACGCCCCCGAAGCGACGGTTTCGACGCCGCAATAAGCGTTCAGAGCTCGGCGGTCGCCGTGGTAAGGTGCAGCCCGATCGCGCCGACGAAGATCAGCGCAATACAGCCGAGTTGGACCACGCTCAGCGTCTGGCGGAAAATGACCCAGCCGATCAGCGTGATGATCGCGATGCCGACGCCCGCCCACACGGCATAGGCGACGCCGACAGGTATCCGCGTGATCGCGAAGGCCAGCAGCCAGAAACAGACCGCATAGGACGCCATCGACGCCATGCCGATCAGCGGCTTCGCGAAACCGGCCGATGCCTTGAGCAGGCTCGTGCCGAGTATCTCGAAAAGGATCGCGCCGCCCAGCAGCGCCCATGCGTTGATCGCCATTACTCCGTCTCCTTATGGTGATTGCTAACGATGCCGGTCATCCGCGCAGCGGTCGCCAGTTTGATGAAATCCCAGACCCCCTTGCTGAAGCCCGGATCGATGCCCTCTCCATCCGACCCGGCCCAGGCCTCCATGTCCTCATACATCGCATAGGTGCCGTTCCAGACTTCCGGCGTTGCCACCTCGGCGAAGGGCTTCAAGAGCGCGAACCATTCATCGACAAAGGCCTGTGCCTCGGCCGAAGCCGGGTCGATCGGCAGCGCGGCCTCGATCCGTTCG
Organism: Parasphingopyxis algicola; assembly: GCF_013378075.1. GTDB lineage: Bacteria > Pseudomonadota > Alphaproteobacteria > Sphingomonadales > Sphingomonadaceae > Parasphingopyxis > Parasphingopyxis algicola. The sequence continues at coordinate 3,514,478 of NZ_CP051131.1, read as the reverse complement.
CCAAGCGCGCGCCATTGTTCGGTATAGGCCTCCTCGTCGAGACCGGGCGGCAGACGGCCCGATGCCTCGGCCCAGTCCACCCGGTCGCGCGGCGGGAAATAGCGGTCGGCGACGCGTTTCCAGTCTTCCGGTTCGTTCCGAAGCGTGCGTTCGCCGCTTTCGATCAGCGCGCAGAGCGTTTCCGCATCGATCTCGTCGCCGCGTTCGATCCGCGACAGCACGAGGCCGAGCAGGGCCCGCGCCTCCGCGATCCGGCCCGCTTCCGCCGCAAGCAGATCGAGTTGCGCCTGGACGAGCCGGGAGAGCCCGATATCCTCCCGTTCGAACAATTGCCGGATTTGGGCGATGGTAAAGCCGGCGCCCTTGAGCAGCATGATGCGATGAATCGCGCTCAGGTCTTCCGTCGTGTAGACGCGACGCCCACCCGCCGTGCGACCCGGCGCCAGCAGCCCCCGGCTCTCGTAAAAGCGCAAGGTGCGCGCGGTGAGCCCGGTGCGGCGGGCGACTTCCGATATGTCGAGCGAATCGGCCATATGCCTGTTATGCCGCTTGACCTTGCGTCAACTGCAAGCGGTTTTTTTTGCGTGACGCCCGAATAGCTTTGCGCCAATCATGCGCGCCATGGGGAGGCTCCTTCTTCGCCGCCTGCTGACCGCGATCCCGACTTTGCTCGGCGTCGTGATCCTGTCTTTCATATTGATGCGGCTGGCGCCCGGCGGGCCGTTCGACGGGGAACGGGCGCTCGACGAGGAGACCCGCGCCGCGCTCGACGCGGCCTATGGGCTGGACCTGCCCTTGGCGGAGCAGATCGCGCTGTATATCGGCCGGCTGCTGCGCGGCGATTTCGGGCCAAGCCTTGTCTATCGCGACTTCACAGTCAGCGAGCTGATCGCGCAAGGGCTGCCGGTTTCGCTGACGATCGGCGGGCTGGCGCTGCTGCTCGCCTGCGTACTCGGTATCGGCGGCGGGCTATGGGCGGCGGCGCGCGCCGGACGCTGGCAGGACGAGGCGATCATGGGGCTGGCGACCCTGCTCACCGCGCTGCCGGTCTTCGTCACGGGACCGTTGTTCGTGCTGATCTTCGCACTCGGCCTCGGCTGGCTGCCGGTATCGGGCTGGGAGCCGGGCAGCCCCTCGCATCTGCTACTTCCCGTCGTCGCGCTCTCGCTGCCGTTCGCGGGCGCCATCGCGAAGCTGACCCGGGCGGGGCTCGCCAGGGCGCTCAACGAGGATCACGTTCGCACCGCCCGCGCCCGCGGCCTTGCCGAACGCCAGGTCATTGCCCGCCACGCACTGCGCCCCGCTCTCGTTCCGGTCGCCAGCTATCTGGGCCCGGCGGCGGCGGGGCTACTGACCGGTGCCGTGATCATCGAAACCGTCTTCGCCCTGCCCGGCCTCGGCCGCTATTTCGTGCAGGGCGCGCTCAACCGCGATTACCCGCTCGTACTCGGCGTGGTCACGCTTTATGCGGGCCTCATCATCCTGTTCAACCTCGTCGCCGACCTGATCTATGGCTGGCTCGACCCGCGGATGCGCGCGGAATGACGTCGGTAATGAAACTATTGTGCGCCTGCGCAGGCAGGAGCCCAGAACCGCAAACGCCGTCGCTCGTTGCCCTAGGCTCCTGCCCGCGCAGGCGCAGGTTGGAATTTGGACGATGAAGGGCCGCATTCCGCTCCTGATCGTCGCGGCGATCGCGCTGGTCGCGCTGCTCGTGCCGCCCTTTCTCCCCTGGACGCACAGCGCTATCGACTGGGACGCGGTGCGCGCGCCGCTGTTCGCGCCCGGTCACCTTTTCGGTACGGACACGGTCGGCCGCGACCTGCTGGCGCGCACATTGGTCGGCACCCGGGTGACGCTGGCCGTAGCGCTGGCGGCCGCGCTGGTCGCGCTCGTCATCGGGACCGCCTGGGGCGCGATAGCGGGCTGGATCGGCGGGCGAACCGACGAGATCATGATGCGGATCGTCGACGGGCTCTACGCCCTGCCCTTCATGTTCGTCGTCATCCTGCTGATGGTCGTGTTCGGCCGGTCTATCATCCTGGTGTTCATCGGCATCGGCGCGGTCGAATGGCTGACCATGGCGCGCGTCGTGCGCAGCCAGGTGATCGCATTGAAGGAACGCCCCTTTGTCACGGCGGCTGAGGCGGCCGGAGCCCCGGCGCGCCGCATCCTGACCGGCCATATCCTCCCCAACGTTGCGGGCGTCGCGCTGGCCTATCTGCTGCTCACCGTACCGCAGGTCGTCATGGTCGAGAGTTTCCTCTCCTTTCTCGGCCTCGGCGTGCAGGAGCCGCTGACCTCGCTCGGCATCCTCGTGAAGGAGGGTGCCGACGATATGGACCTCCAGCCGCACGCCCTGCTGATCCCGGGCGGCATGCTGGTGCTGATCATCGTCTGCCTCACGATCGCGGGCGAACGGCTGCGGGACCGGCTGTCGCGATGAGCATTTATGCGGTCGAGAAACTGAGCGTGCGCATCGGCGACACGATGGTGGTCGAGGATGTGAGCTTCACCGTGGAGGCCGGTCAGTGCGCGGCGCTGATCGGCGCGTCGGGATCGGGCAAGAGCCAGACCTGTCTCGCTCCGTTCGGCCTATCCCCCGGCATAGCCGAGGGATCGGCGCTGCTCGACGGAACCGAGCTGATAGGAGCAGACGAGGCAGTACTTCGGAAAAAGCGGGGCCGCGATGCCGGGTTCGTCTTCCAGCATCCGCTGACCGCGCTCACGCCGCACTTGACGATCGGTGCGCAACTCGCCGAGGCTTGGCAGCGCGGTGGAGCCGAGGCGCCAACGCGCGAAGACATGATCGCGGCGCTCGAACGCGTTGGCCTGGACGCGCCCGGCAACCGCCTCGACCAGTTCCCACACCGGCTCTCGGGCGGCCAACGGCAACGCGCGCTGATCGCGATGGCGGTAGCGCACACACCGAAACTGCTGATCGCCGACGAGCCGACCAGCGCGCTCGATGCCAGCCTGCGCGCGGAGATCATGACGCTGCTCGACACCCTGCGGCGCGAAGACGGGCTGGCGCTGCTTCTCGTCAGCCACGATCTCGCCGCCATCGAACGTCACGCCGATCATGTCGTCATGCTCCGTGCCGGCCGGATCGAGGAGAGCGGCCCGGCCGCACAGCATCTCGCCGCACCGAGCAGCGCCTATGGCCGCGAACTGCTGGCCGCGACGCCGAGGCTGACCGATCCGCCGCCATCATTGCCGGATACCGGCGCGCCCCTGCTAATTGCCGAAAATATCGACGTCTCCTTTAGCCGCCCGGGTTGGCGACGGGGTCGCGTGCAGGCGGTATCCGAAACTTCGCTCGTTATCCATCAGGGCGAGGCGCTGGCGCTGGTCGGCGGGTCCGGATCGGGCAAGTCGACGCTCGCCCGCGCCATCGCCCGGCTCGGACCAGCGGACAGCGGCTGCGTTTCGTGGCGCGGCGAAGAACTGCCGCAGCGCAAGCGCATGACCCGCGACCATCGCCGGCCGATCCAGCCCGTCTTTCAGGACCCGGCCGCAAGCCTCGATCCGCAATGGCGAGTGTCGGACATCGTCGCCGAGCCGCTGCGCCATTTGCGGCCGGATCTGGCCAAGTGGGGCCGGGCGGGCGCGGTCAAGCAAGCGCTGCAGGAGGTCGATCTGCCAGCCGAATTCGCCGACCGCTTCCCGCGCGAACTGTCCGGCGGTCAGGCGCAGCGCGTCGCCATCGCGCGGGCTCTCGTGGCCGAACCCGAAATGTTGCTGCTCGACGAGGCGACATCGGCGCTCGACGTTCTCGTGGCCGGACGGGTGCTCGATCTGCTCGAAGAACTCCAGCATGAGCGCAATCTGGCGTTGCTCCTCATCACCCATGACCTTGCGGTCGCCAAACGTCTCTGCCACCGGATCGCGGTGATGGATGCAGGTGCAATCATCGAAGAAGGGCCGGCGCGGCAGATCATCGCCGCACCGGCCCATCCGGTAACGCAGAAACTGGTCGCCGCGTCTAGAAGCTGACGCCGAGGGTGCCGACCACCGTGCCGTCGGTCAGCGGGCCGTTCACCGCCGTGCTCACATAGGCGACGCCCACCGACAGCATACCGAACGAGGCTTCGGCGCCGAGCGACCAGTCGACATAATCGACGTCATTGTCGATCGAGAGGCTGCCATTGGTATAGCCGAGATGGCCGCTGACTGTGATCGGGGTTTGCGGAATGCCCACCGAGATATCGCCATAGACATAGGTATTGTCGTCATCGCCGATTGCCGTTTGGCTCGGCGCATAGGCGATACCGGTGGTGATTTCCGCCGGCCCGATCGTGTAGGACAGCGAGGCATAGGGTTCGACATAGTCCGCATCGCCGACATTGCCGTTCGGATAGATATAAGCGAGCACGCCGACATCGAGCGTCAGGCCCGAGGTGATCTCGCCCGACCAACCGGCATAGATATCGAGTTCGGTGTGACCGAAGACCGGGCTGTCCTCGATCGACGAGGCCCAGGTGCCGACATAGAAACCGCTGTCATGCTCGAGATCGATGCCGCCCTGGATGGCGATGTCCTCGTCCGAGAAGGACACGCCGCGGAACCGATAGTCGGTGACGAGCGCGGCGTTGCCGGAAACGCTGAAGCCGCCGCCCAGTTCCCCCGCATGGGCGGGCGCGGCAAAGGCCGTGGTTGCTAGCAGGGCAAGGCCGAAAATCGAGGTGCGCATAATAGTTCCTTTTTTCGTTCGAATACGGTTCTATTCGTCCCTGCGCACCCTTCAGTCTCTGATCCGGTTCACGGCGGACTGATAAAGTGATTGATAGGGATGATGCATACATTCGCACTTGCACACAATGATATTTCAAAGACTCTCGTAAAAAAGATAGAGAATGTTGCTGCACTGCAACATGATTGGTGCGCTGCAATGGGCTTAGGCAAATATTAGCGGCTTGGTGCGACACTGGCATATGCGATGGAGGGATATCATCAATGACCGCGCATAAAGAGATTGCTGCACCGGCGGTTGCATCGGCAGGGCCCGACCGGATTCCACAGCTCTACGCTGTGCTGGCGGTCGTCGAGCAAATGGCACCGGATCAGCCCGACACGATGGACGTTCCTGACGAGACGGCCCTGTGCCGGGCCCTGGAAAATTTGCCCGGCATCGCCAAGCAGGAGTTCGACAGGGTGGCCGACGAGACAGCCGACGCCGCAACGGCGGGCGCGCAGGCCCTGCTCGGCAAGGGCGCCGATGCATCTGCCGCCGCCGCGGAACTGGCGCGCTATCTGCGTCGGCAGATCGTCCGGCTCGGCCGTTTCGTCGGAATCTAGCTTTTTTCGGCTTCCGCCGATTCGGGTTCCTTGACGCCTTCGCCGCCGAGCGCCTTCGGTTTCCCGTCGGGCCAGTCCCGAATGTGCAGGTCGCGCTGCGGAAACGGGATTTCGATATCGTGTTCCTTGAACTTCCACCAGATGCGATTGAGGATGTCCGAACGGACATTGCCCACGCCGCTCTCGGGATCCTTGATCCAGACCAGGACATCGAAATTGACCGAGGAGTCGCCGAACTCCTTGAGCCAGATATTGGGTTTGGGGCTTTTGAGCACCCGTTTGCAGTCCAACGCGGCCTCGATCATGATTTCCTGGGCGAGCCGGATGTCGCAATTGTAGGAGACGCCGACCTCGATATGGACGCGCACTTCGAGGCTCGAATAGGACCAGTTCTCCACCTCTTCGGTCATCAGGTTTTCGTTCGGAATCAGATGTTCCTTGCCGTCGCGGGTGATGATCGAAACCGCGCGCACGCCGATCTTGTTGACCCAGCCGAAGCTTTCCCCGACCGCGATCACATCGCCCGGCTTGATCGACCGGTCCATGAGCAGGATGATGCCGGCGATCAGGTTGCCGAAGGTCTTCTGCATGCCGAAACCGACGGCGAGACCGAGCGCGCCGGAGAAAAAGGCGAGCGCCGTCAGGTCGATGCCGAGAATATCGATGCCGATGAAGAAGGCGGCGACGACGATAGCGATCAGGGCGAGCTTGTCGGCGAGCAGTTTCTGCGCCGGATCGAGACCGCTCGACCGCTGGATCGAATGGCTCACGATCCGGCGGATGATGCGCACGACGGCAAACAACGCGAGCGCAGTGATCGCAATGACGAGGACCGTGAGGAGCGAAATCCTGTTGTCGCCGACCGTCACGCCGATCCGGTCGAGGACGAAGGAGACGCGCTCCAGCCCGCCGACGGCATTGCTGAGGATCACGGCGAAGGTGAAAACTCCGGACGCCAGAGCGATCCAGCGGGCGAAATTGGTCGCGCAGACGATGTGCCAGACGAGATAGCCCGCGCACAGGCCCCAGCCCGCACCGATGATGAGATCGGTAAAAGTCCACCAGTCCATCGCGAAAAACGCGATCGCGAGGACGATCGACACCGACCCGTGATAGATGATCCGGATCATCCGGTCGGCCAGCCCCTCGGCCCGCTCGCCGGCGACCCGTTCCCAGAACCCGCGCAGATGCCGGCCGGCAAGCCGGCTGATGACCCAGCCCAACGCCATGCCGGCGCCGACGATCGTGAAACCGATGATCGCGGCGAGCCAGTTGAGATCCTCTGGCAGCGGTATGCCCGCTCGCGTCAGCAGTGCGATTATCTCCTGCATGCGGCCTTCTCGTACCTTTCCAGTCCCTTCGCAAGATCGGCGATCAGGTCATCGGGATCCTCGAGACCGATATTGAGGCGCACCAGCGGTCCTTCCGCTTTCCACCGGGTGGCCGTCCGGTCCGGCGTGGGATCGATTGGCAATGCGAGGCTCTCATAGCCGCCCCAGCTGTAACCGATACCGAACAGGGCGAGATCGTCGATCAGGGCGGCGATCGCCTCCTCGCCGCCGCCGTCCAGCACGAAGGAGAACAACCCCGCGGCGCCGGAAAAATCGCGCCGCCAGAGTTCGTGACCGGGACAATCCGGCAGCGCGGGGTGAAGGACCCGGGCCACCTGCGGCTGGTCGGCCAGCCATTTCGCCACCGCTAGCCCGCCGTCCTGGTGCTGCCGCATCCGAACGTCGAGGGTGCGCAGACCGCGCAGCGCCAGATAGGCGTCGTCCGGCGACACGATCTGGCCGAGCTGCTGCGCGGTCCGCCGAACGCGCGTCCAGTATTTCTCATGGGTCGTCACCGAACCGAGCATCACATCGCTATGCCCGACGATATATTTAGTGCCCGCCAGGATCGCGATATCGACGCCATGCTCTATCGCGCGGAAGAAATAGGAAGCGGCCCAGGTATTATCGAGCAGCGTCGTGATCCCGTGCTCCTTCGCCACGGCGCAGATCGCGGGCACATCCTGTACCTCGAAGGTCAGGCTGCCGGGGCTTTCCATCAGGATCGCGCGCGTCTGCTCGCAGATCAGATCGGCGATACCGGCGCCAACCAGCGGATCGTAGTAGCGCGTCTCGACGCCCCATTTCTTGAGAAACGCCTCGGCATAGATGCGCGTCGGATCATAGCTGCTGTCGGCCATCAACAGCACGTCTCCAGGCCGGAGCACGGCCAGCAAGGCACAGGCAATCGCGGCCACGCCGGAGGGAAACAGCATCGTCCCGTGCGCGCCGGGCTCCATGTCGGTCAGCGCTTCGGCCAGCGCCCATTGGGTCGGCGATCCGCGCCGGCCATAGAAGAAGCGGCCGTCCTCGTTGCTCGCCTTGCCGGCGCGCAGATCGGCGACGCTGTCGTACAGATGCGTGCTGGCCCGCCAGACCGGCGGATTGACGACGGCGCCCGTCCATTCCCTGCGCCGGCCGCCTGTAACGAGGCGGGTCGGCAGCTCGGTATCCGATTTGCCGCCGCTCACGCGGCTCCCGTCGCTTTTTCGGTATCGGACTGGCTACCCCATTCGGCCCAGCTGCCGTCGTAGAGCGCGACGTCGGTCTTGCCGAGCAACTTGGCACCGAACAGCAAGACTGCTGCCGTCGTGCCACCGCCGCAGGTCGTCACCATCGGCTTTTCGAGATCGACGCCCGCGGCCTCGAACGCGGCTTTGAGATCGTCACCGCGCTTCCACGTCCCGTCGTCGTCGAAGAGCGTCGCATGCGGTACGTTCCTGGAGCCGGGAATATGGCCCGGTTCGACGCCCGGACGCGGCTCGGGGCCCTCGCCCCGGAAGCGATCTTCCGGCCGCGCATCGACGATTTCGGTATCATCCGATCCGACCAGCGCCTTCATCGCCGCCAGGTCGCGCACGGAACTGTCGTCATGGAAGGGCGTGAAATGCCGGTGGCGAACCTGCTGCTTGCCCTGCTCGACGGCATTGCCTTCGGCCTTCCATTTGGCGAGCCCGCCATCGAGCACCGCGACATTGTGCGCGCCGAACACGTCCTTTGTCATCCACCAGGCCCGCGCCGCGCTGTGGAGCGGCGAATTGTCATAGATCACGATGCGGCTGCCATCACCGATCCCGAGAGACTGCATCCGGCTCGCGAATTTTTCGGCCGATGGCAGCATGCCGGGAACAGGATTGGACGTGTCGCGCACCTCTTCCAGGTCCAGGAACACGGCACCCGGGATGTGCTCGAAGCCGTGTTCGGCCTTCGCATCGCGGCCGGCATCGGGAAGGAACTGCGTCGCATCGATGATGTGCAGATCGCTTGCCCCCAATTCTCCGGCGAGCCATTCGGTCGAGACGAGCATTTCCATATGTGCGTATTTCCTGCCTGGGTTTCGAGTCTCCCAATCCTTAGCTTTGGGGGCCGGGCTAGTCGAGGGATTCCAGAAAGGCCCGCGCGCTGTTTCTCAAGGCGATCTTCTCGCCCTTCTCCTTTTTCTCCCATGTCCGGTACGGCATGGCGAGACGGCGATTGTCTCCGAGCTTGTCTTCGTTCCGGGCGAGAAAGTCCCAATAGAGCGCGTTGAACGGGCAGGCATCCGCGCCCGTCTTCGCCTTCACATCGTAACGGCAATGGCTGCAATAGTCGGACATCTTGTTGATGTAATTCCCTGAAGCCGCATAGGGCTTCGAGGCCAGCAGCCCGCCATCGGCGAACTGGCTCATGCCGAGCGTGTTCGGAAGTTCGACCCATTCATAGGCATCGGCATAGACTTCCAGATACCAGATATGGAGCTGGCGCGGATCGATCCCGGCGAGCAACGCGAAGGTGCCGGTGATCATCAGCCGCTGGATGTGATGGGCATAGGCATGGTCGAGCGTCTGGCCGATCGCCTGCGACAGACAATGCATGTCGGTTTCGCCCGAATAGTAGAAGTCGGGCAGGTCGCGTTCGGCGTCGAGGAAATTGCGTGCGGCATAGTCCGGGCCCTCGCGCCAATAGATACCGCGCACATATTCGCGCCAGCCGATGATCTGCCGGATGAAGCCCTCGACCGCGTTGAGCGGCGCCTCGCCTTGCACGTATTTCTTCTCCGCCTCGCGGCACAGATCGAGCGGATCGAGCAGGCCAACGTTCAGATACGGCGACAGCAGCGAGTGGTAGAGGAAAGGCTCGCCGGTCAGCATCGCATCCTGATAGTCGCCGAAGCGGGCCAAGCACTCGTCGAGGAAATGGCGGCGCGCGCGCAGCGCCTCTTCATGGGTTACCGCGAACTGGAAATGATCGAGACTGCCCGGATGATCGGGGAAGCGCTCTGCGACCAGATCGAGCACGGCCCGGGTCGTGTCGTCGGGCCGGAAGGATATCGGCTTGGGCATGAACAGATCGGGATCGGCGGGCTTGCGATTGTCCTGGTCGTAATTCCACTTGCCGCCTTCGGGATCGTCGCCATCCATCAGCAGTCCGGTTTTCCGGCGCATCTCGCGGTAGAAATATTCCATGCGGAGCTGCTTGCGGCCCGCGGCCCAGTCCTCGAACTCCTTGTGATCACATAGAAAGCGCGTGTCGGGACAGATTTCGACCGGTATTTCGAACTTGTCCTCCCACTTCTCGATCATCGCCCTGACGCGCCATTCCCCTGCCTCGGTAACGCGAATGCGAGACGGCCCATGCCGCTCGATCGCGCGCGCGACTTCGCCGGAAAAGCTGCCGCTGTTATCGGGATCGTCGAGTTTCACATAGTCGACGGTCCAGCCGCGCGTGCGCATATCCTCTGCATGGTGGCGCATGGCGGAGAGAATGAAGGCGATCTTCGCCTTGTGGTGCCGGACATAGCCCGTCTCCTCGTCCAGCTCCATCAGCAGCAGCACCGCGTCGTCCGGATCGACGCCGTCGAGCGAGGATATGCCGCGGCTCAACTGGTCGCCCAGGATCGGGATCAGGATGGGGCCTTTATCTGGCATTGCGCCCAGTTCGCGCGGCGCGCTCGGGGGGTCAACCCGTCCGAACGGTCAGGCGGTCTTCACGCTCAGCATCCGGCAGCCCAGCGCACCGAACTGACCGAAACCGCGCTCGAGCCAGAAGGGCTGCATCTTGGGCCGGGGCGGCTTCAGTTCGCGTCCGACCAGCATCGTCGCGTGCATCTCGTGGACGACACCCTCGCCGTCGCGATAACGCGGCATCATGTCGACGATTGGAACCAGCATCGGCTCGCCGTGCGACTGCAGCGGCCGGAAGGTTTGCGGATCGAGGCGGATCTCGCCGCTATGCGTCTGCGTCGCCCCGGCTTCTAGCGTATCGATAGCAAGACAGGGCGGCTCCGCATCGGCGGCTGCATTCAGTGGCCCATCATCGGCACAGCGAATGCCGAGCCGAACCGACACATCGCGCAGCGGCTCGTCACTGATATTGTGCAGCCGGAGCCGATAGCCGAGCGTCAGGCCGAGCGTCGACAGGCGCGCCATCAGCGGCTGGAAATCGACCTCGATGCGCGTGGGCGCGTCTCCGTCGGCAAGCGGGGCCTGGTCGGCCGATGCCGCAGGCTCGACCGGTGCGGGCGGGGGCGCCACGGGCTCGGGGGCCGGTTCCGGCCTCGCTGCAGGTTCCGGCGGTTTCCGCACCAGCGGAGCGGGTTCGGGCACCTCCTCCGCTTCCCACGACCGGCGGGTGCGCACGATGCGCACGGCCGCGACGAAGGCGACAAGCATGAACATGCCGGCCAGCCATATCCACCATGGCGAGTCCGCGGGATCCCCGGTCGTCGTAGTCGGTTCCGTCATTCGTTCGGGTGCGGATGCGGCCGGTGGCCGGGATAGTTCGGAGGACCGTAGCGAAGGCGGATCGGCGGGCATGGCATCGGGCTCGGCCACCGGAGCCTGCGCGACCGCTGCGGGCGGCGCGGATGGTGAAGCCGGGGCCGCGTCCGGTTGCGCCTCGGTCGCGACCGGCGCCGTATCGGACGGCGGCGGCGTAACGATCGGGGCGATTTCGACGGGCGGGGTTTCCGAGGCCGCGGCATCATTGTCTTCGCCGAGGAGGCGGGGCGGCGAGACGCCCGGCGCACGGGGGCCCTGAACGTCGGGCTGCGGCCGCTCGCGCGTCCGGCCGGCAGGCAGGTCGAACACCGGCGCTTGCCGGGCGACCGCTTCGGTGTCGTCCACCTCTTGCGCGAGCGCGCCAGCGAGCGGCAGAGCCGCGCCGATCGCGCATGCGAGTCCATATCCCAAAAGCCGTCGCACCGGTCGCGTCCCTATCCTGTTTCGGCCTATCCTGGCCGGGGCATCAATGCGCGCCGGGCCTAACCCGTTCCACGCACGATGACGACCCAGCCCAAGCCGGATGCGGGTTAATCGCCGATGAACCGAGCGGCAGGAATGACATGAAGCGGCAAATCGACTAGACGAGCGCCCATGGAACCCACGCATCTCGGCAAGACGTCCGAGCTCCCGTCCTCGCCCGCAGAGGCAACGCTCGATTACGTCCCGAACCCCCGGCCGGGCGAGCTTTATCTCGTGCGCTTCGCCGCCCCGGAATTTACCTCGCTGTGCCCGGTCACGGGCCAACCCGACTTCGCACATCTCGTGATCGACTATGCCCCGGGCGAGACCATCGTTGAGAGCAAATCTTTAAAACTGTTTCTCGGAAGCTTCCGTAACCATCAGGCATTCCACGAAGATTGTACGGTCGGCATTGGCAAGCGCCTGACGGAAGAGATGCAGCCGCAATGGCTGCGGATCGGCGGCTACTGGTATCCGCGCGGCGGCATCCCGATCGACGTCTTCTGGCAGTCGGGTCCACCGCCGGAGGGCCTGTGGCTCCCCGACCAGGGCGTGGCCCCCTATCGCGGACGCGGCTGAGCGATGACCCATATCCTCTACGGCGCCCCGCTTTCGCTCTATTCGGGAAAGGCCCGCGCCTATCTGGACTGGAAAGCCATCGACTATCGCGAGGTGCTGCCGACGCCCGATATCATGAAGGGCGTGATCATCCCCAATGTCGGGCGGCCGGTCATGCCGGTCGTCGAGACCGACGACGGGACGATCCTGCAGGATACGACCTGCATCATCGACCATTTCGAGGAGCGGACGGACGGCCCGTCCGTCTATCCCGACGGCCCCGTGCAAAGGATGGTCGCCTTGCTGTTCGAACTCTATGGCGACGAATGGCTGGTGATCCCGGCGATGCACTATCGCTGGAACTATAACGAAGACTGGGTCTATGGCGAGTTCGGCAAGGTCGCCCTGCCCGACGGGACGCCGGAAGAACAGGATGCCAAGGGCCGCGAGAACGGCGCCCGCTTCAAGGGATTCATCCCCGCGCTCGGTATTACGCCCGACACCATTCCCGGCGTCGAGGCGAGTTATGAAGGCCTGCTGTCCGGGCTCGATACCCATTTCGCGGCGCATGACTATCTGCTCGGCTCCCGCCCCTCGATCGGCGACTATGGCCTGATCGGCCCGCTCTATGCGCATCTCTATCGCGACCCGGAATCGGGCAAGCTGATGAAGAGGCTGGCGCCGAATGTCGCGCGCTGGGTGGAACGGATGATCGATGTAGAGACGCCATTGTCCGGTGAATTCCTCGCAGACGACGCGATCCCGGATACGCTCCTTCCGATCCTCAAGCGGATCATGACCGAGCATGTGCCACATCTTCAATCGGTGGCCATCGCCTATGCCGGCTGGGCGGACGCCAATCCCGATGCCGACGTTCCGCGCGCAGTCGGCTTTGTGGACTTTGCGATCGGCGGGAAGACGGGCCAGCGTGCCGCCATGACCTTCAACCTGTGGATGCTCCAGCGGCCGCTCGATTTCTATCGCGCGCTTCACGGGCGCGACAAAGCGGCCGCGGACGCGCTGCTGGACCAAGTCGATGGAGCGGGCTTTCGCGATTTCGAGCTGCCCCGGCGGGTCAGGTTCGAACATCACATCCTCAGCCAGTCCGACTAGCTCAGACGACGCTGAGCCTGCCGCGCGAATCGAACCGGTATTCGAACCAGAACCAGCGCTTGTTCATCGACGGCTGCTCGATCTTGAACGCGGTGATCAGCCGTTCGCCGTCCGATTTGAGGTAGATGGCGCCATAGACATCGACATTGACCCGGGCGAGCTTCGTCACGTCGTCGCGCAGCTTTTCCTGCTGGTTTTCGGTCAGCCCGTTACCCGTCTTCTCGATCGTGCGGCGAATCCGGTCGACGATCTTCTCGTCCTCCTTCTCGCGGCTCGAGCGCTGCAACTCGGTCGACAGCAGCACCGGCGCCTTGCCGCGCCCGAACCTTCCCAGCCGGCCGAGCAGGTCAGGCCGCGGATGGACATGCCCCTCCTCGTCGCCCGACGAGATGATGAAGCAGGCCGGATTGACCGTTTCGAGAAAGGCGTCCGTTACATCGGCCGCGCCATGGTGGCAGACTTTCATGATATCCGACCGCCAATGGGCGGCCGCATCCTCGACCATGTCGCCATAGTCCTGCGTGCCCTTGTCCGGAAAACCCTCGATCCCGGCATAATGGGTGAGCAGGAATTTTTCGGCGGCCTTGTTGAGATCGCCGCCGAACAGCACCGAAAATTCCTTGTAGCGAAGCCGCAATATTACCGAATGGCCGTTCTTGGTCTTGCCATAACTGCTACCGAGCACACGCAGGCGCGGATCGCCATTGCCGTCGAACTCGCAGACCGGCGCCAATATCTCGATCTGATAGGGATGTGCATCGGACGGCGCGAAACCGGGCACGTACCGCTTGCCGTGCTCGAGCACACCATGCTCGGTGGAAAGCATCGCGAATTCGAGTCCCTGCATCGCAAGCGCCGATCGCATGAGCGGCGGGAACTCGTAGTCGTCGATCGGCGCGCCCTGCGGATAGAGCGCGGCGATACTGTTCCGGTCCGAACGGATATCGGTCACATAGCTGCGCCGTGCGACCGGATCGCGCGTTTTCCCGCCGATCTTTACGAAACTGCCCGAGACGGCGCGTTCGATCAGCCCGTTATGGTAGAGGTTTTTGAAGCGGAAATCGGGATCGTCGAAGATCGGCCTGAATCCGCCATAATGATCCTGGTCCGGATGGGTGAGGACCGCCGCATCGAAATGAAGGTCGCGATAGCCGCCGAACCGCTTGCGCAGGAACCGGTGCATATTGTCGTCGATGCCCGCATCGATCACCAGCACCCGCTCGTCCTGGTCGGTCTCGGGCGTGATCAGCACCGCGCCGTCTCCCTGCCCGACATCGAGAAAGATGATTTCCAGCGGCCGATGATCGCTGAGATGGTCTTCGGGGATGAACAGTTCGCGGCGGTATCGGGGATTATTCGGCGACCAGATCACTTTCTGCCAGCCTTGGCTCGGCGGCCCGTCTATCGTCAGCCAGTCGCCCCACAGCACCTCGCGGACCTTCTTGCCGTCGATGGCATCGTATAGATGCGTGTGTTTTCCGTCTTTGCGCAGATCGACAAATTTGTGCGTCATCGCCCTCTCCCATGATCCTGCCCGATGGCGCTCGCCGCCGGTCAACCGATTCATGCGCCCCGAAGATGGCTCAATGCAGCGGACGATAGCATGATTTCCGATAGGGCGCAGCACCGGCCCGCTCCGTATCGGAGAACCGGCGCCACGCGTTCATCGTCGCTTTACTGACATGATTGTAAGCTATAGAATGAAATCCACCGTAACCGAGTAGCGCCACCGTGACCGACACCGCCTTGCCCCGCCACGACCATCCGATCGCCGTCGATGCCGACGACATCGATTTCATGGGCCATGTGAACAACGCCAATTATCTCAACTGGGTGCAGGAAGCCGTGCTCGCCCATTGGCAGAAGATTGCGCCGCCCCAGGCCGTCGCCGAGCATCTCTGGGTCGCGCTCAAGCATGAGATCACCTATCGCAAGCCGGCCTTTTTGAACGACACGGTCATCGCCTCCGTGGTCGTCGAAAAGGTGCAGGGCGCAAGCGCCTTCTACGATACGGTGATCAAGCGCGGCGAAGAAGTGCTGGCCGAAGTGAAGTCGCGCTGGTGCTGTATCGACGCGGAAACGTTGCGCCCGGCCCGCATCGCCGAAGAAATCGCCGCCTTGTTCCTGCCCGGCAAGGACGAGCGCTAGCGCAACAATCCGCCGAGCACGCCGCGCACGAAGCGGCCGACACCCGGCACGCCGATCGCACGGCCGATTTCATTGCCGATCGTGCTGCCGGCGGCGCTTGCCGCCGATGCGGTCGGATTGGCGCGGCTCGTCCGTCCCGACATCCGGCGGCCCAGCGCAGCGCCGGCCGAAGCTGCGGCGGCGCCGGCAGCGGCGCGCCCGACCCTGGCCCATAGCGATTTGCTCCGGCGGGGGCGCTGGCGCACGGCCTTCTCGCCCTTTTCCTCGACTTCCTTCGCGGTCTCCGCTGCATCCTGCGCCTTCTGCTCGAGCACCTCGGCAGCGGACTCGCGATCCACGCGCTCGGCATAGATATCGCCGATCGGCGAGGCGGCGATGATCGCGGCCCTTTCGCCGGTCGAGATCGGCCCCATCCGCGAACGCGGCGGCCGGATCAGCGTGCGCTCTACTGGCGACGGCGCGCCATCCTCCATCAAGGTCGAGATCAGGGCCTCGCCGACCTTGAGCTCGGTAATGGCCGTTTCGACGTCGAGATCGGGATTGATGCGGAACGTCTCGGCAGCCGCCTTGATCGCCCGCTTGTCGCGCGGCGTGAAGGCGCGCAATGCATGCTGGACGCGATTGCCGAGCTGTCCGCCCACCTCCTCGGGAATGTCGATCGGATTCTGGGTGATGAAGTAAACGCCGATACCCTTGGACCGGATCAGCCGCACGACCTGTTCGATCTTGTCCTGAAGCGCCTTGGGGGCGTCGTCGAACAGCAGATGCGCTTCGTCGAAAAAGAAGACGAGCCTGGGCTTGTCCGGATCCCCGACCTCCGGCATCGCTTCGAACAATTCGCTCATCAGCCAGAGCAGGAATGTGGCGTAAAGCTTCGGATTCTCCATCAGCTTTTCAGCCATCAATATATTCACGAAACCGCGATCATGGCCATCGCTGCGGAAGAAATCGTCGATGTCGAGCGCCGGCTCGCCGAAAAATTCCGCTGCGCCCTGATTGTCGAGCTGCAACAGTTTGCGCTGGATCGCGCCAACGCTTTGCTTCGAAACATTGCCATATTGGGCGGACAGCTCTTTGGCATGTTCCGCCGTCGCCACCATCATCGCCTGGAGGTCTTCGAGATCGAGCAGCAGCATGCCTTCGTCATCGGCGAACCGGAAAGCGATCTCGAGCACGCCCTGCTGCGCATCCGACAGGTCCATCAGCCGGCCGAGCAGCAACGGCCCCATCTCGCTGATGGTGGTGCGGATCGGGTGGCCCTTCTGGCCGTACAGATCCCAGAAGATGGTCGGACTGTCCGCATAGCGATAGTCTTCGAGACCGATCTCCTCGGCCCGTTCGATCAGCTTGTCATGATGCTTGAAATCCTCGCTCCCCGGCATCGCCACACCGGACAGATCGCCCTTCACATCGGCGACGAACACGGGAACGCCGGCACGCGAGAAGCTCTCCGCGAGCCCCTGAACCGTCACGGTCTTCCCGGTTCCGGTCGCACCGGCGATAAGGCCGTGCCGGTTGGCGCGGGCGAGGTTCAGATACTGTTTTTCGCCGCCGCCCTTGCCGAGAAAGATACCAGCCGATTCATCCATCGATACGCCCCCTTCGAATCTCGGGAAACGATAGACGGCCAGATTGGCGATGCAAGCCGCGCAACCGTGCGACTGACACGCCCCGCCGATATCCCGCCGGCGGGGCCGTAAGCCTTATTCGATGATGTCCACGCCGATATAGAGCGGAATGGAGTTGCCGCGCTGGCGCAGCAGCAGCACCGAACTGCGGTCGGCCCTTTGCGCCTGGCTGATGACACGCACCGCATCCCCTGGCTCGAGCGTTGCCGTCCGGTTGATCGACAGAACCACGTCGCCGCGGCGGATGCCCTTTTGCGCAGCGTCGCTCGACGGATCGACCTGGTTCACGACCAACCCGCGCACGCCGCTGTCAATGCCGAGCTGGCGTGCAATCTGCGGCGTCAGGGTCTGGAAGCCGATGCCGATCGCGTCCATCGTCGCTTCGGATTCATCGCTGCCCGGATCTTCCTTGGTGGGCTCTTCCAGGCCTTCGTCTTCCTCCTGGCCCTCCTGCGCACGCCGCAGAAGCTCTTCATCGGTCGGGCGTTCGCCCATCGTCGCGGTCACACGAATGCGTTCACCATCGCGGATAAGGACGATCGGCACCCGCGATCCGACCGACAGATTGGCGACAATATAAGACAGGGTCTCGTCGGGCGTCACGTCGCGGCCATTGACGCTCACGATCACATCGCCCTGGCGAATGCCTGCACGTTCGGCGGCTTCGCCGGGCTCGACACGCGCGACGATCTCACCGCGGTTGCGCGGCAGGCCGAGGGAATCGGCAATATCGTCGCCCAGAGGCTGGATCGACACGCCCAGATAGCCGCGCTGGACGCGCTCGCCGCGCTGCAGCGTCTCGACAATCGGACGGGCCTCGGACGCGGGAATGGCAAAGCCGATACCGACATTGCCGCCCGTCGGCGAGAAGATCGCGCTGTTGATGCCGACGACATTGCCCTCGATATCGAACATCGGGCCGCCCGAGTTACCCTGGTTGATGGAGGCATCGGTCTGGATATAGCGGTCATAGGCGCCGCCTTGCCCGATCGTCCGCTGCAAGGCCGAAACGATACCGGCGGTTACCGTGCCCCCCAGACCGAAGGGATTGCCGATCGCCAATACCCAGTCGCCGACGCGCAGGTCGTCCGAATCGCCGAACTGGACGAACGGAAGATTGTTTCCGTCGATTTTCAGCACGGCCAGATCGGACGACGGATCGCGGCCCACGATCCGGGCCTCATACTCCGTACGATCCGACAGGGTCACCGTGATCGTATCCACAGGATCGGTACCGGGCTGTCCGTTGCGGCCGCGGGCTGAAATCACATGGTTGTTGGTAACCACATAGCCGTCGGCGGAAATGATGAAACCGGAGCCGAGCGACGTCGCTTCGCGCGTGATCGGACCGTTTTCGCGACCACGCTGACCAAATTGCCGGAAAAAATCGTCGAACGGGCTGCCGGCAAAGGGGTTGCGGCGCTGCACCTCTATCGTCTGCGTGGTCGAGATATTGACGACGGCGGGCGCGAGCCGTTCCGTCAGATCGGCAAAACTCCCCGGCGCGCTGACCTGGGGCATGGCGGCAGGAGCATTCTGCGCGACCTGGGCTCCGACCGGCTGCTGCAGCGTCAGCGTCGCTGCTGTGCCCCCGGCCAATAGAATTCCTGTAATCGCATAAGCGTAACGCACGGCCATAATTCTCCAATCTCTTCGCTGTATCCGTTTACGACACCTGTCTGTTAGCTGCGGAATAGCGTCTTAACACATATTGAACATAGGGGACGGCGCTGCCGTTCGTCGAACTGTCAGCGCTGTCCACGGAATTGACGCAGATATTCGTTGTCCGGCGACATCACGATCGCCGCCTCGCCGTCATCGGGGCCCGCCGGCCGGTCGATCCCGAACGTCGCCCGATAGGACTCCATCGCCCGGTAGAAATCGTAGAAAGCCGGATCGGCGCCGAACGCCTCGGCATAGGTGCGCGCGGCTTCCGCGTCGGCTTCGGCCCGGATGATCTGCGCCTGTTTCGCGCCTTGCGCCTCGATGGTCAGCGCTTCCTGTTCGCGCGCCGAACGCATCCGGCGATAGGCCGATTCCAGCGGCTGGCCTTCGGGAAGATCGGCCCGCTTGATCCGCACATCGACGATCTCCGCGCCATATTGGCGCGCCGCGAGGTTCAGGCTCTCCCGGATATTCTGCATCACCTGGCCGCGTTCGGGGCTGAGCAATGCCGCGAAGGGCCGACGGCCGAGCTCGTTCCTCAGCGACGAGGCCAGGATCGGCCGCAGCGCTTCGCTGACCCGGTCCTCGGTCCGCGCAGAAATGTACATTTGCAGCGGATCGACGATCCGGTAGCGGGCGAACGCGTCGACCTGCAGCCGAAGCTGATCGGTCGACAGCACCTGTTGCCGCTCCATTTCGACATTCTGGATCCGCCGGTCGATCCACACGACCTGATCTATGAACGGAATATGCGCCATCAGGCCCGCGCTGCCGGATCCGAACGTCTCACCCGGCTGATAGCGATTGACGATCCGATCGGGCTCGCCGAACCGGACGATCACCGCCTGACGGGTTTCCGGCACGATGGAAAAGGCGCTGAAAATGGTCACCAGGATCACGACGCCGAGAACGGCATAGGCGATCGGATTGCGCGCTACGCGGCTTGCAATGCTCATTGCGCGTCTCCCGCATCAGGAACCGGCGTCGCCTGCTGGCGCACCCGGCGCTGCACTTCGGGCAGCGGCAGATAGGGGGTAATGCCGTCGGCCTCGACGATCGTGATGTTCACGCTGGCCAGGATCCGCTCCATGGTTTCGTAATACATGCGCCGCCGCGTCACTTCGGGCGCCAGACGATATTCTTCGTAGACGCGCGTGAAAGCCGCCGATTCACCCTGGGCACGCGCGGTCAGCTGCTGCGCATAAGCGCGGGCGTTGTTGAGATAGGTCTGGGCGGTCTGCTGGGCGGCCGACACGCGGCGGAAACTCTCTTCCACGGCCGAAGGCGGGTCCGCCTCCTCGATCGCCACGCCCTGCACCAGCACGCCGGCGCCATAGCCGTCGAGCAGGTCCTGCATCAGGACCTGCACCCGCTGCTCGATCTCGCCGCGGCCGGCGCCGATGGCATCGTCGAGCGTAACCCGCGCCATCACCGCGCGCATCGCGCTTTCGGCAACCTCACGGATCGTCGCTTCGGGATCGACGATCTGGAACAGGTAGTTCTGCGGCTCCTTGATGTTCCAGCGAATCTGATAGGCGAGATCGACGATATTCTGGTCGCCGGTCAGCACCCGGTTTTCGGCGTTTTCGCCACCGCCGCCGATATCGATCGTGCGGATATTGTCGACATCGATGATCTGCACCCGGTCGATCGGCGCCGGGAAGGAGAAGTTCGGGCCCGGCTGATAGGTGCCCACATAATTGCCGAAGCGGGTCAGAACGCCGCGTTCCTGCGGACCGACCAGATGGAACGAGGTAAAGAATATCCATAGGACGACCAGCAGGATAATCGCCCAGAACCAGATCGGCCGGCCGCCAAAGGTCGGCAGGTCGGGACCGCGGCCTCCGCCACCGCCCCATTGCGTGCGGCCGCGTTTGAGGAGTTCATCGAGCGCCGTCGGCCCGGACTGTCCGCCCGACGGCCGTTTGCGCGGCGGTTGCGACCACGGGTTTTTGGGGCCGTCATCGCCCCCGCCACCCGAGCCGTTACCGCCCGATCCGCCGCTACCGCGGCCCCCCCAAGGGCCACGGCCCTCACTGTTCAACATGGCGCCAATCCGCGCGCCTACACCGGTAAAAAGGCTCATAGCTCTCTTTATAGGAAGCCTTTCCGGGAAAAACAGTGTCATTTGGTGAAGAGCTTCCTATTTGATCGGCATGACCGACATCGCAGACCAACTCGCCGCCGCCCTCAACGCCATCGCCGACCCGCTCTCCGGCAAGGGCCTGATCGATTCAGGTCGCGCTCCGGCGCCGCGCTTCGCCGACGGGATCGCAAGCGTCATTCTCGACGTAACCGATATAAATGTCGACAAACGGGCGCTTCTCGAGGCCGATATCAATCGCGAGCTGGTCGCAGTCGAGGGCGTGGACCAGGTGCGCGTCGCCATGACGAGCAAACGCACGGCCCGCCGGATCATCGCGATCGGATCGGGCAAGGGCGGCGTCGGTAAGTCCACCCTGTCGGCCAATCTCGCCATCGCGCTCGCACGGCGCGGACTGCGCGTCGGGTTGATCGATGCGGACATATACGGCCCGTCCCAACCGCGCCTGCTCGGCGCCGAAGACCGCAAGCCGACGGCGAACGAGCACAAGAAGCTCGTGCCCGTGCAGACCGAATATGGCATCGCGATGCTGAGCATGGGGCAGCTCGTCAAACCCGGCCAGGCGATCGCATGGCGCGGACCGATGGCGGGCAATGCGCTCGGCCAGCTGATCGATGCGGATTGGGGCGACACCGAAACGCTGATCATCGATTTGCCGCCCGGCACCGGCGATGTGCAGCTGACGATGGTCCAGAAATACAAGCCCGCCGGCGCGATCATCGTGTCGACGCCGCAGGATCTCGCGCTGATCGATGCGCGTCGCGCGATCCATCTGTTCGAAGAGGCCGGTGTGCCGATCGTCGGCCTGGTGGAGAATATGGCCGGTTACGAATGCCCCGAATGCGGCGCTGTGTCGGATCCGTTCGGCACCGGCGGCGCCGAAGCGGCCGCGCAGGAGCTCGGTTTCGATTTCCTCGGCCGGATACCGCTCGATCTCGATATCCGCCTTGCCTCGGACGAGGGTGTTCCCCCGGCCGCCAGCAGCGGCAAGGGTGCGGATGCCTTCAACGGCATAGCCGGGAAACTGGCCGACTGGATGGATCGATAGCGCCCGCTTCCCGTTTCAGACAAAGGAGATCGCCGATGCCGCTGACCAGCGACGAAGAACTGACCGCACTGCTCGCCAAAACCCAGACGATCGCGATGATCGGCGCATCGAACAAACCCGACCGCGCGAGCCATCGCGTCATGAAGTTCCTGCAGGGCAAGGGCTTTCGCGTCTTTCCCGTCAATCCGACAATTGCCGGCGAGCGGATCCATGGCGAAACCGTCCTGCGCGATCTTTCGGACATCGGCACGCCGATCGACATGGTCGATATCTTCCGCAACAGCGAGGCGGCCGGCGACGCGGTCGATCAGGCGATCGCGGCCGGCGCGAAATCGGTCTGGATGCAGATCGGCGTCGTCAATGAAGCCGCTGCGGGCCGGGCCGAAGCGGCCGGGCTCAAAGTCGTGATGGACAAATGCCCGGCGCAGGAAATGCCGCGGCTAGGGCTTTAGGACCGGCTATCGGATCGATAATTGTTCGGCGCGCTCGCAAAGGCGCGCGAGGGCCGCGGCGTGAATTTCCGGTGTCGCAATGAGCACGCCGAAGGCCTCGGCCGCATGGGTGTTGAAGATCAGGGGAGCCCCGAGCGCATCGGTCACCGTCGCGCCGGCCTCGCGGGCGATCAGCGCGGCGGCGCCGACATCCCATTCATGGCCCCAGCGCAAAGTCGCCACGAGATCGGCCTCGCCCGCCGCGACCATGGCGATCCTCAGCGCGATCGAATTGGGCTGTCCCACCGCCACGAGATCACTGTCGGTCTTGGGGATATTGTGGGCCGGCACCCGCGCGCCGGCCAGTTCCGTCCGGCCGCTGACACCGAGCGGCAAGCCGTTGCGTGTGGCGCCCTGCCCCGCGGCCGCCATCCAGCGTTCGTTCCGGGCCGGCGCCTCCAGCACCCCGAATATCGGCTGGCCATCCTCGACCAGAGCGACCGATACGCACCAGCCCGTGCGTTCACGGATGAAATCGCGCGTCCCGTCTATCGGATCGACCACCCAGACCCGCGATTTGCCGAGCCGGGCGGCGGTATCGGTCGTTTCTTCGGACAGATAGCCGGCCGCCGGATCGAGTTGGGCCAGCCGCTCGCGCAGGAAATCATCGACGAGCAGATCAACATCGGAGACCGGATGGTCGGGCGATTTCTCCCAGATTTCCAGCTCGCCCTGCCAGCGTTCGCAAGCTTTTTCGGCAGCCTCGGCGGCGATATCGGCGATCGCGTCGAGCGTAACCTCAGGCACCGGCGACCGTCATGCCCTCGATCCGGACGCTCGGCGCGTTGACGCCGCGAATGAATTCGAGATCGTTTGCGGGCGTCAGTTCGCGATACATGTCTTTCAGATTGCCCGCGATCGTGATTTCGGCGACGGGAGCGCCAATCGCGCCATTCTCGATCAGGAAGCCGGATGCGCCGCGGCTATAGTCGCCGGTCACCGGATTGACGCCCATGCCGATCAGTTCGGTGACCAGGACGCCCTGATCGATGTCGCCGATCAGTTCGTCCCGCGTCGCTGTGCCGGCTTCGAGGTGAAGGTTGGTCGCGCCCGCGCCCGGCGGTCCGCCGATCCCGCGCTTCGCATGGCCGGTCGGTTCGAGGCCGAGTTGTCGCGCCGACGCACTGTCGAGCAGCCAGCCTGTGAGAACACCGTCGTCGATGATCGCGCGGTCGGTGACCGGCAGGCCCTCCCCATCGAAAGGCCGCGACCGCAAACCGCGCCGCCGGAGCGGATCGTCGCGGACTGTCACGCCCTTGGAAAAGACCTGTTCCTCCAGGCTGTCGCGCAGAAAGCTCGTGCCCCGCGTGATCGCCGAGCCAGTGATCGCGCCGATCAGATGGCCAAGCAGTCCGCCCGAAACCCGCGGATCGAATACCACCGGCATGGCGCCGCTCGCAAGCTTGGCCGGATCGAGCCGGGCGACGGTCCGTTCGCCCGCGCGACGGCCGATGCTGGCCGGACTGTCGAGATCCTCGAAATGGCGCGCCGTGCGATAGGCATAGTCGCGCTGCATCGCGCCGCCTTCACCGGCAATCACACTGGCCGAGCAGCCATAGCTCGACGCCTGATAGCCGCCGCAAAAACCGTGGCTTGTTGCCAGCGCCATGATCGAGCGACCCGCCGATGCGCCGCCGCCCTCGCTGTTGGTCACGCCATCGATCGCCCGCGCCGCATCTTCCGCCTCCAGCGCATGGCTGCGCATAATTTCGGGAGCGGCATCCTGGCCGTCGTCGATATCGAGACCGGGCAGTTCGCCGGTGAACAGCCGATCTTCCGGCGCAAGCCCGGCATAAGCATCTTCGGGTGCCTCGCGCGCCATGGCCGCCGCGCGTTCGACCAGGGTCGCGAGCGCCGCGTCCGACAGGTCCGAGGACGACACGCTCGCCGAGCGCCGGCCGACGAAAAACCGCAAGCCGATTTCTTCGCCTTCGGACCGCTGGACGTCCTCGAGTTCGCCGAGGCGCACTTGCACTTCGGTGGACACGCCTCCGGAGTACAGGACATCGGCGGCATCGGCGCCGGCCTTCTTTGCGGATGCGACTAGATCGGAGACGCGCGCCTGCGCTTCGGTGACGGTTAGCATGGAGGCGATTTAGGGAGGCGACGCAGCCTTGTCACCCTCGCGGCTCAGGCGGTCGCTCCCACGACGAGACAGGCGAGTGCGACCAGCAATCCCGCCTCGCGGTTCGAGCGGAACTTGGCGAGCGCCTCGTCGCCGTCGTCCGGCCGCAGCGTCGCGACCTGCCAGGCAAGGTGCAAGGCAGCCGGCAGGAGAGCCGCGAGCCCCAGCCATTGCGGCCGGATCTGCCAGACGGCGAGGCACCAGCAGGCGAGCGCGAGCCCATAGAATAGCGCGACACCGGACCGCGCGTGCCGGCCGAGCCGCCGCGCGGTGCTCTTCACACCGGCCAGCGCATCGTCCTCGATATCCTGCAGCGCATAGATGGTGTCATAGCCGATCACCCAGAAGACCGCGCCGGCATAGAGCCAGGCCATGGGGGGCGAGGGTTCGCCCGTTATCGCCACCCAGCCGACCAGCGCGCCCCAGCTGAAAACCAGTCCGAGCCAGGCCTGCGGCCACCAGGTAATCCGTTTCATGAACGGATAAGCGGCCACCAGTAGCAGACTGCCCAGCGCCACCAGCTGCGCCTCCCAGCGCAACTGCAGCAATACGATGAGACCGATCAGGCAGAGCAGCGCCAGCCAGACCCAGGCCGCGCGCAGCGACACCCGCCCGCTCGCCAGCGGACGGGAACGCGTCCGCTCCACTTTTCGATCCAGATCGCGATCGACGATATCGTTATAGACGCAGCCCGCCCCGCGCATGGAGATCGCACCGAGCAACAGCCAGAGGAGCAGGTCCCAGCGCCCGACCGCGCCGCCCGCCAATGCCACGCTCCACGCGCACGGCCAGAACAGCAGCCACCAGCCGATCGGCCGGTCGAACCGGGCGAGCAGCCCGAACGGCCGGGCCGCGCGCGGCAGCGCGGCGATCAGCCAATGGCGTTCGGTATCGGGGACTGACGAATCCGCTTCCATGGCAACGGCCCTATCCGCTCAAGCAAGGTTTGGACAAGCTTGGCGCGGTGGGTTTAAGAGCATCGCATGCCCGCCACCCCCGCCTGGCCACCCGACAGCCTGCCCCGGCTCTTCATCGACGCGACGCTCGAGGAAGACGGCGAGATCGTCATCGATGCGGCGCAGGCCAATTATCTCGTTCGGGTATTGCGGCTCAAGGCGGGCGCCCAGATCAAGCTCTTCGACGACCGGACCGGCGAATGGCTGGCCGAACTGGCGCATATCGGCAAGCGCGACGCTGTGCTGCGGGTCGAAGGCAAATTGCGGGATCGCGAGGACGTGCCCGATCTCTGGCTGTGTTTCGCGCCGATCAAGAAGGGCCGGATCGACTGGCTCGTCGAAAAGGCCTGCGAGTTGGGCGTGGCGCGGCTGCTTCCCGTCCGCACGCAGCGCACGATCGTCGACAAGCTGAAACCCGCCCGGCTGAAATCGCACCTGATCGAAGCCGCCGAACAATGCGAGCGCACGGCGCTTCCCGAGCTCGCGGAGATGGTTTCGCTGGACGCGCTGCTTGCCGATTGGCCCGAGAAGCGAACGCTGTTCTACGCCGCCGAGCGCGGCGGCGGATCCTTCGGCGAGGCGCTTGTAGCGCATGACGGGCCCGCGGCGATCCTGATCGGCCCCGAGGGCGGGTTTACCGAACGGGAGGATGAGGCGATCCGCGCCCTGCCCCAGGCGGTGCCGGTATCGCTGGGGCCCCGCATCCTGCGCGCCGATACCGCCGCGGCGGCGGCCATCAGCCTCTGGATGGCCGGACGCGGCGACTGGAATTAACCGCTCCGCCGGGCGGCGGGCGACGTACCGACCGGGCAGCGATTTCTTGCACCCGCCCAAGCCTTGCTGCACTGGCGCGAAGCCGCCAAGGCCGCTAAGGGCGATTCATGAGCACAAAGACAGTTTCAAAAAGCAACGCGCCGATCATCGAGAATCGCCGGCAGTTGCTCGAGGTCTTTGCCGACGGCGAAAAACCCGCCGATCAATGGCTGATCGGCACCGAACACGAGAAATTCGTCTATTGCCGCAACGATCTGCACGCGCCCTCCTATGAAGAGCCCGGCGGCATTCGGGACCTGCTGCTCGCGCTGACCGAGTTCGGCTGGGAGCCGATCGAGGAGAATGGCAAGGTCATCGCGATGAAGGGCGCGGACGGGACGGTCAGCCTCGAACCCGCCGGGCAATTGGAGCTTTCCGGCGCCGCGCTCGACAATCTGCACGAGACCTGCGCCGAAACCGGCCGCCATCTCGAACAGGTCAAGGCGATCGGCGCGAAGACCGGCAAGGGTTTTCTCGGCCTCGGCATGTGGCCCGACAAGCGGCGCGACGAGCTGCCGATCATGCCCAAGGGCCGCTACAAGATCATGCTGGATTACATGCCGAAAAAGGGCGATCTCGGCCTCGACATGATGCTCCGGACCTGCACGATCCAGACCAATCTCGACTATGCGAGCGAGGCGGACATGGCGCGCAAATTCCGCGTCGGCCTCGCGCTTCAGCCGCTCGCCACCGCGCTGTTCGCCAATTCGCCCTTTACCGAGGGCAAGCCCAACGGCTTCCTTTCGTTCCGCAGCCATATCTGGTCCGACACCGATCCGGATCGCACGGGCATGCTGCCCTTCGTGTTCGAGGACGGGTTCGGCTATGAACGCTATGCCGATTTCGCGCTCGATGTGCCGATGTATTTCGCCTATCGCGACGGGGACTATCTCGACGCCTCGGGCCTGAGTTTCCGCGACTTCCTGAACGGCGATCTGCCGATCCTGCCCGGCGAAAAACCGACGCTGGACGACTGGAACGACCATCTCTCGACGATCTTCCCCGAGGTCCGCCTCAAAAGCTTTCTCGAGATGCGCGGCGCGGACGGCGGCCCGTGGAACCGGATCTGCGCGCTGCCCGCGCTCTGGGTCGGGCTGCTCTACGATCAGGCGGCGCTCGACGCGGCCTGGGACATCGTCAAACCCTGGTCGCTCGAGGAGCGCGAGGCGCTGCGCGACAGCGTGCCGAAGCTCGGCCTCAAGGCGCCGGTGCCGGGCGGCCGGACGCTCGGCGACATCGCGCCCGAAATCCTCGACATCGCCACCGCCGGGCTTAGCGCCCGCGCGCGCCTCAACGGCAGCGGCGACAATGAAAGCGGCTTCCTCGACCCGCTCCGCGAGATCGTCGCGAGCGGCAAGACGCCGGCCGAAAGCCTGCTCGAACGCTATCATGGCGCATGGAACGGCGATGTAACGCGCGTCTACGAGGAAGAGAGTTTCTAGGCGGGCGGCAGCTTTCCGTAACGCATACCGTCATTGCGAGCCCGGTCTTGTGCAGGGCGAAGCAATCCAGAACAGCTAGCGACAGCGCTTGAAGCTCTGGATTGCCGCGTCGCCCAGTTCATCCTGAGCGGCTGGCTTTGCCAACCAGCCGAAGGGTTCCTCGCAATGACGGCTCAGGAAAAGCGCGGTTTTGCTGAATAAGTTGACATACTCTACACGCAGGGCCGGCTTAAGGTCCCATCCGGTTGACACGCGCCGGGCAAACCCTGCGTCCTATTCGCCACAGGCGAGCGCGCAACCGTGTCCAATAGGACGCACTGGTCTGGGGATCGACGGGGTCAAAGAGCCGGCGGCCGGGCCGCTGGCGTTATAGTAGCATGCAAGACAGGGCGTAGGACAGGAAAAGCGGGGTTCGATGGAGGAAAGCTATTCTTGAGCTAACTTTCATCATCCCCTTCGGTCAACCGATCCGGCGTAACTGCCTCCGGATTTGCCCTGTCGTCGCTCAACTTTGGCGGCTGCGGCTGCCACTCTGTCAAATTCTCGATTACCATCTTGTAGAATTGGGGCACGGCTTTTTCGAGTTCGCTGACAAACGTGCGCGGCTGCGCAAATCGCCCACCGAGATCGATGCATTGGTAAATGTCAAAAGAAACGACCTGCATCCCATCCTTGCCGTCAAACAACCAAGTCTGATCCTCCAGAAGTTTGGAAAGCTTTGCTTCGGTCGGCAGGGATCGTCCCGGCCAATGGGCGCGAATATGAATATGGTTCTGCGTCTTGTCGGAAAGTTGACGCAATAGCCAGTTCAGCCGCGCCTTGTTTGTCTTTCGATCACCCGGCGCACGTAGCCAAGTGGAAAGTACAATGGTGCTGCGCGACAGATTGACGGAGATATCGAGGCTTGAGGGCGTATCGGGCACGTTCAGCGAAACACCGAGTGCGTATCGTTCCTTCAGTTCGGCCAGATCGTCACGCAACCGCAATTGCGGGTCCGCCATATGCTTGCGGCTCAGATTCTGCGATACGCTGCTTCCCAACTGGCGGCTTAGTATCAGGGCCAAATCCCGGCATTCCTGTTGCCAAGCCTCGGCAACTTCGGACGCCGCTTTCCGGTCAAGGTGCCCGTCACCCTTTGCCGTTTGAACCAGCCTGCGCCAACCGCTCGGCATCTGATCGAAACCCCGTACCCCGGTGCTTTCATGCGCAATGAAGCGCTTGAACTCATTGAGCAGGAACCCTTGCTCATCATCTTCGACGTCAGCATTCATCAGTAGCAGCTCGGCTTCGGTCAGAAGATGCATCCAAGAAAAATGAAACAGATCTACCGTCCGCGTTTTCTGTCCCGATACAGGAACTGGGTGGTGATGCGGGATTGCGGAGAACTGGTTGGAAACGGTCACTACCGCATCTATTCCGTTTTCGCGCGCAAGTGTCAGATAGCGTTCGAGTTGCTCGGCCGCTAACTCGTTAGTCCCCACCTTGGCTTCGACAAGCGCTGTCCAGCGACTGCGCCCGGTGTCGACCACGATCAGTCCATCTGGCCGACCAAGGTTTTCTTGCAGCCTATCGCGCCGAAACTCGACTTCGGTATAGCATTTGATTTGTGCCCGTGGTCCGATGCGAACGCCAATGCTCCCAAGCACTGCCGCTGCATAGTCGCGAACGACCGTGAGAGTTGCAAGAAAAGGGGACAGCGCCCGTGCTTCCTTGCTTCGTTCGGATAGTATCGGAAAAAGACGCGCTACTTCGCCTCTCTGAATGAAATCCGGTTTTCCAGACATTTGGCCCTCCCCTTTTTTAGGGACGAAATCTAACTTAGCATTGGGAATGTCCGCAAGGAGTAGGTCCGAAACGGATATTTGTTTCACCGACACCATGGCAGCACGCCGGTCCTCGTGACCCGCAAAGAAAAAGCCCCCCTTCCTCATTAGAGGAAAGGGAGCGAGAGCGGTTGATGGAGCTCAGACAAGCCGGTCGACGGGGGTCTCGGCGCTATCGGCGGGAACCCGGGTCACTTCGTAGATAAGCGTTCCGCTCAGGCTTACCGAGAGCACCAGCGACAGGATGATCGAGATCGTGCTTCTGTCCCTCCCGACTGCCGCATGGCGTTTATCGGCTTCGGCCGCGCGCGCGGCATATCGGCGTGTTGCTATGGTGTTCATTGCTTTTCCTCCGGATTGATATTCTGGTTGACGCGAAACAGGTTGGCGGGATCGTATTGGCGCTTCACCGCGACGAGCCGGTCGTAATTGGGCCCATAGGCGGCGCGCACACGGTCCGCTCCTTCATCGTCCATCATGAAGTTGACATAGGCGCCGCCATGCCGGTTCTGCGCATGGACCGCGGCCCAATAGTCGCTCGCCCAGCTCTTCAGTTCGCCGGCCTTTGCCGGGTCGGGGTCGATGCCCGCGATCACCATCGACCACCCGGCCTTGCGGGCGCCCCAGGCGGTGGCCTCGGCGTCGACATCCTGCACCGCGCCGTCGATCGGATAGAGGTGCATCAGCGACAGCGGCGTCGGCGTATTCGATCCGAACGCGACATGCGCGGCGATCGCCTCGTCGGTCAGTTCCTCGACGAAATCGCCCTTCCAATACCATTGCAGGCCCTTGGGCAGCAGCGGATCGAACAGCGTCTGGAGCGCGGTGAACGGCATCATGTGCACCGGATCCCAGAGCGCTTCAGGCAGTTCCTCGCGGATCGGGCGCATCGCCTCGACACCCTCTTCCTCGCTCCCGTCGAAACAGTTGATCAGCGCGCAGACCCGGCGGCCCCAGATTTCCTCGGGGAACGGCGCCGTCGCCGGCACCGTCTTGATCCCGAAAAAGCTGCACAGCTCGCGCGGCGCCCTGGGCAGGAAATCGCGGTACCAGGCCATGATCTCGGCCGTATGGGAAATGTCCCAGAAGATCGGCCCGCCATAGATGTCGGCCACCGGATGGGCTTGGAACAGGAAGCTCGTGACGACCCCGAAATTGCCGCCGCCGCCGCGGATCGCCCAGAACAGGTCGGCATTCTCGCGCTCGCTGGCGGTGACGGCGCGGCCATCGGCAAGCACGAGTTCGGCCTCGACGAGATTGTCGATCGTCAGCCCATATTGGCGCGACAGATAGCCATGGCCGCCGCCAAGGGTCAGCCCGGCGATGCCGGTGCTCGACACGATCCCGGCCGGGACGGCCAAGCCATACTCGCTCGCCGCGGCGTCGACCTCGCCCTGGGTGCAGCCGGGCTCGACGCGCACGGTGCGCGCCTCGGTATCGATCTCGATCGCCTTCATGGCCGAGAGGTCGATGACGAGCCCGTCGTCGCAGCTGCCAAGGCCCGGCCCGTTATGGCCGCCGCCCCGGATCGCGAGCAGGACATCGTTGTCGCGCGCAAAGGCGATCGCCGAAGCGATCTCTTCGGCGCTGCTGCAGCGCACGATCCAGCGCGGCCGCTTGTCGATCATGGCGTTGTAGAGCGCGCGCGCTTCGTCATACCCCGGATCGGCCGGGGTCATGATCTCGCCTGACACGCAGGCGTCGATATCGGTTTGGTTTGCTATGGTCATGATTGGTGCTTTCCCTGGATGTTTGAGGCTTGTCCGATGAGCCGGCAGCGTGTGTGTCGTTGCGCCGGTTCGGTCCGTCATCAGCGGTCCGTTCGCCGGGCGAAAATCCGGTAGGCATTGGAAACAAAGCCGGAATTCGCTTCGAGCCCGCACAATGCGGGCGGCAATGCTTCGCGCGCCGAAAATGTGGTAAAGTCGATCATAGTCGATGTCCTTCCTGATGACGGCATCGATCAATAGGGAGTGCGATCGGCGAAGGATGCTTCGCGGCCCGAAGCAAAGCGCTTCGGAATCCGAACTATCCCGCTTCTTTTTTCGCAGTTCTGTTTCGGCGAAGTGAGGGACGCCATGAAATACAGCCAATTCTGTCCGATCGCCAAGGCGGTCGAGATACTCGGTAACCGTTGGACGCTGCTGGTCGTCCGCGAGATATTGATGGGCGGTACGCGTTTCAGCGAGCTGCAGCGCGGCCTCGGCACGATTTCGACCGCCGTCCTGACCGAACGGCTCAAGGAGCTGGCCGAAAACGGGATGATCGTCCGGCGCAAGATTTCAGGGCGCCGCGGCTATGAATATTTCCCGACCCCGGCCTGCAACGAATTGAAGCCGATCATCGTGTCGCTCGGCGAATGGGGCATGCGCTGGGCGAAGGACAATCTGGTCGAAGAGGATTACGACATATCGCTGCTGATGCTCTATCTCGAGCGCAGCGTGGCGCGCGACATGCTTCCCGGTCCGCAGACCGTGCTCCAGTTCGATTTTTCGGATCTCAAGACGCTCAACCGATGGTGGCTGATCGTCGATGATGAGCGGGTCGATGTTTGCCAGAAGGATCCCGGCCAGGATGTCGATGTCTATTTTTCATCGACGGTAAAGACGATGGCGGATGTCTGGCTCGGCCACCGCACCTATCGCGACGCGATCCGAAAGGAAGAGCTCAGTATCGTCGGAGAGCAGGCGCTGACCCGCAATGTCGACAAATGGCTGGTCTCCACCACGTTCGACATGTGACTTCGCCCGGCGCGAGGGCTACTCCGCCGGGACTATCTCGCCCGGCCTGCCCTTGCGCCCCGTCACCCAGGCGAAGAAGCGCGGCACCGGCGCGTTGCGCTCCATCCAGTCGAAATACTCCCGATACGCCGGGTCGGCCATCAGATGCTTTTCCTCGGTCTTGGCGCGCCAGTAATAGACGCCGCTGACCAGCGCGAGGAGCGCGGTGTTGCGGATCATGTCGACCGGACTGCCGCTCGTTGCGATGAACGGCATCGTCGCCAGCCACCAGAAGGCGTTTTTCGCGACATAGGCGGGATGGCGGGTCCAGCGATAGGGCCCGTGGGTCAGGATGCCGCGATGGGTGAGGTTGGAGAAGCGCAGGCCGAAGGCGACCGTCGCCCAGCTGTAGATCGCGGTCAGCACCACGAGGATCGCGCCCATGATCGCCAGCGCGACCGGCCAGCCGTCCAGCCAGTAGGTCCAGTCGCCGACATTCTGGTGATAGTCGAGCGGCCCGCCCGGGTTCATCAGGATGAAGGGCGGATAGCAGATCAGCGCGGCGACCCAGCCCTGCGTATGGGGATTGGCCGAGCGGATATGCGCGTCGAGCGGGCGGAGCGTCAGGATATAGCCGACCGTCGCGAAGGCGACGTCCACGAGGAACAGCAGCGCGATCAGGAAGCGGCTGAGCGCGACCGGGTCGGAGACGATCTCGTCGGCCGACCAGCGCAGCACCTCGAACCAGTTGCCCGGCACGATCGAGATCATGAAGGCGGTGAAAAAGCCTTTGACGGCCCAGCTGCGGAAATGCTCGATCAGCTTTTCCCGGTCGATCTCGACGCCTTCGCCGATCAGCCAGGCGCCGAACATATAGGCGCCGTCCCTGGGCTCGGCGAGCCGCCGGTCGATCCAGAAAATATAGGGCACAGAGACGACGAAGAGCACCGGCGCGGACCAGGCCAGCATCCGCATCGCGAACAGATATTGCCCGTCCCAGTACCAGCGGCAGATACAGTAGAGCGCGGCGATGATGCCCCAGGTGGCCCAGAGGCCTGCGAGCTTGGCGATGCTGATATCGCGGGTCTCGTCATGCGGCGCCAGCGGGCGGTTCCAGTCGAGCCCCGTCGTCTCGTTCTTCCACGCCTTGTCGACGAAGATCGTCCAGAGGATCATCGGAAGACCGCAGGCTACGACCGCGAGCATCGAGGCGATCGGACCGTTGGCGCCCGTCATCCGGCCTACGATAATCGCCGCGAACAGGCCGGTCAGGCCGACGAAACCCACGCCGCTGGACACGGCCGAAGGCGGCCGCGGATCCGCGCCGGCCGCCGAGGCGGGGCGCTCGATGTCGCGATGGGCGTTCATGCGGCGCAAATCTAGGGAAAAATGGTAATTTAAAGATGAAGATGCGGGCGGTCGGGCCCCGCCTTCATCGCCGCATTCATCCGGTCAGTGGGCCGGAGGCTGGCCCGCAAGCTCTGCAAAGCGCAGCAGCACCCAGCGGTCCGCGGGCGCGGCGGCCAGCCGGATAAGGTTGCCATGGCACCGGACATCGCCCTGCGCCGCATTGCCGGGCGCCAGCGAAAGGCGGGCGGAGACGGATGTATCGGCGCGCGCCGAGCGTTCTATATGGCCCATCAGCGCATCGTCGATATCGATCCCCGCCAGCGAGGAGCCGGTATCGAGATCCCAGCGATCGCGGGCCGCCTCGTTGGCGAAGAGCAGCGATCCCTCGCCGGTGACGATGAGGCACGGCTCGGCCAGCACGTCGACCGTGCGCAGCAGTTCGCCGGGAAATTCGGGCGGTTTCGTGATCAGCATGGGCCGGCCCCTTCCCCGAGCGACCGGCCAATTGCGTGCGGCAGTCTTTCCGTGTCCATGGCAGCCCCCGGGCAATAGCGCGGCCGGACCCACCGGCCGTTTCCGCCATCCTGACCTGCCATGGTTTCCATTCGGTTAACGCGGGAGACGTTTCCGGGCGCGCAAAAGCCGGGCATCCGCTCCGATCGGCCCGTTACCCGGAGCCGAGGTCCCGCCTCCGGTCGCGCGATCAGTCCGGCCGCGCCTGTTCCTCGACAGTCTGCCAACCGCCTCCAAGCGCCTTGTAGATCGCGATGAGCTGACGGGCGACCTCGATCTCGCTGACGACGTGGCGGTCCTCATTTTCCAGCGTCACGCGCTCGGCATCGAGCACGGTCAGGAAGTCGTCGACCCCGTTGTCGAAGCGCAGGCGGGCGAGCCGGGCCGCCTCGCGCGCCGATCGCTGCGCCTGGCCCAGCCTGTCGCGCCGCTGCAGTTCGTTGCCGTATCGGGTCAGCGCGTTTTCGGTCTCCTCGAAGGCAAGCAGCACCGTCTGTTCGTAGCGCGCCGCAGCGGCTTCGGCGCGCGCGCCTTCGGCATCGACGGCGGCGTCGATCCGGCCGAAATCCAGCAGATTCCAGATCAGCTGCGGACCGAAGGTAAATGCCAATGCCGATCCCTGGAGAAGATTGCCGATGGCCGTCGACTGGAAGCCCGCATCCCCGACGATGCTGACGGTCGGGAAGAAATCCGCCGCCGCAACCCCGATGCGCGCCGTCGCGGCGGCGAGTTCGCGTTCGGCCCGGCGGATATCGGGGCGGCGGCGGAACAGTCCGGACGGATCGCCGATCGACACCATGCGCGGCAGTTCGGGCAAGGGCCGCAGGTCGATCAATGCGTCCCTGAGGCCGGTCGGGCCATTGCCGGTGAGTACGCCCAGCCGATGGATCAGCGCATCGATCTGGGCGCGCAACGGAGGAATGGATGCGCGCGTGGTTTCGAGCTGCGCGCGCGCCCGCTCGGTATCGAGCCGCGTGCCGCGCCCGCCGCGCAGCAGAATTTGCGTCAGCGCGTAGCTGTCTTCCTGGTTGGAGGCGTTGCGTTCGGCGACGGCAAGGCGCTGCTGCGCGCCCCGGAGGTCGACATAGGCGGTGGCGACTTCGGCGGCGACGGACACGAGAAGGTCGTCGCGCGTCGCGCCGACCGCTTCGGCATCGGCGCGCGCGGCCTCGTTGGCGCGCCCGATCCGGCCGAATATGTCGATCTCCCAGATCGCATCGAAACCGACATCGTAAAAATCGCGATCGGGGATGTCGACGCCGGCCGGCAATCCGCCCTGTTGCGCCTCCTCGGAGAACCGTTGGCGCGCATATGAACCATCGACGCCGCCCGTCGGGAAATAGTCCCAGCCGCGTCCGCGCAGAACGGCCCTCGATGCGCGGAGATTGGCCCGTGCGGCCGCGATATCGCGATTATGGTCGAAGGCGCGGTCGATCAGGTCGTCGAGCAGCGGATCGTCGAGCTGCCTCCACCATTCGGCGACCGGCTGGGCGGTGGCAACCGGTGCCATGGCCGCGCGGTCGAAAGCGGTCGTGCCGACGCTTTCGACGGCGGGCGGGCCGCCATAATCCGGGCCCACGGCGCAACCGGTTGCCAACCCGATCACAAGGAGTGGGACGGCGAACCGCATCATTCCGCCGGCTCCGGCACGATATCGTCCGTCGGACCCTCGCCGGTCGTCTTCGAATCCGTCTTGTCGCGCCGGGCGAGGCTGCGGCACATGACGTAAAAGGCCGGGGTCAGGAACAGCCCGAATATCGTGACGCCGAGCATCCCGAAAAAGACGGCCGTGCCCAGCGCCTGGCGCATCTCGAAACCCGCGCCGCTCGCGATCACCAGCGGCACGACGCCGAGAATGAAGGCGAAGCTCGTCATCAGGATCGGGCGGAGCCGGAGTTTCGCGGCCGCGACCGCCGCCTCGAACCGGTCGAGCCCCGCCTGTTCGCGTTGGCGGGCGAATTCGACGATCAGGATCGCGTTTTTAGACGCTAGCCCGACAAGGACGACAAGCCCGACCTGGGTCAGGATATTGTTGTCCATCCCGCGCAGCGCGATGCCGAGGATCGCCGAGAGCAGGCACATCGGCACGATCAGGATGATCGCCAGCGGCAACAGCCAGCTCTCATATTGCGCGGCGAGCAGGAGGAAGACGAAGACGACCGCCAGCACGAAGACCAGCACGGCGGTCGATCCGGCATTGACCTCCTGATAGGCAAGACCCGTCCATTCGAAATCGAAGCCGGCCGGCAAACTGCTCTCGGCGATTTCTCCCATCGCGGCTATGGCCTCGCCCGAGCTGACGCCCGGCGCCGCCGCTCCGTCGATCTCCGCGGCGCCGTACAGATTGTAGCGCGGCTGGCGCGATGGCCCGGTGATATCGCGGAACGTTACGACGCTGCCGATCGGCACCATCTCTCCGGTATAGGCATTGCGCGCGCGCAGGCGGGAGATATCGCTGCGCTCCATCCGGAACGGCGCGTCGGCCTGTGCGCTGACCCTGTATGTCCGCCCCAGATAATTGAAATCGTTGACGAAGGCCGAGCCGAGAAAGACCTCCAGCGTACTGAAGACGTCGGATATCGGCACGCCCAATTGCTGCGCCTTGACCCGGTCGATATCGAGATAGAGTTGCGGCGTCGCCGTCTCGTAGGAGGTGAAGACGTTGACGAGACGCGGATCGGCATTGGCGGCCGCCACGATCTGCTGGGTTGCCGCATTGAGCTCATCGCTGCCGCGCCCGGCGCGATCCTGCACCATCATGCGAAATCCGCCGGCATTGCCGATGCCGCGCACGGACGGCGGCGCGATCACGATGATGAACGCCTCGTCTATGGCCTGGAGCCGCTGGTTCAACTCGTTCAGCAGCACCGGCGCGCCATCCCGTTCGCTGAATTCCTCCATGACCGAAAAGATCGCCGCGGCATTCGGCGCGTTGGTGAAGGTGGCGCCGTTGAAACCGGCAAAGCCTGCCGTATTGGCGAAGCCCGGCGTGTCGAGGATGATGTCCGTCGCTTCCTGGAGCACCGCATCGGTGCGCGACAGCGAGCTGCCGGGCGGCAACTGGATCGCCACGATCAGATAGCCCTGATCCTGTTCGGGGATGAAGCCGGTCGGCGTGGCGGTGAACCGCCAACCCGTGGCGGCGATCAGCAGCACATAGACGATCAGCACCGCGCCGGTCATGCGGATCAGCTTGGCGGTGATGCTGCCATAGCGATCGCTGACCCTGTCGAAGCTGCGGTTGAACCAGGCGAAGAACCGGTTAAGCCGCGCCGCGAACCGATTGCGCGGTTCGGGCGGCGTTTCGGGCTCCGGTTCGAGGAGGATCGCCGCCAGCGCCGGCGAGAGCGTGAGCGAATTGAAGGCCGAGATGATCGTCGCCGTCGCGATGGTCAGCGCGAACTGCTGGTAGAACTGCCCCGAAATGCCGCTGATGAACGCGGTGGGAATGAAGACGGCCGAGAGGACGAGCGCGATCGCGATCAGCGCGCCGCCCACCTCGTCCATCGTCGTATGCGCCGCCTCTTTCGGGCTCTTGCCGTCGCGCAACTCGCGCTCGACATTCTCCACGACGACAATCGCATCGTCGACGACGATGCCGATCGCCAGCACCAGCCCGAACAGCGTCAGATTGTTGAGCGAGAAACCGAACGCACCCATCACCGCGAACGTGCCGATCAGCGAAACCGGGATCGCCACGATCGGGATGATCGCCGCGCGCCAGCTCTGGAGGAATATGAAGACGACGATCGTCACGAGGATCACGGCCTCGAAGATCGTCACATAGACCTCGTTCACCGACTCCGCGATGAACTCGGTCGGGTTGTAGATGATCTGGTAGGCGAGCCCTTCCGGAAAATCCTCGCCCAGCTCCTCGATCGTGTGCTCGATGCCGGCGGCCGTATCGAGCGCGTTCGAACCCGGGCGCTGGAAGATCGCGATCGCCACCGCGGGATTGTCGTCGAGATAGGCATTGGTCGAATAATCCTGCGCACCGAGCTCGACCCGGGCGATATCGCGGACCCGGGTGATACTGCCGTCGGGATCGGTCTTGACGACGATATTTTCGAAATCGCCGGGTTCCTGAAGCCGGCCCATGGTGCGTACGGCGATCTGGTTCGCCGCCTCGGTAACGACCGGGGGCTGCCCCAATATGCCCGACGCGACCTGGACATTTTCGGCGCGGAGCGCGGCGACCACGTCGTTGGCGGTAAGCCGCAGCCCGGCCATGCGATCCGGATCCAGCCAGATCCGCATCG
Source organism: Parasphingopyxis algicola (assembly GCF_013378075.1). Taxonomy (GTDB): domain Bacteria; phylum Pseudomonadota; class Alphaproteobacteria; order Sphingomonadales; family Sphingomonadaceae; genus Parasphingopyxis; species Parasphingopyxis algicola. The sequence goes on along the minus strand of NZ_CP051131.1, from coordinate 3,476,153 downwards.
AATATTCGCGCGCGCCGAAGATGGTGATCGATCCGACGCCGTCGAGCCGCGCCAGCGTGTCGCGGATCTGCAGCAGCGCATAGTTGGAGATGTAAAGCTGGTCCCGGCTGTTGTCCGGCGAATAGAGATGGATGACGGTGAGAAGATCGGGGGAGCTTTTCTGCGTGATAACGCCAAGACGGCGCACTTCCTCGGGCAAACGGGGTTCGGCGATGCTGACCCTGTTCTGGACGAGCACCTGGGCCTCGTCGAGATCGGTGCCGAGCGCGAAGGTCGCGGTGATCGTCAGCCGGCCGTCATCGGTCGCCTGGCTCGACATGTAGAGCATGTTCTCGACGCCGTTCAGCTCCTGCTCGATCGGCGTCGCGACCGTGTCGGCCACGACCTCGGCGCCGGCGCCGGGATAGGTCGCGCTGATGGTGATCGTCGGCGGCGCGATTTCGGGATATTGGGCAACCGGCAGATTGATATAGCTGATCGCGCCGACGAGCACGATCAGGATCGACAGAACGGCGGCAAAGATCGGGCGTTCAATGAAAAAATGCGGGAATTTCACGAGGCGTCGGCCGGATCGTCGGACGCGTTCCGGCTCCGCCCGGCCGCTTCGCCGGCGGCCGGCTCTTCGGCTGCCACCGGCGTTACGGGATTGCCCGGCCGTGCGCGCATCAGTCCGCCGACGACCACCCTGTCGGACCGCTCCAGCCCGGTGCGGATCACCCGCATGTTGCCCTCCTGCAGCGATCCCAGTTCGACCTGACGGGGCTCGACGATATTCTCCTCGTTGACGGTCATGACGATCTTGTTCGACTGGTCGGACAGGATCGCCGCGTCCGGAACGAGCAGCGCTTCATATTCGCTCGATCCAAGCAATTGCAGCCGCCCGAACATGCCCGGAATGAACAGGCCGTCGTCATTCTCGAAGATCGCCCGGCCTTCCACCGTGCCGGTATCGGGGTCGACGCGATTGTCGACAAATGTCATCCGCCCCTCATGCACGAAGGCCTCTTCGTCCTGCAGCCGCAGCCGGACCGGGTTGGCGACGTCGCGCGAAGAGGGACGCGATCCTTCCCTGTTCTGGCGGTAATAGTTGAGATAGGCCGCTTCGTTCGCCGTGAAGGTGAAGTAGATCGGGTCGACCGAGTAGATCGTCGTCAGCAGGGTCGAGGTCGGCCCGCCGCCCGACACCAGATTGCCCACCGTAATCTCGCGGGCGCCGACCCGGCCCGTGACCGGCGCACGGACCTGCGTGAAACCGAGCTCGAGCTGCGCCTGGCGGACGGCCGCGCGCGCCGCCGCAACACCCGTCTGGGTTTCGCGCCGCGCCTGGACGCGCGCATCATATTCTTCCTGGCTGATCGCCTGTTCGCTGAGCAGCAACTCGGCCCGCCCCAAATCCGCAACCGCGAGATCGCGCCGGGTCAGCGCTCCTTCGAGCGCGGCGCGCGCTTCGGCGAGCGCCGCTTCGAACGGCCGCGGATCGATCCGCACGAGCAGCGCGCCGCGCCGGACGATGGAACCCTCGCGGAAATAGATGCGCTGCAGATAGCCCGAGACGCGCGCGCGGACTTCGACCGATTCCACGGCCTCGAACTGGCCCGTATATTCATCCCAGTCGACGATCGAGCGAATTTCCGGCGTTTGTACGGTGACCTGCGGCGCGGTCTGCTGGGCCTGTTCCGATCCGCTGCACCCGGCCAGAAAAGCCAGGCAGACAAGGACGATCCTCAACATCAGTTCCCCTTCATTCGGCGCGCCGGAAGGTCTCCGGAAACAAGCGCTTTTCCTGTCTCAGCCATCAAAAAAGGCCGACGCAACAGGAGAAGGAAAAACGAATCGTCTTGTTTTGTGTCGAGTTTTTCGGTTGCGTTGGCAAGCCGTAATGCGATGAATATCCGCCATTTTCACCCGTGACGGACATCGCCAGTCGGCTCTTTCTATCGATTGCGGGATGACACCATAGACCGTTTCTACCGGGCCGACCGCAGCGCGGCTGCACGTCGGATATCCATTCGGTGCCTACGAACATCGCCCACCTCGTCGATCGCTGCGACAATGCCTGCCGGGCGGCCTTCGAGCGTCCGGCACGCGAACTGGCATTCAGCCCCAAGCGGATCGTATCGGGATCGGCGGGTTACAGCAGGAAATTTCGAAAAAGGCCTGGAGCGGGTAGGTATAGACCGATCCCAGTTTTCTGCGGCTTACACGCTGGCGCGGTGTGCCAAATTGGCGTGGAACGGCACACCTAGTTCCATCAACACAATTGTTGAGTTTAGAGAACAGTCGAACGCTCAGACTATCGAATTCCCTCTCAGTTGGAATCGTGCCAAAAACTACTGCTAGTATATCCCATCATCACCGAAGCGGAACGTAGATCATTCGAGACCGGAATTGGCAGACGAAGATTCATCCTCTGAAACTCGGGCAAGCAAGTCCGAAGCAGCACAGCACCGGCGAGTATTCGATCATTGGATCATGGCTTCGCTTCTAGCGGTAAACGGAGGCGCAGCGGCAATCCTCGCCGGGCTTGAAGTATCAAGCCAATGGGCTTTCGCCGCGGCTACATCCTTTATCCTTGGGATACTGTTTGCGTTGACTGCAGGAAGGCTAGCAGCTCTCCGGTTTGCTGATGACGAGGATTGGTATACTCGAATGCTGTCACTCGAAATCCGCGGACGCCTGCAAGAGCAATTGTCGGATCGGGGCCTAAAAGACCTGTCGTCGACAATCGAAAAACAAATCTTGAGTGAACTGGAAACTGCTGCCAACGACCTCCTTACTCCCAAAAAGAGCCGCAGCAATGACGTTTGGATCTACCTGTCCGCCATAATGTTTGCGATCGGGAGCAGTCTTACGCTGATCTCCGCTGCCAAAACCCCGGCCGATGCCGCTTCACCGCACCAAGAGATTACCGAAGCGAATCTTGAGACAGAAGCACCACTCAATCCTGCGGCAGAGACTACCGTCGACGGCCAATCCCCGGCATCACCTCCGCCGGTTTACGAAATGCGGTCAGAATCACCGAATTCCACACAAGTTGAATCGGCGCCAGAATAGATCACTCAGCTCGATAGTTGGCACACCGTGCCATTCGATTTGTCTCTAAAGTGTGCCAAATCGCAATTTGGTATGCCATCGACATTGGCGGTTTTCTGGGAAAGGCTTGGAGCGGGTAGCGGGAATCGAACCCGCATCACAAGCTTGGAAGGCTAGTGCTCTACCATTGAGCTATACCCGCTCGCCAGGCGCGACGCGGGAGTTAGTCGCTTGGCGCGCCATATGCAATATCGGGCCCAAATACACGATCAGGCAACGCCTCCGCATCGCCGATCGCCCGGAACAGGGCGACCCGCTGCAGCGCCCGGTCGGCGCGGGCGAGGATTTCGGCGCTGCGTGTCGTATTGGCGGCGCGCTGGGCGTCGATCACGGTCAGGAAATCGGCAAGGCCCCGGCGGTAGCGGATCGCGGCCAGGCCGACATTGTCGTTGTCGAACACGAGCTGGCGTCCCAGCGCCTCGGCGCGGTCGTCCGCCGCCGCGATCGAGCCGAGCGAGCGCTCGACATCGCCGAGCGCGACGAAGACCTGGCGGCGATAATCGGCGAACGCCTCGGCCGCTTCGGCCTCGCGCTGGTCGATCTCGGCCGCCGTCCGCCCGAAATCGAGCAGCGGGCCCGATACCGACGCGCCCAGCGAGGCGACAACCGCGTCGTCGGTGAACAGGTCGCCAAAGGCGAGCGATATCAGCCCGAGAACGCCGCTGATCGAAAAGCTCGGAAACTGGGCGGCCGCGGCGGCGGCGATCTCGGCATCGGCGGCCGCGAGCCGGTTTTCCGCGGCGACGACGTCCGGGCGCTGCCGCAGCAGGATAGAGGGCACGGCGAGACCCGGAAGCCCGATCTCGACCGCCAGCGCGGTCCGATCGTCCGGCGCGGCGTCGAGCGCTTCCAGAACCGCCGGCACGGGTTGCGCGGTCAAGGTCGCCAGGGTCGCCAGCGCCGATACGCGGTCCGTCTCGACCGGGCCCCGCCGCGCCAGGGCGTCGGCCTCGAGCGACCGGGCGCGCACCAGATCGAACCCGGGCGCGATCCCCGCCCGCGACCGGACATCGGTCAGGCGGACAAGATCCCGCGCTTCGGCCAGGTCGCCTTCGATGACCGCCAGCCGCGCCTCGGCCGCGCGATAGGCGATGACAGCCCGCGCGATATCGGCGGCAAGCGCGATGCGGACGGCCGCGGCATCGGCGCGGGCGGCATCGAGCCGGGCCAGCGCCGCGCGTTCCGACGCCCGCAGCCGGCCGAAAATGTCGAGATCCCAGCTCGCGTCGACCGACGCGCTGTAGATCGTCCGGTCCGTATCGAAGGGGATATTGGCGGGGAGCCCGCCGAAGGTCGCCGCGCTGGTCCGCTCGCGGGTTACCGAACCGCCAGCCGTCGCATTGGGCAGCCGCGCCGCTCCGGCCCCGCGCGCGCCGGCACGGGCGGCGTCGATCCGCGCCAGCGCCGCCTGCAGATCCGGCGCGCCGGTCAACGCATCGTTCAGCAGCGCGCCATAGGCGGCGTCCTCGAACGGCAGCAGGGTTTCGGTCGGCAGCTCCGCATCGACCGCGCCGGCGACGAGCGCGAAACGATCCGGAATCTCGACCTCGGACGGCGCGCGGGCGCCCTGATAGGTCGCGCAGGCGGCCAGCGGGATCGTCAAGGCTGCGACGACAGCCAATCTTGCATGGCGGGATACAATGCGCCTCCCCTCGATGGGGAGGGGTCGGGGGTGGGGTGAGTTTTCCGCTTGCGATATCGCTTGCCGAGAACTCACCCCCACCCAACCCTCCCCCATCAAGGGGGAGGGCTCATTGATGGATCGCCAAAATCTCATCATTCTTCCTCATCCCCTTGCGCGGGCACGAAGGCGTCGACCTGCTGGCCGACGAACATCGAATGCCCCTCGCCGGGCAGCGCGTAGAGCATTTCGAGCACGCGGACGTCGACCAGTTCGGTCGCGGCATTGGTCAGCGAGGTCTTCGGCACGACGAGCGGTTCGGTGCGGACATAGCGCGCCTCGACCTGCCGCGCCGCATCGCCGCGCGCGGAGACGATGGCGGGCGCGCCGATATCGAGCCGCTCGATCTCGTTCTCGTCGATGCTGACGCGCACATAGAGCGGCTCGGTGACGCCCATCACGATCAGGGGCTCGCTGTTGCCGCCCATCCCCGGGCCCGCATTGGCGAACTCGCCGGTCCGGACGTTGAGCTGCAGCACGGTGGCGGTCTGCGGCGCGCGCACCGTATGGCGTTCGAGCTGGGTTCGCGCGCTGGCGAGCGCGGCCTGGGCTTCCTGATACTGGGCGCGCGTCACGGCGAGCTGGGCGCGCGCCGTATCGCGCACGCCGCGCCGCTCGATCACTTCCTGCTCCGATATCGCCCGCTGATCCTCGACCCCGGCATAGAGAGCCAGCTGTTCGTCCGCGACGCGCAGCGAGGTCTGGGCCGAGGCGATGCTCTGCCGCAGCCGCGCGACGCGGGCGCGCGCCTCGTTGACCTGGGCGGCGATATCGCGCGTATCGATGCGGAACAGCGGCTGGCCCTGGGTCACGAGATCGCCGGCCGCGACATAAACGCGGTCGACCACGCCCGAGACATGACTGCCGATCTCGATCTCCTCGCTCGAAGGCTCGACGACGCCGGTGCCGGCGACCGATCCGGTCTCGCTCTGCGCGCCGGGCGAGCGGGGCGGCTCGATCATCGGTTCGGTCATCGTCCGGTCGGGAAGATTGGCGATAATCAGGATCGCGGCGACGACGATCCCTACAATCGCGAGGATGGGCAGTATCTGGCGGGAGAAGCTGAGATTTCTCATGATGCCGGCGCTCCGGTCTGGTGCGAAAGACTAATGGCCATCGGGCAGCTCCTTCCCGTCATGGGTGATGCGGCCGTCCTCGATCTCGATGATGCGGTCGGCAAGATCGAAGACGCGATTGTCATGGGTAACGATGATCACCGCGCGGTCGGGCGCCAGCGCAACCTCGCGCAGCAGGTCCATGACCCGGCGGCCCGAGCCGGCGTCGAGCGCGGCGGTCGGCTCGTCGCAGACGACGAGGCGCGGCTCGTGGATCAGCGCGCGGGCGATCGCGACGCGCTGCTGCTGGCCACCCGAAAGCTGGCGCGGGAGTTTTTCGGCCTGGTCGCGGATGTTGAGCGCGTCGAGAATCTCGTAACCGCGATCGACACCCTCGTCCCGCGCCGTGCCGCTCGCGAACAGCGGCACCGCCGCATTCTCCGCCGCGGTCAGGGTCGGCAGCAGATTATATTGCTGGAAGATGAAGCCGATATTGGCGAGCCGGAAGTTCACCAGCTCGGTATCGGTGAGATCGTAGATATCGGTTCCGAAGACGCTCACGCTGCCTTGGGTCGGATAGAGGATTCCCGCGACGATCGAGATCAGCGTCGTCTTCCCCGAGCCAGACTCGCCGATCAGATAGGTGAGCTCGCCGGTTTTGATCTCCAGATCGATGCCGTGCAGGACGCGGATCGTATCGCTGCTGCCGATCGGGAATTCCTTGACGATATTCTCGACCGCGATCCCGATGCTCATCGGAAAACCTCCGCCGGCTCGGTCTTGAGCACGTTGCGCAGCGCGAGAAAGCCGGTGAGCATGATCATCACGAGCGTCACGATCGCGGTCATCAGCGGGATCTGCCAGGGCATGTAGAAGCCCTTGAACGTATCGATGCCGGAGGTAGACACGAAGAATATCTCGGCGACGAAAATCCCGATGCCATAGCCGACCAGCCCGACAAACCCGGCTTGCAGCGCCACCATGCCACGGATCTTCCTATTGGTGACGCCGATCGCTTTCAGCGCGCCGAATTGTTTGATGTTATCGCGGATGAACAGGCTGAAGGTCAGCCCGACGATAGCCACCCCGACGATGAAGCCCAGCACCACCGTGATCCCGAAATTCACCGGGATGCCGGTATTCTCGATGATGAACCACAGGCCGTCGCTGGCGAAATCCTCCGCCGTGCGGGCCTTGAGCCCGGTCTCGCTCTCGATCGCGGCGACCAGCTCTTCCGGCGTATGATCGTCGTCGGAGCGGACGAGGACGAAGGACAGCCGGTTGCGCGTGCCCGGCGCATAGCGCAGCGCGTTGGAGTATCGCGTGTAGAGGATGACCTGCGAGGTGAAGGTCGGCACCGCGTCGGCGATCCCGCGGATGACCGCGCGCTGGTCGTTGAGTTCGAGCCGGGTGCCGACGATCTGGTCGTCCGGATCGAAAAGTTTGCGCGACCCGGTATCGTCGATGAACACCGAATCCGGTTCGGCCAGCGCCCGCCGGTCGCCCTCGGCCATATTGCGCGGCAGTCCGATCAGCGTGGAATCGTCGACGCCGACGATGTTGACCCCCTCCAGATCGCCGTCGGGCGTGCGGACGACGGCGCTGGAACGGAGCATCGGCGACGCATAGGCCACGCCGTCGACACCCCGCACCAGCTCGAGCGCGGTGGACGGCATGGGGGCAAACACGTCCACCGTCCGGCTCGAAGGGTCCATCACCCAGACATCGGCCGTCGAAACCTCTTCGACGGCCACGGCACCGCGCATGATCAGGTTGACGAAGATCGTCAGCTGCTGGCTGATCAGCAGGGTCGAAAAGGCGACGCCGAAGAGCAGGCCGATGAATTTGACCCGGTCTCCCGTCAGCATTCTCAAAGCGATCCAGCCCATGAGCGTCCCTTGCCGTGCTGCCTCGGTGAAAGACTGCGAATCGCTCGCAACCCGTCGCTCGAATCTATGACGGCGTTATTTGTGAACGTCAACGTTTAGTATTATAGTGCAACTGGAATGAGGGTGGCGAAGGGTCGCGACTCGTGCGAGACCGGGAATAATGGTCCAGAATGACACCGATATAGCGGCCCCGCATCGCGTCGGCAGGCCAACCGACGAACGCAAGACCGAGGCGATTCTCGATGCGGCGCGGGCGACCTTTTTCGGCGAAGGCTATTCGGCCGCCTCGATCGAGCGGATCGCCGAACATGCGGGCGTTTCCAAGGTGACGATCTACAAACGCTTTGGCGACAAGCCGGGCCTGCTCGAAGCGCTGGTCCGCCGCCAGGCGCGGCACATGACCGAGACGATCAGCGAGGCCAATCGCGATGCGCCGACCTTGGAGGCGCAGCTCGTCAATTTCGGCTTCACGCTGCTGAGCTTCCTGCTCGACGAGAGCCATTTCTATTTCGATTCGATGCTCGCCATCGAGAGGGAGCGGCACCCGGACGCGACGAAACGCTTCTTCGATGCCGGCCCGGGAACGATGCGCAGCGAGCTGACTGCGATATTGAAGGCCGCGCACAAACGCGGCGACATCCATCTGGCCAATGCGCAGCAGGCCGCCGAAGACCTGCTGTCGCTATGGAAGGGCTTCAACGAGATGGAGATCCGGTTCGGCGTCGCGACGACGCCCGAGCCGGCCCATATCCGGCGGCATGTCAAGCATGGTGTCGATGTCTTTCTGCGCGCCTATCGGGCCGGCTGACGGACCGGCTCCGCCCCGCCCCTATCGCCCCAGACTATGTCCCGCTACGAGATCGGCCAGCCGGCCGTGCAGGGCTTCCGGCAGGTCGTGCCCCATGCCCTCGATCAGTTCGAACCGCGCGCCTTCGATATGGTCGGCGACGTCCGCGCCGCAGGGATGCAGGATCAGCGGGTCCGCCACGCCGTGCACGACCATCGTGTCGGCGCGGACGCGGCTCGCCCAGGGACGCAGATTGCCGGTATCGATGATCGCCGCCATCTGGCGCGACGCGCCTTCGGGATAGAAGCTGCGCGCGACATTCTTGCGGATGAGTTCCTCGATCTCCGCGCGCCGCTCGTCGCCGCCGGGAGAACCGATCGCGGTGAAGAAACGCATGCCGGCGGCGACCGCCTCCTCCTCGGTTTCCGGCCGGTTGCGCGCGGCCTGGAACAGGATCTTGCGAACCTCTTTGTCGGGTCCCGGCAGGCCGGGCGCGTTGGTCGAGGTCATCACGGGCATCAGCGACAGGACGCGCTCGGGATAATCGGCCGCGACGATCTGCGAGATCATGCCGCCCATCGACACGCCGAGGACATGCGCCTTTTCGATATTCAGCGCATCGAGCACGCCGACCGCGTCGGCGGCCATGTCTTCCAGCGTATAGGGCGCCATCCGGCGGTTTTTGAGGATCCGCTTGACGAGCATCTGCCAGATCGGATGCGGTGCTTTGACGCCGTCGAATTTCTGCGAGAGACCGATGTCCCGATTGTCGTACCGGATCACCCGGAAGCCGCGCTCCACAAGTTCTTCGACGAACGCGTCGGGCCAGAGCGAGAGCTGGCCCGAAAATCCCATGATGAGCAGCAGGGGCGGATCGTCCGGATTGCCGTGATCCTCGATCTCTATCTCGAGCCCGTTCGCCGATACCTTCATCCATTCTCTCCCTTGACGGACACGTAAGGTGGGCAATTGCACGCGCCACGTCAAACAAGCGAATTGGGGGAGGTGGTGGACGGGGCTGGATTCGAACCAGCGTACGCTTGCGCGGGCAGATTTACAGTCTGCTGCCTTTAACCACTCGGCCACCCGTCCATCGGGGTCGCGGCGCCTGATTGCGATGCAAGCAAAGCGCGGCGAAGGGCGGCTCAATGGCGAAACACCGCTTGCCTGTCAACGCCGGTTGATAGAAAGCACGCAGCCATGGCGAAACGACGCAAGGCAAAACAGCGCGAGAGCCGCGCACCGCGCTTCTGGGGACAGCATGCGGTCCTCGCCGCGCTCGAAAATCCGGCGCGCACGATCCGCAAATTATGGGCGACGCATGACGCCATTGCCGGCATCGACGTACCGCCGGATCTCCAGGTCGAAATGGCAGGGGTCGCCGATCTCGGCCGGCTCGTGCCGCAGGACGCCCCGCATCAGGGGCTGGTGATCGAGGTCGAGCCGCTCGCGGATATCGCGATCGAAGACCTGCTCGCGGGCGCCGGGGACGGGCGGCCGCTCGTCATTCTCGACCAGGTGACCGACCCGCACAATGCCGGCGCGATCATGCGCTCCGCCCTCGCCTTCGATGCGCTCGGCCTGGTGACGCAGGACCGGCATGCGCCCCCTGAATCCGGCGCGCTGGCCAAGGCGGCGTCGGGCGCGCTCGAAATCCTGCCCTGGTGCCGGGTCGTCAATCTGGCGCGCGCGCTCGACCAGATCGCCGAGGCCGGCTTCTGGCGGATCGGGCTCGCGGGCGAAGCGGACATGGATCTCGCGGACGCGCTGGGCGGCAAGCGCATCGCCCTGATACTGGGCGCGGAAGGCGCGGGGCTGCGGCCCAATGTGGCGAGCCATTGCGACGCCCTCGCTCGCCTGCCGATCAGCGACCGGATCGAAAGCCTCAATGTGTCGAATGCCGCGGCGATCGCATTATATGCCGCGCAAAACAGCCAGGAGAGCCGATAATGGTCTTCGCCCGTCTTTTCCTCCTCGTCGCCCCGCTGTTTCTCACCGGGTGCCTCCTCGCTCCGGGCGCGTTCGACGCGCGCATGACGGTCGACCCTTCGGGCGCCTTCACCTTCAGCTATCAGGGCGAAGCGATCATCGTTCCGACCGACGATGACGACGAGGACGAGAGCGCAGGCAAGGAGCGCGACGAAGCAGGACAGGACGATTTCGGCCGGTCGATGGACAGCGCGATGCGCGAACTGAACCAGACGCTGATGGGCGGCATCGATCCGCGCGACGAGGACTCGCTCCGGGCGTTCGCGGCGCGGCTCGAGGAACGCCGGGGCTGGAATTCGGTCGAGTATCAGGGCGAAGGCGTGTTCATGGTCGATTATGCCGTGAGCGGACGCCTCGACCGGGATTTCCTGTTCCCCGTCCTGCCGGACTTCCTGCTGCTGCTGCCGATGTTCGTGGCAAGTCCGCTCGACGACGGCACGGTGCGGATCGAAGTGCCGGCGCTCATGGGACCGCCGGGCGACAATGACGACGAAGGGCCGACGCCGGAATCGCGCGGCGGCGGCCGCTTCACCCTGGTGACCGGCGCGGACATCGTCAGCGAGAACAGCGCCACCGGCGCGTCTGTAATGGACAGCGGAGAAACCGAGCTGTCCTGGACCTCGGCCGAGGAGCGCGAGGAAAGGCCGGCCGCGGTGCTGCTGCTCGACCGAGGAAGCGCCTGATCTTGCGCTTCAGTCTTGCGCTCTAATCTTGCGCCCTAATCTTCCTGGGCGATCGTGACCTTGAGGCCGTCCAGCTCATCCTCGAACGGGATCTGGCAGGACAGCCGCGAATTCTCGTCGCGATGATCGGAGCTTTCGAGGAGATCGTCCTCGTCCTCGTCCATCTCGGGCAGTTTGTCCGCAAATTTCGGATCGACATGGACGTGGCAGGTCGCGCAGGAACAGCAGCCGCCGCACAGCGCGAGGAGCTCGTCGAAGCCATTGTCCCGGATCACTTCCATCACGGTAAGGCCGTTATCCGCTTCGACGGTGGTTTCTTCGCCAGCGCGATTGACGACGATGAGCTTGGGCATGGACCGGTTCCTTCAGACAGGTTCTACAATGGCTGCGGCGGGGCTATGTGATGGCCCGCATTTGAAATCAAGGGCTGTATAAATGGGAATCGGCGCGGCGCAGCTGCGAAAATCGATAGACGCGCTCGCCGAGATCGAACCGGCCATCGGCGAACGGCTCGATGCGATCGGCTATCCGCCGCCGCGCATTCGGGATCGGGGCTATGCGACTTTGCTGCGCACGATCCTCGGCCAGCAGGTCAGCGTCGCATCGGCCGACGCCATCTGGCGCAAGCTCTCCGATGCGCTGGGCGATCCGGCGAATCCCGCAAAACTGCTCGCGGCCAGCGACGAGGCGCTGCGCGGCGCCGGGTTCAGTCACCAGAAGACGGCCTATGCCCGCAGCCTCGCCGACCTCGTCACCACCGGCGGTCTCGATCTCGGGTTGCTGCCCGACGACGACGAAGACGCCATCGCCGCGCTGACGGCGATCAAGGGGATCGGCCGCTGGTCCGCAGAGATTTACCTGCTCTTCGCCGAAGGCCGGCCCGACATCTGGCCGGCCGGCGACCTCGCGGTTCAGATCGAGATCGGCAAGGTACTGGGCTGGGCCGACCGCCCGTCGGAACAGGATATCCGCGACGCCGCCGAACCGTGGCGCCCGCATCGCGGCGCGGCTGCGATATTCGCCTGGCACTCCTACAATACGGAAGTGATCTGAGATCGGGCGGCCGGATGCCGCCGCGGGAAATTCCTTTCCGCAACCAACCGTCCGATCCGGTCCTGGAATAGCGATCCGCGTTTTCGCAGTTGACGTAAGCGTAAGGCCATGCTCGTTAGTCGCATGACCCTTTCCACCGCCCCCGCCGCCATCCTCGCTCCCTATGAAGGCGCGAAACCGCCGGCGCCGCACTGGTTCGAGGAGGCGCTGAAACGTGCGCCCGAACGGCACATGCTCCCGCGCGATGCCGGCGATATCGAATATTTCACCTGGGGGCAGGAAGGCCGGCCGGGTCTGTTCCTTTTGCATGGCGGCGGCGCCCATGGCCTGTGGTGGGCGCATATCGCCCCCTTTTTTGCGGACGAGTATCGGGTCGTCGCGATGTCGATGGCCGGCATGGGCGGATCGGCATGGCGCGAATCCTATGCGATCCTCGAACATGCCGACGACATGAAAGCCGTGGCCGAGGCGGCCAGCCTCTTCGCTACGGGCAAGCCGATCGTTGCCGGTCACAGCTTCGGCGGCGCGCCCACGGCGACGGCGGCGGCCGATCCCGACGCCTGGGTCGGCCGGGCCTTCATCATCGATTCCTCGCTCCAGATGCGCCACTCGCCCGACAATCACGAACGGCAGCAACGCGAACGCCGCTATTTCGGCAGTATCGAAGAGGGGCTCGCGCGGTTCCGCTTCCTGCCGCCGCAAAGCTGCGACAATCATTATATCGCCGACATGATCGCGCGCGATGCGATGGTCGAGATCGAACCGGGGCGCTGGAGCTGGTGCTTCGATCCCAACGGCTTCGGCAACACGCGGCGGATCGAGACCGCGCGCAAGGCGAGCGCCGCCAACTGCCCGCTTGCCGTGATCTATGGCGACCGCTCGGCGATTATGGACGATGAGGCGATGGCCCATCTGCACGAGACGATGCCGGACGGCACTCCCTTCGTCGCGATTCCCGACAGCGGCCACCATGTGATGGTCGACCAGCCGCTGGCGCTGGTCGCCGCGATGCGCGCGCTGCTCGCGGGCTGATCCCTTCGCGCGCCCGGCAAAGGATGATAGGGCGCCTGCATGGAAACCGTTTCGGAAAACAGGGCCTTTGGCGGCACCCAGGGCTTCTACACCCATGACAGCGCGGAGACCGGCACGGAGATGCGTTTCTCGGTCTTCGTTCCCGATCATGCAGCGGGGGCGAAACTGCCGGTCGTCTGGTATCTGTCCGGGCTGACCTGCACCGCCGACAATGTCACCGAAAAGGGCGAGTTTCGCCGAACCTGCGCGGCGCTCGGCCTGATCTTCGTCGCGCCCGACACCTCGCCGCGCGGCGATGCCGTGCCCGACGACGAGGCCTATGATTTCGGCCAGGGCGCGGGTTTCTATGTCGACGCCACCGAAGCGCCCTGGTCCGAGCATTTCCGGATGCGCAGCTATATCGAGACCGAGCTGCCGTCGCTGATCGCCGCGCAATTCCCGATGGCCGACATGACGCGCCAGGCGATCACCGGCCATTCGATGGGCGGCCATGGCGCGCTGACGATCGCGCTCAGAAATCCCGATCGCTTCCGGAGCGTTTCGGCCTTTGCGCCGATCGTATCGCCGCTCCACTGCCCCTGGGGGGAAAAGGCGCTTGGCGGTTATCTCGGCCCGGACCGGGCAGCCTGGCGCGCCTATGACGCCTGCGCGCTGGTCGAAGACGGGGCGCGGGTGCCGGAAATCCTTGTCGACCAGGGCGATGCCGACCAGTTTCTCGAAGAACAGCTGAAACCGGAACTGCTCGAACAGGCCTGCCGGGATACCGATATCGCGCTGACGCTCACCATGCGGCCTGGCTACGATCACAGCTATTATTTCATCTCCACCTTCATCGACGCGCATCTGCACTGGCATGCCGAAAGGCTGGCATGAAGCTGCTCGGCGCCGTGCTGGCGGGCGGGCGATCGTCGCGGTTCGGCGCCGACAAGGCCGAGACTGTGTGGCGCGGTAAAGCGCTTGTCGATCATGCGCTGTCGCAAATGCGGGAGCAATGCGACACGGTGGTGCTGTGCGGGCGCCGGCGCAACGGCGTCACCTCGCTCGCCGACCGGCCGACGGCGGACGAGGGACCGCTCGGCGGGCTCAACGCGGCGCTCGCGCATGCCATGGAGAACGGGTTCGACGCCGTGCTGAGCATCGCCTGCGACAATGCGCGGATTCCGGCCGACCTCGCCGACCGCCTCTCCCCCGGACCCGCCTATGCGGAAAGCCAGCCTGTGATCGGACTGTGGCCGGTCGCTCTCGCGCCGCGGCTCGATGCATGGCTCGCGGACCAACCCCGCCGGGCGATGATGGCCTGGGTCGAGCATATCGGCGCGGCTCCGGTCGCGCTCCCCGAACCGCCGCCCAATATCAACACGCCGGACGACCTCAGGGCGCTCGCGGACCGCGCCGGAGACGCATGATCTTGCCCGCCCGCCAAATCGCGCCGATAACGCGGCGCTGAAGACAAAGGGGGTTCGGAATGAACGATCAGGCATCGCACAACAGCTTTGTACGGCGCAGCTTCGCGGTGCTGGCGATCGTCGTTCTTGCAGCGGTCATCTACTCGCTCAGCCGGCTGTTGCTGCTGATCTTCGCCGCGGTCGTCGTCGCGGTGATCCTGCGCGCCATCGCGCGGATATTCATCCGTTTCGGGCTGCCCCAGGGCGTTTCGGTCACCTTCGCCGTGATCGCCTTGTTCGCGATCCTCGGTTCGGTCAGCTGGATCTTCGGCGGGTTGATCGTCACCCAGTTCACCGCCCTCGTCGCCCGCATTCCCGAGGCGATCGAGGCGACCCAGAACGCATTCGACAGCTGGGGCATCGACTATGACGTGCGCCAGGCCAGCCGCGACATCGGCGCCCAGCTTTCCGGCCTGACGACGCAGGCGGGCAGCTTCGCCCTGATGTCGGCCGGCGGGGCGCTGACCAATATCATTCTCGTCCTCGCCGGCGCCGTCTTTTTCGCCGCACAACCGGAAATCTACCGGCAGGGGCTCGTACGGATCGTGCCCAAGAACCGGGAGGAGCTCGCACGCGAGACTTTCGACGATATCGGCCGCGCGCTCGGCCTGTGGCTGCGTGCGCAGATCCTCTCCTCGATCATCGTCGCCGTCCTCATCTATATCGCGCTGTCGATCATCGGCGTGCCGTCCGCCGCGGCGCTCGCGATCATCGCCGGCCTGCTCGACTTCATTCCGTTCATCGGCCCCGTGATCGCAGGCATTCCGGCGGTGCTCGTCGCGTTCAGCGTGAGCCCGACGATGGCACTATGGACGCTCGGCGTCTACGTCCTGATCCAGCAGATCCAGGGCAATATCCTCCAGCCGATCATCCAGAAACGCTCGGTCGACCTGTTGCCGGCCGTGCTGCTCTTCGCCGTCGTCGCGGCAGGCATATTGTTCGGCCTGCTCGGCGTCCTGCTGGCCGCGCCGCTCACCGTCGTCGGCTTCGTGCTCGTCCAGCGGCTCTATATCGAACAGGTGCTGAAGAAAGAGCCCAAACGGCCGGCCGGCGGCACGCCGCCCGCATGAACCCGGTTTTCGCCGATCTGCCGACGACGATCTTCGAGGAGATGTCGATGCGCGCGCGGGAGACCGGCGCGATCAATCTCGGCCAGGGGTTTCCCGATGCCGGGGGGCCGGAGGATGTCCGCCGGGCCGCGGCCGACGCGGTCATGTCCGGCAACAATCAATATCCGCCGATGCGCGGCCTGCCCGAACTGCGCGGGGCGATCGCCGATCACTATGCCGCGCACCAGCAGCTCGCCGTCGACAGCGAGCGCGAGGTCGTCGTCACCTCCGGCGCGACCGAAGCGCTAGCGGCGTCGATCCTCGCCCTGGTGACCGCCGGCGACGAGGTGATTATCGTCCAGCCCGCCTATGACGCCTATGCCCCGCTGGTCCGGCAGGCGGGCGGTATCCCGCGCTTCGTGACGACCCGGCCGCCCGGCTGGACGATCACAGCCGAAATGGTGGAGACCGTCATTACCGACCGGACGCGGGCGATCGTCCTCAACAGCCCGCACAATCCGACGGCGACGATGCTCGATGGCGACGAGCTCACGCTGCTCGCCGATATCTGCGTGGCGCACGATCTGATCGCGATCTGCGACGAGGTCTGGGAACATCTGGTGTTCGACGATGCGGCCCACCGGTCGCTGATGACGATGCCCGGCATGCGCGAGCGGACGGTCAAGATCGGATCGGCGGGGAAGATCTTCTCGCTGACCGGCTGGAAGGTCGGCTGGGCGATCGCCACCCCGCCGGTCGCCGACGCCATCGCCAAGGCGCACCAGTTCCTGACCTTCACTACCGCACCCAATCTCCAGACGGCGGTCGCCTATGGCCTCGGCAAGGATCACGACTATTTCACCGCCATGCGCGCCGGCTATCAGCGTTCGCGCGACCGGCTGGCGACGGCGCTCGGCGATAGCGGTTTCGCAGTCCTGCCGAGCGCGGCGACCTATTTCCTCTCGGTCGACCTTCCCGCATCGGGGATCGGGATCGACGACCGGGATTTCGCGATGCGGCTCGTCGCGGACGCGGGCGTCGCCGTGATCCCGGTCTCGGCCTTTTTCGAAAGCGATCCGGTGACGAGCATCGTCCGGCTGTGCTTCGCCAAGGCGGACGATGTGCTCGATGCCGCGGCCGAACGGCTGGCGAAAGCGCGGAGAACGTTCGGCTAGCGACGATCTATCGCGGCGCACGCCAGCGATGGCTGCCGGTATAGAGGCCCGGTACGGGATTGCCCGCCGCGTTGCGGGCCGGCTGAAAGCGGGCGCGGCTCATGACCATATTGCAGGCTCGGGCGTCGAGCTGGAAATGTCCGCTCGAGCCGATGGTGAAACAGGCCGTCGGGATGCCGTTGGCGCCGACGCGCACCTGATAGCGCGACGTCCCCTCTTCCCCGTTGCGCAGGATATTGGCCGGATAGTCGGCCGCCCGGACCCAGCCAGCAGGATTGCCGATCGGCTGCGGCGGCGTTGTCTCGGCCCGGCGCGGGGGATCGGGCTGCGGCGCGGGCCGCGTTTCGGGCTGTGTCGGGCGTTCCTCGGTGGTTTGGCGCGGCCGTTCTTCGACGGGAGCGCGCGCCGGCGGCGCCGTCTCGACCGGCCTGTCGGCCTCCCGCGCTTCCGGTTCGGGTTGGGCGGGGCCCTCCTCGTCCGGCGGTACGGGCGGCCCCTGTTCGACCGGAATGTCATATTCGGCCAGTTCGCCTTCGCGCGCGTCGTACACCGCCGCGATGCAGGCCGCGGTCCGGCACTCGTCCCGGCGGGCCTGATAGGCGGCATAGCCCTGTTGCAAGGCGATCCGGTCCCGGCCCTCGGCGGCGGCGAGCGCCGCCTCGTAGCGGTCCGACAATTCGGTTTCGCGCGCGCTCAGTGCTTCGCTGCCGCAGATGATCGCATGGCTCGCCAGACCGGTATCGGAGCAATCCACGCTGGGAGACAGGATACCGCGCCCGGCCTCTTCCTCCGCATCGCCGCCGGCGAGAAAGACATAGAGGAGCGCGATCAGGACCAGCGCCAACACGACCGCGCCACCGAAGACGAGCGGCTTGCGGTCCGGCGGCCCGCCATCGCCGGCTTCGCCGCTGCCGCGACCGGCGCCGACCGGTGCAACGCGCAGTCCGCTTTCGGACTCTGGCTCGGCAGGGGTGTCTTCGCCATCGGCCCGAGCAGACGGCGGCGGCGGTTCGTCCGGAGGCGGCTCGCTTGCAACGGAGTCAGGTTCGTCGGCTTCCGCCTCGGCCGCTTCGGCGGGCTGGGCCGGGGGCTCGACGGTTTCCACCGGCGGCACGACCGCTATCGCCGGGGCCGCCTGTTCGTCGGCGACGCCGAACCGAACGAGCCGCTTGATCGTGTCGATCATCCGCTGGATCGTATCGTCGCGCCGGTCGAACCAGTCGATCCACTGATAGTCGTTCAGCCAATAGGCGAGCCCCTCGGCGTCGATATTTTCGAGCCGGACCGGGAAGATCAGCTTGTCGCCATTCTCTGCCATCATCAGCTCACGCTTCACATGGCGCGACTGGTCCGATCGCGAGCAGAAGAGCAGGATGATGAGATCGGATCTCCGGACCTGTTCGATGATCGCCTGGTCGAACGGGCGGCCCGGATCGATATCGTCCGGCGCCATCCAGCCGTCGACGCCGTTGATCGCAAGTACCTTTTTGAGCTGGCGGGCCGTTTCGACCTGGGAGCTGTGGTGGCTGATAAAGGCGACCGGCCGCCTGTTACCGCTCGCACCCACGCTGTCAGCGCCCATCCCGGCGCCTTTCCGTTTCGCGGATACTGCCTGATATCCTCATCGTGCCCCCACACTATAGCTGGCCAGCGGCGTTGGCCCTGCCGTCGCCGAGCAGCCGGGAAAACCGGCGTGCCGCCCCACGGACGCACCCTAAGCGACTGATCGATCAACGGCAATGATGTCCGGACAGCGCGATGCGCCACTCTAATCGTGTATCGCGAGCCGGTATCCCTGCCCGCGCACCGTCTCGATCAGCTGTGTCCCGCCGCCCTCCCGCAGCTTGGCACGCAGGCGCGAGAGATGGACTTCGATGACGTTGGTGCCCGGATCGATCGAGAGATTGCAGACATGGCGCAGCAGCTCGGCCCGCGAAACGGTGAATGGACAGCGCAGGAACAGATGGGTCAGCAAATCCAGCTCGCGCGGACACAGGGCGATGGCATTGCCGTCAAAGGATACCCGCCGATGGAGGAGGTTGATGCGCAGACGATCCGTGCCGAATTCGAAACGCGCGACATCCATGATGCAGACTTGCCGTCGGCCGTTCGGAAGAGCCAGTCATGTTTGCCCCATATTCGAAGAATCCGTGGGCTCTAATCCTCCGATTCAGGGGAAAAAGCGGCATCGAGACGCGCCAGCCGATCGCGGCAGAGCCCGGCAAGCTGGCGGCTGGTATCGCCGGCGCCGCGCTCCAGTATCGATCGTCGCGCCGCCGGATCCCGAACGCCTTCGAGCGTCGCGGCAAGCGCATCGAAGCGGACATGATCGCTCGGGTGCCGGCGCGCGAAATCGTGGACCAGCGCGCGGCCCTCGGCCCCACCGATACCGAGTGTAAGCCGCATCAACATCGCGCTCGGCATCGTCGTCAGAAGTCCGGCGACCCGGTTTTCGGCGGGATCGAACCGGTATTGGTCGGACCAGTCCGACCGGGGCGACGTGCCGATGATGTTGAGGGAGACGGACATGGCTTCGGGCGGCAGCTGGCAATGGATGTCGCGGTGCGCGCGGTAGAGCAGCACCCGCCCCGGGGTCAGCCGCGATCGCTGGACAAGACGAAGTCCGGCTGTCTCGCCCGGATAGCCGGCCACCGAATCATAGTCATATTCGTAGTAATCGCTGCGATAGCCGGGGCCCGCATAACCGACGGTCAGGAAGCTGAAATTGTGATCGTGCGGCACGTCGTAGAAAAACGCGCGCTCGCCGCTCGACCGCATGAGGCTGTCATCGCGCGAGGGCCAGAAATTGGCCCGCACGAAAAAATCCTCGCCCCGGTGGAGCATCACCACCTGGACGCCATAGCGATTGTGCCGCGCCTGCTCGGCGCAGCGGGTCTCGAGCTCGCCCCGCACGATATCGGCGAGAAATTTCGGATCGTTGGCGAGCCGCTTCAGATGCGGGCCGAAAGCCGCGAAGGAGTCCTCGTCCCGAACATCCCAGGGCACGGTTTCGACCGCGTCGACCAGCGTATCGAGATCGATCGCGTCGGTCTGCGGGCAGTCGAGTTCTAGCGGCATGCGGCCAAGCCCGACATGCGGGCGCCAAGCTGCGTTACAACCTGCCGTGCAGCGGCCTGGACTTCGGGATGCGGATCGTGGCGCGCCATCTCGGACAATCGGGGCCATGCGGCGGCCGAGTCTAGCGCCAGCCATTCACGCATCGCGTGCCAGCGCACGAAGAAGGGCGCGTCCGCGACGATCCGATCGAACGAAGGGCCGGGCTCGCGGCAGCCGGCGAGCCTGAGGAAGCTCAGCATCATCTGGGTTCGCGACCAGGTCTGCGAACCGCTGCTGAGACCCTTGAGCGCGCCCGACACCGCATCAAATTCACCGGCCAGCGCCGCACCGCCAACCCGCACGTCTCCATGAAGGAACAGCACCGGCCGGTCGGCGCGTTCGAACACATAGCTTTGCCGCGCCATGTCGACCGCGACCAGCTCGCCCGGATCGACGCGCCTGCAATCCGTCCGCCGGCATCGGCCGTCCGCCGGATCGATCGTTCTTTCGTCCAGCTCCGGAGCGGCCCAGAACGACATGGTCAGTCCGCCCGTTTCGATGAATTTGAGATAGGCGCGGTTTCCCGGAAAGAAGACCGACCCCGTGCCGCCCGCATCGCGCTTCCGGGCGCGCAGAGCATCAGGATCGATCGCACACAATGCCACCGTCGCCTGCGGCCGTTCAAGCAGCAGTGCGCTCCGGTGAAACGGTCCCGTCGCCTGGCGAACGGGCGGCGTGAAGAACCAATCGCGGCGGGCCTCGCCGATCCAGTCCCGGACGAGGGTGTTCACCCAGTGCGTATCGGCGAACAGCGCTTCGATCGCGCTTCCGATACGCACGGCATCGCCATCGCAGCATCCGGCCACCGCGCTGAGGAACGTCCGGATCGCCGGAAGGGCCTCAAGCCGCTCTCTGGCGGCCGCGGTGCGGCGCCTGCCCTGTTCCTGACGCTCGCCGTCGGCCAGCCAGTCCCCCAAATCGTCGCGCGGCTCCACGCCGGACCGTCCTCAACGCGATGGCGGGCTGATGAGCAGCAGCGCTATGCAGTGCGCGCCGCCCACTTCCTCCTGTTCGGCCGAGCCGTGCACGGCGACTTCGGTTGCAAGCTCCGGCAAATCTTCGATAGCGATCGGCTGGTCGTCCATGATTCCCCCCGTTTTGTTGTCGGGATACCGCTAGGGCAGCGCGGAACCGAATGATATTTAAGCTTTTGTAATGTTGCGGGCTCGCGCCGGTACATTGCCCGGCATCCCGAAAAACCGCCATCCGATGCGCCGAAACCGCGCACGGCCGCGCTTTGCAAGCTTTTTGGCGCGATGATTGCGGGATATCGGCTGTGTCTAAACGGGACGGTCAATCGCTAGAAAGCGCGCACTCTGGTATATAAACCGTAAATCTTTATTCTCGGGCCGACAAACGGCCTCATTGGGGGGAACAGCGATACATGACTATTGAATATGTAGATCCGTCGGTCGCGAAGGTGACGCAAATGCCGCAGACCGCCCCTAACGCAAAGGTTCTCGTTGGCCTCGACGAGAAACTCGTTCGGCTTTCCAACAGCCTGGATGAAAATCTTCGCCGGATCGCCGAACTCAATCAGCGGCTGTTCGGCAGCGATTCCCGTACTCCGGAATCCACGCGCGTCCCGGCGCCGGATGACGGCAAGGGCCTCCTCTCCTCGCTCGATATGCGGGTCGCGCATCTCCATCTGCTGGTCGACGCCATATCCGAGGAAATGGATTCACTCGACAAACTGGCCTGATCCAGGCTCTTCCCGGCGCCGGGCGGCGGCGCCTGCTGCGCGCGGACCGTCAGTCCGCGAAGATCAGCACCGGCGTTTCGAGCAGCTTCTTCAGCGCCTGGACATAGCTTGCCGCGTCATAGCCGTCGACGACCCGGTGATCGCAGGAGATGGAGAGGTTCATCTGCTTGCGCGCTTCGAGTTCGCCATTCACGATGGCCGGGCGTTCGACGATCTTGTTCGGGCCGATGATCGCGACCTCGGGCCGGTTGATGACGGGCGTGGTCGCGATACCGCCGAGCGGGCCGAGCGAGGTCAGCGTCAGCGTACCGCCCGACAGCTCCTCGCTCTTCGCCTTGCCGGTCCGCGCCGCTTCCGAAAGCCGCGCGATTTCCTGCGCCAGCTGCCAGACATTCTTGTCCTGCGCATCGCGGATCACCGGCACGATCAGGCCGGTATCGGTCTGCGTCGCCATGCCGAGATGGACCGCGCCGTGCCGCGTGACCTTGCCGCCCTCGTCGTCATAGGTCGCGTTGATCATCGGAAAGTCGGGCACGGTCTTGCAGATCGCCGCGACGATGAAGGGCAGCACGGTGAGCTTGGGCCGGTCGCCGCGCGAACCGTTGAGGTCGCCGCGCATGTCCTCGAGCTCGGTAACGTCGATTTCCTCGACATAGGTGAAATGCGGGATGTGACGCTTCGACGCAGCCATATTTTCGGCGATCCGGCGCCGGAGGCCGATCACCTTGATCTCCTCGTTTTCGCGTTTCCGCGAGCGGCCGGGCGCCTGATAGCCCTGGCCCGCGCCATAGGTCAGATAGGCGTCGAGATCGGCATGACGGATCCGGTCGCCGTGCGGCTCGACCTGCGCAAGATCGACACCGAGATCGCGGGCGCGCTGGCGCACCGCCGGCGAGGCCAGGATGCGCTCCCGGTTCTGCGGTTCGGCGGGCACTTCCGCCGCCGGTTCCGGTTCCTTCGCAGGAGCGGGTTCCGGCGCCTCGGCTTCCGGCTCCTCGTCCGCTTCCTCAGCATCAGCCCCTTGTTCGTCGGCCTGCGCCTTCACCTTTTCGGCGATCGCCGCCTCTTCGTCCTCGTCGGGAATATCGTCCGTTTCGATCACCGCGAGGATGGACCCGATGGCCAGCATCTCGCCCTCTTCGCCGTTCAGCTCGACGACCGTGCCGCTGACCGGGGATTCCATCTCGACCGTCGCCTTGTCGGTCATCATGTCGGCAATGCCCTGATCCTCCTCGATCTCGTCGCCGACCTCTACGTGCCAGGCGACGATCTCGGCCTCGGCAATGCCTTCGCCGATATCGGGGAGCTTGAATTTATACTTCGCCACTGACGTCCTCCATGACGCGTTCGATTGCCAGGCGGAGCCGCACCGGCCCCGGGAAATAGGCCCATTCCAGGCTATGCGGATAGGGCGTGTCATAGCCCGTCACGCGCTGGATCGGCGCTTCGAGATGATAGAAGCAGCGTTCCTGCACGAGCGCGGCGAGTTCGGCGCCGAACCCGGAGGTGCGCGTCGCCTCGTGCACGACCACGCAGCGCCCGGTCTTCCTGATCGATTCCTCTATGGTCTCGATGTCGAGCGGGAGAAGCGAGCGCAGGTCGATAACTTCGGCATCGATGCCGAGTTGCTCGACCGCGGCCATCGTCACATGCACCATCGTGCCGTAGCAGAGCATCGTCACCGCGCTGCCTTCGCGCAGCACATTCGCCTTGCCGAGCGGGATCACATAATGGCCGTCCGGCACATCGCTCGCCGGATGTTTGGACCAGGGCTCGACCGGCGTATCGTAATGGCCGTCGAACGGGCCGTTATAGATGCGCTTGGGCTCGAAGAAAACGACCGGATCGGGATCCTCGATGGCCGCGATGAGCAGCCCCTTGGCATCATAGGGCGTCGACGGGATCACCGTCTTCACGCCGCAGATATGGGTGAAGATGCTTTCGGGCGACTGGCTGTGCGTCTGTCCACCGAAGATGCCGCCGCCGAACGGCGTGCGGATCGTCAGCGGCGCGGTGAACTCGCCCGCCGAGCGATAGCGCAGCCGCGCAGCCTCCGAGACCAGCTGGTCCAGACCGGGATAAATGTAATCGGCGAACTGGATCTCGGCGACCGGGCGCATGCCATAAGCCGCCATGCCGACTGCCACGCCGATAATGCCGCATTCGTTGATCGGCGTATCGAAGCTGCGCGTCTTGCCGTACTTCTCCTGAAGCCCGGCGGTCGCGCGAAAGACGCCGCCATAATAGCCGACATCCTCGCCGAACACGCAGACATTGTCGTCGCGCTCCATGGCGACGTCCATCGCGCTGTTGATCGCCTGGATCATGTTGCGCTGGGTGGTGGCGTTATCGTCCCTGCTCATCGCGTCTTCGCCACATTGTTGGCGGCCTCGTTCTCGTCGAGCATGTCCTGCATCTGTTCCTTCAGGTGCCATGGCATTTCCTCGAACACCTGTTCAAACATGGTCTCAAGAGGTTGGTGTAAGCCATGGCCAAGAATGCCATTTTTCTCGGCTTGTTTAGCCGCCGTCTTAACTTGCTCCGCGCATTCCCCGTCCATCTCCGCCTGGCGATCCTCGTCCCATTCGCCGAGCGCGATCAGATGGTTTTTGAGCCGCGCGATCGGATCGCCGAGCGGCCATTCCGCCGCCTCGTCGGCCGAGCGATATTGCGACGGATCGTCCGAGGTCGAATGACCTTCGGCGCGATAGGTGAAATGTTCGATCAGGGTCGGGCCTTTATTCGTCCGCGCCCGTTCCGCTGCCCATTGGGTCGCGGCGTATACGGCCAACGCGTCATTGCCGTCGACCCGAAGGCCCGCGATGCCGTAACCGACCGCGCGCGCGGCGAAGGTCGTCTCGTCGCCGCCGGCGAAACCGCTGAACGAGCTGATCGCCCATTGATTGTTGACGACGTTCATGATGACGGGCGCCTGATACACGGCGGCGAAAATGCAGGCCGAATGGAAGTCGCCTTCCGCACTCGATCCCTCGCCGGTCCAGGTCGCCGCGATCCGCGTGTCGCCCTTCGCGGCGCTCGCCATCGCCCAGCCCACGGCCTGCGGATATTGCGTGGCGAGATTGCCTGAGATCGAAAAGAAGCTGCCCTGTTTCGTCGAATACATGATCGGCAGCTGGCGCCCCATCAGCCGGTCTTTCTTGTTCGAATAGACCTGGTTCATCATGTCGACGAGCGACCAGTCGCGCGCGATCAGGATGCCCTGCTGGCGATAGGAGGGGAAACACATATCGTCCCGGTCGAGCGCGAAGGTCGCGGCGATCGCGACCGCCTCCTCCCCCGTGCATTTCATATAGAAGCTGGTCTTGCCCTGGCGCTGGGCGCGAAACATGCGCTGGTCATAGGCGCGGGTCAGCGCCATCGCGCGCAGCATCTTGCGCAACGTCTCCGGATCGAGCTTCGGATCCCAAGGGCCGACGGCCTTGCCCTCATCGTCGAGGACGCGGACGAGACCATAGGCGAGATCGGGCATCTCGCCGTGATCGGCAGCGGTGTCCGGACGCCGGGTCTCGCCGGCGGGCGGCACCTGAATATCCGAAAAGTCCGCCTCGTCGCCGGGGCGGAATTTGGGTTCGGGTACGTAAAGTTCGAGTGGCGGCAGATTGCGCCTCTCCGTGTCGCTAGCCATCAGACATCCTGTCGAGCCGATTCGTTTCTTCCGGCCCTTATAATATAATTACACGGGCTTCGGATAGCTCCCTTCGCGATCGGTGCGCGCTGCGATTGATCGGCATGACCGGCTCTGCGAGAAGAGACGCATGAAAACGCTTTCCAAAAGCCTCTCCACCCTGGCCGCCTTGTCCCTGTTCGCAGCCGCTCCGGTCCTTGCCGACCATCATGACGGGGTCGAGGAAGCTGGCGATCGCTGGGCCGGCTTTCGCGCCGGCGGCAACGAGCCGTTCTGGTCGCTGACGATCGACGACGCCCGCTTCCGGTTCGAACATATGGGCGTCTTCTCGGCCGAAGCGCCGAGAACGGGCCCGGGCTTTACCCCCAACGGGACCGTCTTCATGAGCCGGTCCGACGAGGGCGAACGGCGTGACTTCATTGTCCTGGTAGAAGACCGGATTTGCAGCGACAGCATGTCCGGCCTGCCCTTCCCCAAGACGGTGCGAGTGTTTGTCGAAGGCCTGCACTTCGCCGGATGCGGCGGCGATACGCTAAGCCTGCTGGCGGGCGACGAATGGCGCGTCACGTCGCTGGGCGGCGGAACCGTCCCGGAAAGCGCGGGGCAAGTGCTGCGCTTCGACGCCAGAGGCAGCCTGTCCGGGTCGGGCGGCTGCAACCGTTTCATGACCAGCTATGCGCTCGACGACGGGCTCGGCTTCGGGCCGGTCGCATCGACCCGGCGGGCCTGCATCAACCCCGAGATAACCCGGCTCGAGGACGCGCTGTTCGCGACGCTCGGCGCGGTGATCAGCTTCGAGATCAGCGAGGACGGCGTATTGACGCTATTCTCCGAAAACGGACCGGTGCTGACCGCCGAACGCTGACGATCCGGCCGCGAGGAACCGCCCGCTACAAATCCCCGAAATGCCGGAGCGCGGCGCGTGCGATGGGTTCGCCCCATTCCTGGACGAAATGGCCGCCGCCCTCGATCATCATCGGTTCGGGGCAGCCTTTGATATTCTCGCGCAGCCGGTTCATCACGTCGGGCCCGAGCACCGGATCGGCATCGCCGACCGCCATGAAGCTCGCGCCGTCGAAATCCTCTTTCCAGAACCCGGCCGCCGTCAGGCTGACCTCGACACCTTCCATCTCGGGCGAGATCGGGACGAGTTCGGGGAAGCGCCGTGCGCCCATCTTGTAATCGGGTGACGGGAACGGCGCGTCGTAAGCGGCCTTTTCCGCGTCGGTCATCTGCGGCGTGCCGCGCGCGATCAGCTCGCCGATCGGCAGGTCCGGGGTCGAGGCGGCATAATTCTTCCAGGCGATAAACCCTTCGCTCGGCGTCTTGCCGATGCCGAGCCCCGTGTTCATCACGATCAGCCGGGAAAAGCGCGCGCGGAACGTCTCGTCGACCGGCAGGGTCAGGCCGATCAGCCCGCCCCAATCCTGTACGACCAGAGTGAT
Source organism: Parasphingopyxis algicola (assembly GCF_013378075.1). GTDB lineage: Bacteria > Pseudomonadota > Alphaproteobacteria > Sphingomonadales > Sphingomonadaceae > Parasphingopyxis > Parasphingopyxis algicola. Next base: position 3,449,312 of record NZ_CP051131.1, on the reverse strand, counting down.
GTTCTTCAGATCGAGCCGCTCGACCAGCGCGAGGATATAGTCGCGGTGGAAATCGAAACTGTAGGTCTCCGCCTCGGTCGGCTTGTCCGACCGGCCGAAGCCGAAGAAATCGGGCGCGACGGCCCGGGCGCCGCTTTCGAGGAAGACCGGGATCATCTTGCGGTAGAGGAAACTCCAACTCGGCTCGCCATGCAGGCACAGGAAGACGCGGTCGGCATCCTCGGGCCCCGCGTCCACCCAAGCCGCGCGCAGCCCCTCATACCCCGGCAAGTCCTCGGCATAATGCACCGGATAGTCGAAATCCGGGATATTGGCGAAACGTTCGTCCGGCGTCCGTAAGGCTTGTATCGTCATGCGTGCCTCCATGTGTGAGGGGTCAGAAATTCTCCACCCAGGGCCGCAGCGCGACCTCGCTCGTCCAGGCCGAGCGATGCTGGCCGATAACATGCATATAGGTGTCCGCGATCGCCTCGGGATCGAGCAGCGCATCCGGATTGTCCGGCGGATTGCTCCGGCCCGGATTGTTGATCGCTCCGTCGATATGAACGAGCGCGACATGCACGCCCTGCGGATGGAGTTCGCGCGCCATCGATTCCGCCAGACCGCGCTCGGCGAACTTGCCCATCGCGAACGGTGCGGACCGGGCGAAACCCTTCATCCCGGCCGAAGCCCCGGTAAATAATATGGCGCCGCGCGTGCCGTTTTCCGGCTCTTGTGCGAGCATGATCCGGGCGGCCTGCTGACCGCAAAGAAAGGCGCCGAACGCCGTGACGTCGATGGCGGCGCGGACCTCCTCGGGATCCAGCTCGGCGATCGGGCCGGCGACACGCATAGACGGATTATAGATGGCGACCGCCAACCGCCCGTCGAGGCCGCCGAACAGGTCGGCTACCGCATCGGGGTCGGTCGCGTCACAGGACCGGGCTTCGCCGCCGGTTTCGGCGGCAAGCGTCTCTATGCCGTCCGCATTGCGGGCGGCGAGGATCGGCCGATAATCCGCCGCCGCCACCCGCCGGGCGAGCGAGGCCGAAAGGCCATCGCCCACACCGACGATCAAGGCGATCGGCGAAGTCATCAGTCGGTGGCTTCACCCTCGCCGGGAACCGGGAAGCCGCGCTTGCGGAGCAGCGCGTCGACATCGGGATCGCGACCGCGGAACTGGCGATAGGCTTCGGCTCGATCGGTCTCGTTGCCGGTCGACAGCAGGGTCGCGCGGAACCGGTCGGCGATCTCGCGATTCCAGACATCGCCGCTCTCGACGAACGCTTCCCAAGTGTCGGCGTCCATCGTCTCGGACCAGAGATAGCTGTAATAGCCGGCCGAATAGGCGTCCGAGGAGAAGAGGTGATTGAACTGCGGCAGGCGGTGCCGCATCACGATCTCGTCGGGCATGCCGATCTCGGCCAGCGTCTCGCGCTCGAACGCATCGACATCGGTGATCGGCTCGGCACGGTTGTGCAGCCGCATGTCGACGATCGCCGAGGCCAGATATTCGACCGTCGCGAAGCCCTGGTTGAAGGTGTCGCTCGCCTCGATCCGCTCGACCAGCGATTGCGGCATCGGTTCGCCGGTTTCGACATGGCGCGCGAAGCGGTTGAGGATATCGGGCGTCAGCACCCAGTTCTCGTTCACCTGGCTCGGATATTCGACAAAGTCGCGCGGCGTCCCGGCAAGGCTCGGATAATAGACGTCCTGCAACAGATAATGGATGCCGTGACCGAATTCGTGGAACAGGGTCCGCGCGTCGTCGAGGCTGATCAGCGCCGGTTCGCCTGCGGGCGGCTCGGTGAAATTGTTGTTGTTGGACGCCAGCACATTCTGCTCGCCGCCCAAGGTCTGCTGGCTGCGATAGGTCGTCATCCAGGCGCCGGAGCGCTTGCCCGTGCGGGCATAGGTGTCGAGATAGAAGAGCCCGACATTGGAACCGTCGCGGCTATCCGTCACGACGAACGTGCGGACATCTTCCTGGAAGACCGGAACCTCGCCGGTATTCTCGGTGAATTCGAGATCGTAGAGACGGCCCGCGGCGTAGAACATCGCCTGGATCATGTTCTCGAGCTGGAGATAGGGTTTGATCTCGGCTTCATCGACATTGTAGCGCGCCTGCCGGACCTTTTCCGCGTAGAAGCGATAGTCCCAGGGCGCGATCGTGATGCCGGCGCCCTCTTCGTCGGCGATCGCCTGCATGTCGGCCACCTCCTCGCGGACCCGCGCGACTGCGGCGGGCCAGACCCGCATCATCAGGTCGTTGGCGGCTTCCGGCGTTCCGGCCATCGTATCGTCCATCCGCCAATGCGCATGGGTTTCGAAGCCGAGCAGCGCCGCGCGTTCGGCCCGCAGCGCGAGGATCTGCGCGATGACCTCGTTCGTGTCGTTGGCATCGCCATTGTCGCCGCGATTGACATAGGCGCGCCACACCTGTTCGCGCAGGTCGCGCCGCGTCGAATTCTGCAGGAAAGGCTGCATGAAGGAGCGCGTGTTGACGATCGCCCAGCCTTCGACGCCACGCTCCTCGGCCGCCGCGCGCAGCGTCGCGACGAAGCTGTCGGACAAGCCCGCCAGATCGTCTTCGCCGTCGAGCAGGACGTAGGTTTCCTCGTCGGCGAGCACCTTGTTGCTGAATTCGCTGTAGAGCCCGGCCAGTTCCGCCGTGATCTCGTCGAGCCGCTCGCGTTCGGCGCCTTCGAGCAGCGCGCCGGACCGCACCAGCTGCTCATAGTCGCGTTCGACCAGCCGCAGCTGTTCGGCGTTCAGACCGGCGTCCGCGCGACCTTCATAGACGGCGCGGTAGCGCGCGATCAGTTCGGGCTGGAGATAGAGTTCCTGATAGAAGCTCGCGATCCGCGGCGACCATTCGCGCTGGATAGCCCGATATTCGTCGTTGCTGATGTTGCTCATCGCGACGCCGCCCATGGCCTGGACATTGTTCATCCGGTCGCCGACCAACTCCATCGCCTGATTGGTGTTCTCGAAGGTCGGCGGCTCGGGATTGTCGATGATCGCCTGCACCTCGGCCCGCATCTCGGCCATCGCCGCCTCGAAAGCGCCGGGGAAATGCTCGGGCGCCATCTGATCCCAGGGGGGCACGCCCTCGTAGGGCCCCGTCCAATCGGCAAGGAGCGGATTATCGGTCTCCGGCGCTTCGGCCGTCGTCGCGTGATGGTTTGCCATCGCGGCATCCCCTGCAAGAGGTGTGAAAGACGCGGTCAGGGCGAGGCCGCTAACCGCCAGAAAAAGCGCATTGCGCATCTATGCTCTCCTAATATGCACGAACCGGCCCGATCGGCGGCCGCACGGAATGATGGCCGGACGTCTAGGCGATATCGGGCGATTTCGCAAAACAAATTGGGGGTTTGGGCATCCGTCAGCCCGCAGCCAGCGCGGATTTCCGGAAATTCGGTATATTTATTCCCAATCGCGTCTTAACCAAGCATCAAAAGGTTCATGTCTAGATGGGCGGCGAACTATATCGAGCCGGGACATATGCCAATTCAGGACCGCAATCGAGACGTGGACGTGCAGGCGGGGATGCAACGCGACAGCGACGCGCGCGGACCAGCGCATATGATCGAGGAGCGACACGCGCCCGCCGGCGAAGTCCGCACGGCGCAGCTCAATATCCTCTCCCGCTTCACGCTCTATTCCGGCGTTACACAGACGATCTGCGCTCTCGTCTTCGCAATCCTCGAGCGCCAGAGCCTTTCCTTGCAGCTGTTGCTCGGCTGGCTCGCACTGATCATCGCGGCCACCTATGTCTCGGCGCGATGGCTGAACCGGACGTCGATGGTTCGCCGCACGGACCAGCAACCGATCTCGAAGATTCGCGTCGCCGCGGTGGACAGCGCCGTGCGCGCCGGACTGTGGATCGCCATGCCGGTCTATGCCGCAATCTCCGGCGCGCCGATCAACTACACCTTCACCGGCGGCATCGTCGCCGTCATGATCGTCAGCGGGATTTCCGTCGCCGTGATACCGACGGCGGTGGTATTGTGGGTTTCCATCCTCGCTGCCGGCCTTTCCTTCGCCGCCTATTACGGCGTCGGCGCGACCGCGCTTCCCGGCATCGCCATCCTCGGCGCATTCGCGGCCGCAGCGATGGTCGGGTTCCTCCTTCTCGCGCGGTCCTGGCAGGGACAGATCGACCGCGCCGGCGTTCTCGCCGCGAAGCGCGCCGATATCCGGCACCTGCTTCAGGAATATGAAGATCGCGGCGCTGGATGGCTGTGGCAGGTCGATGGCCAATACTGTCTGACCTACGTTTCGCCGCGCATGGGCGAACTGCTCGGCACGGCAACCTATCAGCTACTCGGAAAATCGCTCGCCGCCGCATTGGGAAACCAATCGGGCGTCGGCGAGATCCTGGCCAAGCGGGAACGGTTCACGAAAGTCGAGCTCGAACTGGAGACGGGCAAGTCGCGCCGATGGATGACCCTGTCCGGCAGCCCGATCATCGACGATGACGGCGAATTCCAGGGTTATCGCGGCGTCGGCCTAGATATCACCGATTCGAAGAGTTCGCACGCGAAGCTCCAGCATCTGGCGAATCTCGATGTGCTGACCGGCCTGCCCAATCGTTCGCGCGTGCGGACGCTCCTCGATACGGCGCTTAGCGATGCCAAGGACAAGGGTGTACCGTGCGCGATCATGTTCCTTGATCTCGACGGCTTCAAACCGGTCAACGACACGTTCGGCCATCCCAAGGGCGATGCGGTCCTGAAGACGGTCGCGCGGCGGCTCAGCGACGTCGTCGGCAATCGCGGGACAGTCGGCCGGATCGGCGGCGACGAGTTCGCGGTCGTTGTGGACGATGCGCAAAGCCGGGTCGGGGTCGAGGCGCTCGCCGAAAAACTGATCGGTGCGGTCAGCGAACCCTATATGATCGACAATGTGCAGATCCGGATCGGCCTGAGCATCGGCTGCGCCTATGGTCCGATCGACGGAGACACGGTCGACGATCTGGTCCGGAAGGCGGATCTTGCCCTTTATCATTCGAAATCGCTGGGCCGGGCCACATTCTGCAATTTCGACCCCCAGATGCAGGTCGAGGCCGAAGAACGCGTCCGGCTGGAACATGACATGCGGCAGGCGATCGGAACCGATCAGTTCAACCTGCTCTACCAGCCGCTGGTGTCGGCGCAGACCCAGCGGGTTACCGGATTCGAAGCGCTGCTGCGCTGGAATCACCCGACGCGCGGGCCGATCTCGCCGGCCGTCTTCATTCCGATCGCGGAGGAAGCCGGCCTGATCGAGGAGCTGGGATCCTGGGTCCTGCATCAGGCATGTATGGACGCCGCGACCTGGCCCGACGATATCACGGTCGCCGTCAACGTGTCGCCGCTCCAGCTGGTCGTACCGGCCCTGCCCAACACGGTTTCCGAAGCGCTCCGGAAAGCCCATATGTCCGCGAACCGGCTCGAACTCGAAGTGACAGAATCGGTTTTCATGAGCGGCGCGGGAAACGCGATTGATGTGCTGAAAAGGCTCCGGAGCCTCGGCGTCGGCATCGCGCTCGACGATTTCGGAACCGGTTATTCCTCGCTCGGCTATCTCAACAAGGCGGTTTTCCACAAGCTGAAGATCGATGGCAGTTTCGTCCGCGAGGCGGCGACCCGCGAAGAGACCGTCTCCATTATCCAGGCGATCGTCATGCTCGCCAACAGCTTCCGGCTGATCATCACCGCCGAGGGCGTGGAAACGGCCGAGGACTTCAACCGGATGCGCGATCTCGGCTGCCACCAGATCCAGGGCTATCTTTTCGGCCGTCCGATGCCGATCGAACGGACGAGAGAGATCGTCGGAAGCAAATGGGAGCATCGGTTGGTCGGCTAAGGCTTCGCCGGCCGAGAGCATAGCCGAAACGACCGCCGATTTTCCGCAATTTGGCTCGCAAACACCCACAGATCCTTAACCATATGCCTCTATCGATACCGGGGTACGGGAGATATCAATGCCGGCTGTCGGCAATAAACTACGACATTTAGCGGCCTCCGAGAGTTCGCTGGCGCGACAGGTTCGCGCGGCGATGGCCGGCACCCTGTACACATCTCCCGCATCCCTGGCGATCGGTGCGATCGCGGGCAGCGTCACGGCGGGTTGCATCGCCTATGTGTCGGGCAGTCTCGCGCTTCTGATCTGCTCGATCGGCATTCATCTCGTCGGCGTTCTGCGCGTTGCAAGCGCCGTGATCTATCTGCGCGTCCAGGCGAAGGAAACGCCAAGCGAACAGCTGCACTGGGAACGAAACTACGAGATCGGCGCCTGGCTCTACGCCTCGCTGCTCGGCGCCCAGGCGTTTCTGACGCTCAACCAGAGCAGCAACACGATTCTCCTGCTCATGGCGACGATCATGGCGACCGGTTATTCGGCCGGCGTCGCCGCGCGCAACGCAGGACGCCCGATCATCGCGATCGGCCAGCTTTGTCTCGGTACGCTGCCGATGGCGCTGGGCCTGTTCCTCATGGGCACCCCGCTCGCCATAACGCTGAGCCTGTGCATCATCATCTTCGTGATGGGCATGGTCGATATCAGCCTGCAGATCTACGAGGTCGTCTATACGGCACTGTCCGGAAAACAGGAGAAGAGCGAGGTCGCGGCGCGGTTCGAAAAGATGGCGCGCAGCGACATGCTGACCGGTCTCGACAATCGCCTGGCGATGCAGATGCGGCTCGGCGAGCTGCTGGATACGATCGATCAGGACAATCCCGACAAGCTCACCGTGATCTGGATGGATCTCGATCATTTCAAGACGATCAACGATACGCTGGGGCATCTTGCGGGCGACAAGGTGCTCATCGTGACCGCCCAGCGCGTCAAGGCCGTGCTCGGCAATCGCGGCTGGCTCGCCCGGTTCGGCGGCGACGAGTTCGTGATCATGGCGATCGTGGACAGCGCGGAAGAGGCAGGCCGCTTGGGCAACGAAATACTGGACTCCGTATCGCAGCCGGTCAGCATCAACGAGAATACCGTGGAAGTCGCCGCATCGCTGGGCGTCGCCGTCGCCCCCGATCATGGACGCCAGAGCGAGATCATGCTCAAAAACGCCGATATCGCGCTCTATCACGCCAAGAATGAAGGCGGGAAGCGCGTGCGCGCATTCGAACCGTTCATGCATGAGGACTTCCTCATGCACCGGCAGATCGAGTCCGGCCTGACCGACGCGTTGGCCAACGAAGAATTCACCGTCCTTTTCCAGCCGATCATCGATCTGGAAACCGGCCGGACGAAGAGTTGCGAAGCATTGCTGCGGTGGAACCATCCCGAGCTCGGCGATGTCAGCCCGGCCGTGTTCATTCCCGTCGCCGAAAGTGCCGGCCTGATCGGCGACATCACCGAATGGGTGCTCCGCAAGGCCTGCGAAGCGGCTGCCAAGTGGCCGGAGGAGATCAACGTCTCGGTGAACATCTCCCCCGCCCTGCTCAAGCAGAACAATCTTCCCGTCACGATCATCGAGACGCTCGTAAATACCGGCATGGTGGCGCGGCGGCTGGAGCTCGAGATTACCGAATCGGTGCTTCTCGACAAGAACCCGCACACCAATTCGCTGCTGCGCCAGCTGCAGAAGATGGGCCTGCGCCTGTGCCTCGACGATTTCGGCACGGGCTTTTCTTCGCTCACCTATCTGCGCAGCTGGGAATTCGACACGATCAAGATCGACAAGTCGTTCATTCGCAACATCGGCAACAGCCCGACCGACCAGAAGATCATCGGCGCTGTCGTCCAGCTCGCGAAATCGCTCGAGGTCGCTACCGTCGCCGAGGGCGTCGAGACCGAAGAGCAGTTGCAACGGGTGCGCGAAGCCGGGTGCAGCCGCGTCCAGGGCTTCTATTATGCGCGGCCGATGACCGCGGCCCAGGCGTCACAGCGCCTCAGCCTCGAGGATCTGTCGGATCCCGACGATCAGCAGATCGTCAATTTGCGCTGATCTTGGCCGACAATTTGCTCTGGGCGCGCACCAGCCGCTCCATCAGGCGCAAATCGCTGTCCTGCAACTTCAGCGCCGTATCCGCCCATATCTCGACGATCGAGTTCAGCTCGCCGAGCGTGACCGGCCAGACCTCCCGGCTCGCCTTGAACACGGCATGGTTGCCGGCATGGCGGCGGCTGTTCTGCCCGATATAATCGAGCACCGCCTGCTCACCCTCGCCATCCTCCACGAGATAATGGACAAGACCGAGATCGAGCATCTCTTCGGCGGTATATGTCTTTCCGCTCAGGATCATGGACTCGGCCTTCGCGAAACCGAGCCGGCGCGCCAGCAACGCATGCGCGCCCATGCCCGGGAACAGACCGAAGGCGATCTCCGGCAGGCCGAACTTCGCGCTGCGTTCGGCGACGATGACGTTGAACGACATCAGCGCCTCGAAGCCGCCGCCCAGCGCCTGGCCCTGGACGAGACCGATCGTCACGATCGGCAATTCCAGGCCCTTCATGTTGCGGAACAGGATATTGTTGCAGGCCCGGCCGTAATCGACGAGCGCCTGGCGGTTCTGGCCGCGGATATATTGTGAAAAGAGCCCAAGATCGCCGCCGAAATTCCAGACGCCCGGAAAGCGGGATCCGAGGATCAGATATTCGAGCTGCTCGCCGCCCTCTCCGTACAGCCGGGCGATCTCGTTCTGCCAGACGTCGAAATCGTGCAGCATCGCCAGATTGAAGCTCGGCCGGCCGTTAGGGGTCATGTATGTCCAGAGCGCTTTTCGCTCCTCGTCCCAGCTGACATCAAGCTGGCCGAGATCGAACAATGGCGAAGGCCGGGCGCGGGCGACGCGCTGAAGATCGGTTTCGTCGATCAGCGCATCGGTGACCTCGTTCGGAAGCGTCTGGCTGTCCGTCGATCCGATCCTGCTCTGGTCCACTAAACAATCTCCGAACAAGGTATATGGAATCTAAACATATTTGGTTACACCGGGCAAACGATATTCGCGCGATTTCCCGACCGTCTCGTAGCAAGACAGATTCGGACGTGCGCGCCGCGATTGGTTAACGGAAGGCCAAAAAGAGCTTCGTCGACAATTTCTTAAGGTCTGTGCGCCATGCCGGGGTCATGGACCGCAATCGCCTTTCAAGCACCAGAGTACCAGCCACACTGCGCCGTCTAGCCGTGTTTCGGCTTGCCGACGGCACGATCTGCAATGTTGAGATGAGCAAAGGGTCGGAGCAGTTCATCGGCCGCTTTATCAGGCTTCCGGAACTGCGACAGACTGACCATGTGGTCCGTTTCCGGGACTGCGTTTTTGCAGGACCCAAGAACGCCTAGCATCGATTCCACCGGTTTTCGCGGCTTCCACAGTCTTTTCGACCGTAGCCGACATTATTCCAGAACCTTTGAACGCAACCGCAAGGCGTTGCCGATCACCGATACCGAGCTGAGGCTCATCGCGGCCGCCGCAATCATCGGCGAGAGCAGCAGGCCGAAGGCCGGATAGAGGATACCGGCCGCAACCGGTATACCGAGCGTGTTGTATAGAAACGCGAAAAACAGGTTCTGGCGGATGTTCCGCATCGTCATGCCGCTAAGCCGCCGCGCCTTGGCGATACCGGCAAGATCGCCCTGCACGAGCGTTATCCCCGCGCTTTCCATCGCCACGTCGGTGCCCGTCCCCATCGCCACGCCGATATCGGCGGCAGCGAGCGCAGGGGCGTCGTTAATCCCGTCACCGGCCATGGCGACGATGCGACCCTCGGCCCGCAATTCCTTGACGATCCTGTTCTTGTCTTCGGGCGAGACATTGGCGCGAACCTCGTCGATCCCGACCTGCCGCGCAACGGCATGCGCCGTGCCTTCGGCATCGCCCGTCAGCATGACGACGCGGATACTTTCGCGGTGAAGCCTGGCGATCGCATCGGCGCTCGTTTTCTTGATCGGATCGGCCACGGCGACGATCCCGGCCGCCTTGCCGTCGAGCGCAACGAGCATGACCGTTCGCCCGAGCTCCCGGCCTTCTTTTGCGCGCGCCACCAGCGCCTCGTCGAGCGTACCCGCCCGTTCCATCATCTTCTCGTTGCCGATCGCGACGGTCCGCCCTTCAACACGGGCCTCGACGCCCGCCCCGGTCACGGAGGCGAAGTCATGCGCTTCGGCCAGTTCCAATCCGCGGTCCATCGCGCCCTCGACAATGGCGGCGGCAAGCGGATGTTCGCTCGACCGTTCGACCGCGGCCACCAGCGAGAGCAGATTGTCCTCCCTGACACCCGAAACCGTCTCCACGGCCACCAGCTTCGGCTTGCCCTCGGTGAGCGTCCCGGTCTTGTCGACCACCACCGTATCGACCTTCTCGAATGTTTCGAGCGCTTCGGCATTTTTGATGAGGATGCCGTTCTGCGCGCCCTTGCCGGTACCGACCATGATCGACATCGGCGTGGCGAGGCCGAGCGCACAGGGACAGGCGATGATCAGCACGGCAATCGCATTGACCAGGGCGTAGGCCATTGCGGGGTTCGGCCCCCAGATCGACCAGACGATGAACGTGATGACCGCGATCAGGACGACGGCGGGCACGAACCAGCCGGCGACGCTATCCGCGAGCCGCTGGATCGGCGCCCGGCTGCGCTGCGCCTCGGCGACCATCCGGACGATCTTGGCGAGCAGCGTATCCGCGCCGACGCGCTGCGCCTCCATCACGAAACCGCCGGTCTGGTTGACGGTGCCGCCGGTCACCGCATCGCCCTTTTCCTTGCGGACCGGGATCGGTTCGCCGGTGACCATGGCCTCGTCGACCGTACTCGCGCCGGAGACGAGGACGCCATCCACCGGCACTTTATCGCCCGGGCGAACCCGCAACCGGTCGCCGGTCCGCACTTCGTCCAACGATATTTCCGACTCCGTGCCGTCCCCGGCAATCCGGATAGCGACAGGCGGCGCCAGTTCGAGCAGCGCTTTCAGGGCGCTCGACGTTTGGCCGCGCGCCTTCAACTCCAGCACCTGGCCCAGCAATACGAGCGTGGTGATGACCGCCGCCGCTTCGAAATAGACACCGACCCGCCCATCCGCATTGCGGAACGCCGCGGGGAAGATATCCGGCACAGCGGTCGCGACCAAGCTGAACGCAAAGGCCACGAACACGCCGAGGCCGATCAGCGTGAACATGTTGAGATTCATCGTGCGCACCGATCGGACGGCACGGACGAAGAAGGGCCAGGCGCCCCATAGGACGACGGGCGCGGCGAGCGCGAATTCGATCCATTGCGCAACACCGGGTGCAATCAGCCCCTCGAACGGACGGGACGGCAGCATTCCGCCCATCGTGTAAATGACGAGCGGGACAGTGAAGACAGCGCTGATCCAGAAGCGGCGGCGCATATCGACATATTCGGGATCCGGGCCGGTTTCGAGCGACACCTGTTCCGGCTCGAGCGCCATGCCGCAGATCGGGCAGGAACCGGGGCCTTTCTGGCGGATTTCGGGATGCATGGGGCAGGTGTAGATCGCGCCCTCCGCCGCGCCTCCTGGCGCGGAACGGCGCCCGCTTTCCGTCTGGCAACAATCGTGACTCATTCCACCAGTCCCCGAATCTTCGAACTTGATACTATACTGGGGATAGGTATATAGTTCGTCAACCTACAGTCAGGAAAGTCGCATGGCGAACTGCAAATTCGACAAGGAAATCGCCCGGATGAAGCGCATCGAGGGCCAGGCGCGCGGGATCGCCAGGATGATGGAGGAGGATCGCTATTGCATCGACATCCTCCAGCAGATGACGGCGATGGAAGCCGCGTTGCGGGCCGCCAAGGGCAAGGTGCTGGCCATCCATTCCGGGCATTGCATCGAAGAAGCAGTCCAGAGCGGCGACGCCGCCGCCCAGCGCGAGAAGTTCGGCGAACTTGTCGATCTGTTCGGCAAGATGTCCCGCTAGCAGGACCATAGACATGGCCATGACGAGACGCGACGCACTGAACGGGGCGCTGACGCTGGGCGGTGGGCTGGCGATTACCGCCCTTCTTCCCGGCTGGGTGCGAGCCCAGTCCCATGCCCATCACACGCCGATGGCGGCGGCGAGTCCGGGCGTGCTCTCCGGCGAACGGATCGCGCTCAGCATCGGCGAGACCCCGTTCGCGGTGGGCGGCCGGACCGGCCATGCGATAACCGTCAACGGCACGCTGCCCGCGCCGCTGATCCGGCTTCGCGAAGGGCAGAATGTCCGCATCGACGTGACCAACCATCTCGACGCCGACAGCTCGATACACTGGCACGGGATACTCCTGCCCTTCCAGATGGACGGCGTGCCCGGCATCTCCTTTCCCGGCATCCGGCCGCACGAAACTTTCACCTACGAATTCCCCATCCGCCAGGCCGGGACATATTGGTATCACAGCCATTCGGGGCTGCAGGAGGCGATGGGCCATTACGGGCCGATCATCATCGATCCGGCCCATCACGATCCGGTCGAGTATGACCGCGAGCACGTGCTGGTGCTTTCCGACTGGAGCTTCATGCATCCGCATAGGGTCATGCAGCGGCTCAAGCAGAGTCCCGACTATTTCAACCGGCAGCAGAACACGCTTTTCGACGGCCGTCCGATGACGACGGAGCAGCGCGCTATGTGGGGCGGGATGCGGATGATGCCGTCCGACATCGCCGACGTGACCGGCGCGACCTACACCTATCTGGTCAATGGCCATGGTCCGGCGGAAAACTGGACAGGGCTGTTCGAACCCGGCGAACGCGTACGCCTACGCATCATCAACGCCTCGGCGATGTCGATCATGAATATCCGCATTCCCGGCCTGCCGATAACGGTGGTCAATGCGGACGGCGAGAATGTCCGACCGGTTACCGTCGACGAGTTCCAGATCGGCGTCGCGGAAACCTATGACGTGATCGTCACGCCGACCGCCGATCACGCCTATACGATCGTCAGCGAGAGCATCGACCGTTCCGGGATGGGCCGCGCAACGCTGGCCCCGCGCCCCGGCATGGCGGCGGACGTCCCGCCCCTTCGCGAGCGGCCGACCTTGACGATGCGCGATATGGGCATGGCCGGCATGGATCACGCGGCGATGGGGCATGACATGGGCGGCGATGGCGGCGCGATGGACCACGGCATGCGCGACGGATCGGTCGCACCCGGCGTCGATCTCAATCCCGGCGTCGACATGATCGCGCCGATGCCGGTGGACCGTACGGGTGATCGCGGGCTTGGGCTCGACGGCGTCGGACACCGCGTCCTCGTCTATGCGGACCTTGAAGCACTGAACCCCAATCCCGATCCGCGTCCGCCCGCGCGCGAGCTGCAGATCCATCTCACCGGCAATATGGAACGCTATATGTGGTCGTTCGACGGGCGCCGGTTTTCGGAACAGGTCGAGCCGATCCGCTTCGCGCGCGACGAGCGCGTGCGCGTCAAGCTCGTGAACGATACGATGATGACGCACCCGATCCATCTGCACGGCTTTTTCTTCGAGCTGGTCAACGGCCATACCGGCCATCATCCGCGCAAGCATACGGTGAACGTGCTGCCGGGCGGTTTCGTCCGGTTCGACCTGACCACCGACGCGCCCGGAGACTGGGCCTTTCACTGCCATCTGATGATGCACATGCATGCCGGGATGTTCAACGTCGTCACCGTGCGGCCGCTCGACGGAGAGATGGCGTGAGGGTGATGATCGCCGCGACGGCGCTGATCGCCGCCAGCCCCGCCCTCTCCCAGCATACGGGGCACGAGATGCCGCAACCGGCCGATCCGCATGCCGGACACACGATACCGGAGGATCACGCAGCGGACGCCCATGCCGGTCACGGCGCCATGGCAGAGGATCCTGCCCTTCCGCAATCCGGGCCGCCGTCCGAAGCCTTTTCGGGGCCGGCCCATGCCGCCGATACCGTCTTTCCGCCTGATGTCATGGCGGAGAGTCGCGAGGAGCTGCGCCGGAACCAGGGCGGGATGACGACCTATCTGTTCGCCGTCGACCGGCTCGAAGCCCAGATCGCCGCGGGCGAGGACGCCTATGTCTGGGAACTCAACGCCTGGATCGGCGGCGATATCGACAAGCTGTGGGTGAAGAGCGAGGGCGAAGGCGCATTTGGGGGATCGCTCGAAGACGCGGAAATCCAGGCCTTGTGGAGCCGTGCGATCGGCCCCTTTTTCGATCTGCAAACCGGGATGCGCGCCGATTTCCGTCCCGGCCCCGACCGGGCGCATGCGGTGATCGGCGTGCAGGGGCTCGCGCCCTATTTCTTCGAGATCGATGCGGCCGCCTTCCTGTCCGACGAAGGCGATGTCACGGCCCGGATCGAGGCCGAATATGATCAGCGCCTCACCCAGAGCCTGATCCTGCAACCGAGGGTCGAACTCAATCTCGCGGCCCAGGACATCCCTGAACTGGGGATCGGGTCGGGCTTTTCCGATCTCGAAGCCGGATTGCGGTTGCGCTACGAATTCGGCCCGCAATTCGCGCCCTATATTGGGGTCGAATGGCAGCACCAGTTCGGCGATACGGCGGATTTCGCCCGCGCCGCGGGCGGCGATCCGGACCGCATAGCGTTTCTCGCCGGGCTGCGTTTCTGGTTCTGAATCGATCGGCGGCGAAGGCCTTGTATCAGACGGCGCTGCTGAACCGTTTTTCCTGCACCCCGCGATAGGCGTCGAACAGGCTCGCGATGGTCCGGCCATAGGGGCGGCCGTCGGGCGTTATCGTAACGCGATCGCCATCCCGTTCGACAAGACCGAGCGCGGTCAGATGCGCCAGCCGGTCGTGCATCGCGGCCGACATTCGAACTCCGCCGATATCGGCGGTGCCCGCGCATAGAAGGCGTTCGATGATCCGGCCACGTTGGCGGTCCGCCGGAATGCGCAGAACGCCGCGCTCGGCGGTCAGCATGTTCGCGCCGGCGCGCATCCGGTAGCGGCCGCTATTCTTCTCATTCTGCACGAAACGATCGGGGAAACTGCTGATCGCGCTGGCGCCGAGACCGATCAGCGCGTCGCTCGGATCGTCGTTAAACCCCTGGAAATTGCGCCGCATCGTGCCCGCCTCGAAGGCTTGCGCCAGGCCGTCGCCGGCGCGCGCGAAATGATCGAAGCCGATCGGCACATAGCCGGCGGCCGTCAGCATTTCGAAGCCGAGCGCCGCCATGTCGAAACGCGCGCGGCCGTCCGGCATGTCGCTGGCGTCGATCCGCTGCTGGCGCTTGATCAGCGCGGGAAGGTGCGCATAGCCGAACAGCGCGATCCGGTCGGGCTGTAGCGCGACGGCCTGTTTCAAAGTCTCGGCCAGCGCCGCATGGGTCTGGCCCGGCAGGCCGTACATCAAGTCGAAATTGAGCGATGTGACGCCATTGTCGCGCAATCCCGCCACCGCGCGTTCGATGCTCTCCGCCGGCTGAATCCGCCCGATCCGCGCCTGCAGGTCGGGATCGAAGGTCTGGACGCCGAGGCTCGCATGACTGACCCCGGCCCGCCCCAGCAAGGCGCTCCATTCGGGTGTCAGGCTGCGCGGATCGAGTTCGATCGAAAGCCGTGCGTCGAACGCGTCGAAGGCGATACACAGATGGTCGAGCAGGCGGACGAAATCGACGGGATCGATCGCGTTCGGGCTGCCGCCGCCAAAGGCGATCTGGGTGATCGGCCGCTGGTTTCCGAGCCGCTCGGCAACCGTTTCGATTTCCGCATGTAGCGCATCGAGATAGGCGGTGAGGCGATGGGCACGATTGGCCGCGCCGGTATTGCAGCCACAATACCAGCAGATCTTTTCGCAAAAGGGAATGTGGGCATAGAGCGAGACGGACGCGCCCGGCGCCAGATCGTCGAACCCCGCTTCGTGAAAGCCGGCGTCCACCGGCGCGAACTCGGCGGCCGTCGGATAGCTCGTATAGCGCGGAACCGGGCGATCGAGCAGGTCGGATATGTAAGGCCACATTCTTCGCCAAAGAGCATTTCCCGAGCCGTATCTCCTTGACCATGATCAAAAAAACCGTTGACGAGGATCAAAGCGCCACCGCGAGGCACTCCCCAAAGCATGGGCATCCAAACCGAACTGAAAGGCATCACCCATGCGTGCGTTATCCCTCCTTCCCCTGCTGGCCATAGCAGCCGTGCCACAACCCGCCTTCGCCGAGGCCGGCGACGTGCTGCTGCGTGTCCGGGCGGTTGTGATTTCCCCAACCGAGAATTCCGGCTCGATCCTGCCGACCTTTCCGGGCGAGGAAGTCGAGGTCAGCGACGCCATCATGCCCGAAGTCGACATCACCTATATGGCGACCGACCATATCGGCTTCGAGCTGATCGCCGCGACGACCAAGCATGATTTCAGCGGAACGTCGGGCACGACCGGCGGTATAGGCCAGCTCGGATCGACCTGGGTCCTGCCGCCGACCCTGACCGCCCAATATCATTTCGCGCCCGAAGGATCGGTGCGGCCCTATGTCGGCGCCGGCATCAACTATACGGTCTTCTATTCGGAAGACGCTTCGAACGGCCTCGAAAATGCGGTCGGCCCGACGTCCGTCTCGCTCAGCGACAGCTGGGGATGGGCGGTGCAGGCCGGTGTCGACATCGATCTCAATGAAAATATCTTCTTGAATTTCGACGTGAAATATATCGATATCGATACGACCGCGACGCTGCGCAACGCCACGATCGGCACGCAGCAGGTCGATATCGATCTCGATCCGTTCGTCTTCGGGGTCGGGATAGGATTCCGACTCTAAGAGAACGCCTACTGTTCTCGGGGTAGGCCGCTTCCCCCAAGCGGTCTGCCCTTATTTTTAGCCGCGTTCCGCCTCGACTTCGAGCGCGCCGCGATCGACGATCTCGATGGTTCGCCGGTCCGGCGTGAGGATGACACCCGCGTCGCGCAAACGGCCGAGCTGTCGGCTGACCGTTTCGATCGTCAGTCCCAGAATATCGGCCGTCTGCTGGCGGGACAGCGGCAGCTCGAACTGGTCCGCCGGGCCGGCCGGTCCCTCGCAAGCCTTGCCGCCGAGCCGCTTCGACATTTCCAGCAGGAACGAGGCGACGCGCTCCGCCGCGCTCTTGCGGCCCAACAGCAGCATCCATTCGCGGGCCCGGTCCAGTTCGCCCAGGGTGCGCTCGAGCAGTTCATGCTCGAGATCCGGATGTTCCTTGGCAAAGGAATCGAAGCTCGATCGCGTAAAGACGCACAGTTGTGCGTCGGTAAGCGCTGTCACCGAATTGGTGCTGCTGGCCCCGAAGGGACGGCCGATGAAATCGGATGGAAAGGTGATCCCGACAATCAGCTCGCGCCCGTCCCCCGTCGCGGTGGTCAGCTTGAGCATCCCGTCGATGACATTGGCGACGATGGGCGCATCGTCACCCTCCCAGATCACGGTTTCCCCGCGCCGGACATTCTTCCGGCGGCCGATCCGGTTCAGATCCTCCAGCGCATCGGCATCCAGCACCGAACAGATGGCGCGATTGCGCACAAGGCAGGTATCACAGCTCGACATGCGGCTGCGTTAGCCGAAGAAGCGGCGCAGGTCAGCCCTTTTCGATGCGGAAAGCGCTGGCCGGCTCAGACCACCGCGCCGCGGGCATCGCCGTTGCGTTGGGAATCGAGCGTCTTCCTGCATAGCGCGGCGTGGCAGGCCTCTGCGCAATCGCGATTGTCCTTCTTCTGATCGCCGCCGCCCAGCCGGATCGCCACGCGCATGTCCGGGCGGCCGCAGACCTCCACCCAGAGCACGCCGTCTTCGCTGGCCGCGGGGACCGCCAGACCGCCGGTCGCCAGCCCGAATATCGCCAGCGCGGCCAGAGAGTACGCCAAACGCTTCATTCTTCATCCTCTTCATCGACCAGAATGCGCGTCGCCGCGCCGTCGGGATCTTCGAACTGGTTGTCGGACAATGCCCAGAAAAAGGCTGCGAGCCCGGCGAGGCCGAGCCCAATCGCGACCGGGATCAGGATGGCGAGACCGGTCACCCGGCCCTCCGCAGCCGCAGCGAATTGGCGATCACGATCAGCGAAGACAGCGACATGGCGACCGCGGCGACGAGCGGCGTGACGAAACCGGCGACGGCCAAAGGCACCGCGAGGGCGTTGTAGATGATCGCCAGCGAGAAATTCTGGCGGACGATCCGCATGGTCCGCCGCGCGGCGCGCACCGCGAACGGCAACGGCGCGAGGCTGTCGCCGAGAAAGACGAGATCGGCGGCGGTCTGGCCGACATCGCTCGCGGAACCGGGCGCCATCGAAACATGCGCGGCCGCCAGCGCCGGCCCGTCGTTCAGCCCGTCGCCGACCATCAGCACATGATCGCCGCTGCGACGCAGCCGGTCGAGCGCTTCGCATTTGTCTTCCGGACGCGCATTGGCCTGGGCCGTGAGACCGAGCGCCGCGGCCACCGGACGGATCGACGCGGCCTTGTCGCCGGACAGGATGGAACCCGGCAGGCCCAACTCGTTCAGGGCCTGGACGGCTTGCGCGGCACCGGGGCGCAGCGCATCGCGGAACCGGATCAGCGCGACGGGTTCGCCGTCGATCGTCAGCGCCACGGCAGGTGCCGATTGCGGCCCGGGCGGCTGTTCAAGCGCCACGCGCCGTCCGCGATGGACGCCGGCAATCCCGGTGCCGGGCTGTTCGATCCGGTCTTCGAGCTCGGCGGCGCGGATGCCCTTGGCTTCGAGCGCTTGGCGGATCGCCGTCGCCAGCGGATGGCGCGATGCGCGCGCAAGGGCGAGCGCGATCGCCTTTTGATCGGCGTCGAGCGCGTCGATATTCTCCGCGACCGGACGCCCCATCGTCAGGGTGCCGGTCTTGTCGAATACGACGCGATCGGCCTCGGCCAAGCGCTCCAGCGCCGATTCATGTTTGACGAGTATCCCGCGCTTCATCAGCGCTCCGGTCGCCACGACATGGGCTACCGGCACGGCGAGGCCCAGCGCGCATGGACAGGTGATGATCAGGACGGCGACCGAGATCAGCAGCGCGTGGTGCCAGTCGGCACCGGCCACCATCCAGCCGATGAAGGTGAGAAGCGCCAGGGCGTGGACCAGCGGGGCATAGAGCCGGGCGCCGCGATCGGCGATCCGGACGTAGCGGGACTTGCCCTGCCCCGCCGTCGCCATCAGCCGCCCGATATCGGCAAGCGCAGTTTCGTCGGCGACCGCCGTCACCTCGACTGCAATGGGTCCGGTGACGTTGAGCGTGCCCGCGAAGACCTGCGCCCCGCGGTCCACCGGCTGCGGCGCACTTTCGCCGGTCAGCAGGGATGCGTCGATCGCGCTTTCGCCCTCGACGACAATTCCGTCGGCCGCCAGCCGCTCGCCGGCCGCCAGCTGCACGACCATGCCGGGTTCGAGATCCGCCGCCTTGTACCATTGGCTGCGACCATCGGCGTCGATGACCAGAGCGCCCGGCGCGGACTGCCGCGCCAATGCGGCGACACCGTCTCCGACCCGGCGGCGCATCATCGCATCCAGCACGCGCCCGGCGAGCAGGAAGAAAAGCAGCATGAGCGCGCTCTCGAACCAGGCATGTTCGCCGCCGATGATCGTTTCGTGGAGGCTCATCGCGGCCGTGATCGTCACGCCGATGGCGATCGGCACGTCCATGTTCGTCCGGCCCCGGATCAACGCCTGCCAGGCCGAGCGGAAGAAGGGGCGGCCCGCATAGGCGATGGCGGGCAGCGCGATCAGCGCGGAAATCCAGTGGAACAGCGTTCGCGTCGCGCCGTCCGCGCCCGACCAGATGCTGACCGACAGCAGCATCACATTCATCGCGGCAAAGCCGGCGACCGCGAGAGCGCGCAACAATTCGCGCGTCGGCGCCGCCTCGTCGTCGGCGGCGTCCGTATCCGCGATCAGCGTCGGTTCGAAGCCGAGACCGCGGATCGCCTCGCCGAGATCCCGGTCGGACAGCGCCGGTTCATGCGCGATCGACACCTGCTTGCTGGTAAAATTGACCCGCGCCGCATGGACGCCCGGCGTCGCATTGAGCCCGTGCTCGATCTTCGAGATACAACCGGCGCAATGAATATCGGGCACCGCAAAGCGGCTCTCCTCGGCGATCGCCGCGGTACCGGGCTTCAGCGGCGCATTCACGAAAGATCGACCAATATGCGCTTGCGCTCGTCACACCGGACGATTTCGATCCGCACCAGCCAGCGGCCGGGGGCCAGCGTTTCCGCGCTGCGATAGACGCCCTCGGACGTCTCGGAGAAATTCAGCGCGATTTCGTCCGACCGGCCGACGGGATGGGTTGCGATACCGCGGATCGTCGCCGCGCCCAGTGGACCCTCCGGCCCGCCGACCGTAATCGCGACATGGTCGCCCGAGCGTTGGACCGCCTCGGTCCAGCCCAGTTCGTCCTGCCGGCGCGCGGCCTCGAGCCAGTCGTTGAAGCGCTGGCTGGCAACATAGCTGTTGTCGACGACCGTGCCGCCGAAGCTCCGCGTCGCGAACGTCGCCATCGTCAGGTTGACCACGACGATCACGCCGAAAAAGGCGACGAGGATCGCGGTCATGTGCCAGCCATTGAAACGTCGGGGCATCATTCGGCTCCTGGCCGGGTAAAACGGGCGGGTTCGAGGGCGGTTTCATCTTCCTCCCCACCCGGCGCGGTGACGCTGAAACCGAAATCCTCGCGGGGATCGCCTTCACGCGGCGCCGCAACGAAGACACGCGTGCTGAGCAGCTGATCGGCGGGCACCGTGATGTCGAAAGCCCGCAGCGCCTGATCGCGGCTGCCCGATCCGGCCCACATCACGCCGCCCGGCAGCCCCTGCAGCGTCAGGGTCATCGTGCGCGGCCGGTTTTCCATGTTGCGGATCTTGATGTCGAAACTGTTGCGGACATCGCCGTCGCTCAGCTGGACGAAGGTCGGGTTGCGTTCCTGGATCGCGTTGATCGTCAGCCGGTCTCGCGTGCCGACGGCAAACAGCATCGCCATGCCGATCCCCGCCCAGAGCGCGAAATAAAGGAGGGCGCGCGGCCGGAAGACCGTACGCTTGAGCGTCGGCGGGGTACCGCCCGCCTGTTCGATCTCCGCGCCCTCGAGCGTCGCATAGTCGATCAGCCCGCGCGGGCGGCCAACCTGATCCATCACCTTGTCGCACGCATCGATGCACAGCGCGCAGGTGATGCAGCCGATCTGCGGCCCTTCGCGAATATCGATGCCAGTCGGACAGACGGCGACGCACTGGTTGCAGTCGATACAATCGCCGAACACGCCCGGATTTTCCTCGGCGCGCTTGATGCCGTGGCTGCGCGGTTCGCCGCGCCAGTCCTTATAGGTCACGGTCAGCGACTTTTCGTCCATCATCGCGGTCTGGATACGCGGCCAGGGGCACATATAGATGCAGACCTGCTCGCGCATGAAGCCGCCAAGCGTGAAGGTCGTGAAGGTCAGCACGCCGATCGTGGCATAGGCGACGAAGGGCGCTTCGCCGGCAAACAGCTGCCCGAACAGCGTCGGCGCATCGGCGAAATAGAAAATCCAGGCGCCGCCCGTCGCCATCGCGATCAGCAGCCAGATCGTCCATTTCGTTCCGCGCTTGGCCATCTTCTTCGCGGTCCAGGGCTCCTTTTCGAGACGAATCTGCGCGTTGCGGTCGCCATCGACCCAGCGTTCGACATGCTGGAAGAGATCGGTCCAGACGGTTTGCGGGCAGGCATAGCCGCACCAGGCCCTGCCGAACGAGGAGGTGACGAGAAACAGGCCGATGCCCGCCATAATGAGCAGGCCCGCGACATAATAGAATTCGTGCGGCCAGATCTCGATGCCGAACATGTAGAAACGCCGGCCGGCCAGATCGACGAGCACGGCCTGGTCGGGCGCATAGGGGCCGCGGTCCCAGCGGATCCACGGCGTGATGTAATAGATACCGAGCGTCACCACCATGATCGCCCATTTCAGGCGGCGGAAATTGCCGTCCACCGCCTTGGGATAGACGCCCTTGCGCTTCTCGTAGAGCTCCGGTTTCGGCGGCCCTTCGGGCGCGATGGAATCAACCAGGTTCATCGGTCTCCACCTCGGCGACCTCTTCGGTCTCCGCCGCCGCCGGGGCCGCTTCGCCACCGCCGAGCGACCAGACATAGGCCGTCAGCATCCGGATTGTCACCGGATCCAGGCGATGACCCCAGCGCGGCATCACACCATAGCGGCTGTTCGCAACCGTGTCAGTAATTGACGCGCGATCCGCACCGTACAGCCAGATCGAATCGCGCAGATTGGGCGCGCCCTGGGTCCGGTCGCCCTGGCCGTTTTCGCCATGGCAGATCGCGCAATTGGCGGTGTAGAGTTCCGCACCGCGCGCCGACGCCGCACTCTCGTCTTCCGCACCGCTCAGCGTGCGGACATAGGATACGACATCACTGATCTGGCCATCGTCGAAAATGCCGTCGGCGCCGAAAGCGGGCATTTGGGAAATGCGCGTCTCGATATGATCCGGGTTCCGGATGCCGTGGATCAGCGTATATTCGATCGCCTCCATATCGCCATCCCAGAGCCAGTCATCGTCGTTGAGGTTCGGATAGCCCTCGCTGCCGGCCGCGCCCGATCCGTGACACTGGACGCAATGGACGACGAAGGCCGAGCGGCCACCCTGGATCGCGGTCTGCATGAGCTGCTGGTCGGTGGGCAGATCTTCGATCGCGATATTGGCGATCGCCTCCCGCAACGGCGCGCGCTGCGCTTCGACGGCGGCCATCTCCTCGGCCAGCGCACCTCGGCTCGAATAGCCGAGCACGCCCTGGGTCGCGCTGTTGATCAGCGGCCAGGCCGGATAGAAAACGGTATAACCAAGGCCCCAGATCACCGTCGCGTAGAAGATGATCAGCCACCAGCGCGGCAGCGGCGTGTCGAGTTCCTCGATACCGTCCCATTCATGGCCGACAAAATCGGTGCCGGTGGGTTCGTCGACGCGTTTGCCGTTGTCATTCTCAGTCTCGGCCATCATTCTCACTTTCATCGAAAATCATGTTCGCGGCATCGTCGTGATGTTTCTTTGCGCTCGGACGGAAGACCCAGAGCGCGAAGCTCACCCACAGAATGACCATGAACAGCAGGCCCCAGCTGTCGGCGAACTGGCGAAAGGCTTCGTAGGTCATCGCGGTTCCTCCAGCGCGGCGGCGGCCTCGAAATCGACGAGCGTGCCGAGCATCTGGAGATAGGCGACCAGCGCATCCATCTCGGTCAAACGCGAGGGATTACCGTCGAAATCGCGGATCTGGACGTTGGCGTATCGCTCGCGCAGCCCGCTCCCATCGCCGAAGACATCGACCTGAACCGCGAAATCGGCCGCGGCGTTTTCGATCATCGCGTCGTCATAGGGGACGCCGAGCGCCCGCAGCGCTCTGAGATCGCCGGCGATATTCTCGAATTCGAGATCGCGATCCGCGAGAAAGGCATAAGGCGGCATGATCGATTCCGGCACCACCGAGCGCGGATCGATCAGGTGCTGGACATGCCATTCGTCCGAATACCGCCCGCCGACGCGCGCCAGGTCCGGCCCGGTGCGCTTCGACCCCCATTGGAACGGGTGATCGTACATGCTTTCCGCCGCCAGGCTGTAATGGCCGTAGCGCTCCACCTCGTCGCGGAACGGGCGCACCATCTGCGAGTGGCAGGTATAGCAGCCCTCGCGGATATAGATGTTGCGGCCGGCAAGTTCGAGCGGCGTGTAGGGCCGCACGCCTTCCACTTCCTCGACCGTGGAGTCGATATAGAAGAGTGGCGCGATCTCGACGATACCGCCGATGGCCACGGTAATGAACGCGAAGATCGACAGGAGCGTGACGTTGCGCTCGATCTTGGTGTGGTCGAAAAATCGGGATGCCATGTCGTGCGTCCTTTATTCGGCGGGAACGGTTTGCGGGGCGACGATCGGACGATCCTTTTCCGGATCGTGCGGCGTGTCGGTCATCGGCTTTTCGGTGCGGGTCTTGCCGGCGATGGTCAGCCACACATTGTAGACCATCACGGCAGCGCCAGCGAGGTAGAGCAGCCCGCCTGCCGCGCGGATCAGATACATGGGATGCATGGCGCTGGTGACTTCCGAGAAGGCGTAGACCAGATAGCCGTCCGCTCCATATTCACGCCACATCAGGCCCTGCATGATGCCGGCGACCCACATCGAGGCGGCGTAGAGAACGATGCCGACCGTCGCGAGCCAGAAGTGCCAGTTCACCATGCGCAGGCTGTACAGCCGCTCGCGCGCCCAGAGCCGCGGCACCAGGAAGTAGATCGCGGCAAAGGTGATCATGCCGTTCCAGCCCAGCGCGCCCGAATGCACATGGCCAATCGTCCAATCGGTATAGTGCGAGAGCGAGTTGACCGCCTTGATCGACATCATCGGACCTTCGAAGGTGCTCATGCCGTAGAAGGCGAGCGCCATGACCATCATCCGGATGATAGGATCGGTGCGGATCTTGTCCCAAGCGCCGTTGAGCGTCATCAGGCCGTTGATCATGCCGCCCCAGCTCGGCATCCACAGCATCACCGAGAACACCATGCCGAGCGTCTGCGCCCAGTCGGGCAGCGCGGTATAGTGGAGATGGTGCGGACCCGCCCAGATATAGAGGAAGATCAGCGACCAGAAGTGGATGATCGACAGCCGGTAGCTGTAGACCGGGCGCTCGGCCTGTTTGGGCACGAAATAATACATCATGGCGAGGAAGCCGGCGGTCAGAAAGAAACCGACCGCGTTATGCCCGTACCACCATTGGGTCAGCGCATCCTGCACCCCGGCAAAGGCGGTGTAGCTTTTCGAGCCGAGGAAGCTGACGGGAACTGCCAGATTGTTGACGATGTGGAGCATCGCGATCGTCAGGATAAAGGCGAGGAAGAACCAGTTCGCCACATAGATATGCGGCTCCTTGCGCTTGACGATCGTGCCGATGAAGACCGCGCCATAGGCGACCCAGACGATCGTAAGCCACAGATCGACATACCATTCGGGCTCGGCATATTCCTTGGACTGGGTGATGCCGAGCAGATAGCCGGTGGCCGCCAACACGATGAACAGCTGGTAGCCCCAGAAAACGAAGCGGGCGAGGCCAGGGAAGGCAAGCCTCGCCCGGCACGTACGCTGGACGATGTAGAAACTCGTCGCGATCAGCGCATTGCCTCCGAAGGCGAAAATGACGGCGGACGTATGGAGCGGCCGGAGCCGGCCGAACGTCGTATATTCGAAGTTGAGGTTGAGCACCGGGAAGGCGAGCTGCAGGGCGATGTAGAGCCCCGCCAGGAACCCGGCCATGCCCCAGAACACGGTCGCGATGACGCCCCAGCGGACCGGATCGTCGTCATAGCGGCTCTGATCGGGTGTCGGCGCGGCGCCACGCGCGAGCGCTGCGAAATCTGCCCTGTTCGCGGTTGCGAATGCCGCGATCAGCGCGGCGGCGACCACGATCCACATATGAATCGCAAAGCCCGAATCCGCCGCGGCGGCGGCCGCCACAAATGCCAAAAACGCGACGATCAACCAACCGCCGACCTTCATTGTCAGAGTTTCCATGCGCCCTTCCCTTTGCAAAGCGTGCCTTGCTCTTAGGGCGAAAGGCCACCGACTCTTTGATCGGGATCAAGAATGGAGGCGGGGCGGCAATTCTTTGCCCGATATAGAAAAAATCAATGAAAATCCCGCGATTTAGGAAGGATCCGCACGTTACGCGGATGGCCCCGATTGCGCGATGCACCGGACCCGCGCGGCAGTTGGGGATGGGCGCCCTCGTCGGCGGGAGACAGTTCCGGCTCGGCGACATGCGCATCCGAGAGCCGGTCGAGCGCGTCCGTCCGGTCGACGATATGCGTCGCCATCAGATGGACGACGCCTTCCGCGCTGCGCTGGACCTCGCCGTGAATCACCATCAGCCGCGAGGCCATGACCGGGCGGCGCAACCGCTCCATATGCCGGGCCCAGAGCAAAGCGTTGACGATGCCGGTCTCGTCCTCGATCGTGATGAAGATAGCGTTCCCCTTGCCCGGCCGCTGACGGATCAGGACGACGCCGGCCGCCCTGACCCTGGCCCCGTCCTTCGCCGCGTTGACGGCCGCGCAGCTCAACACCTTCTCGCGATCGAACAGCGGGCGGAGGAACGTCATCGGATGTGCTTTCAATGAAAGCCGAAGCGTCTGGTAATCGGCGACGACATGTTCGGCGGGTTGCATGGCGGGGAGTTTCGGATCGGGTTCTTCCCGAAGTTCGCGCATATCGGCATAGGCGAAAAGCGGAAGCTCGCCACCTGGCATGCGGCGGACCTCCCACAAGGCGTCGCGACGGTCCTTGCCGATCGAGCGACAGGCATCGGCATCGGCGAGCAGACGCAGCGCGCGGCGCGGCAGGTTCGCGCGGCGGGCAAGGTCCTCGATCCCGGCGAATAGCCGTTGCCCGCGCGCTGCCTCGACCCGCTCCGCCCATTCTTCGCGAAACCCGTCGATCTGGCGCAAACCGAGGCGCAGCGCGAGCGTGCCCTCCCCCGTCGATTCAAGGCTGTTGTCCCAGTTGCTGGCATTGATATCGACCGCGCGCACCGCGCCGCCATGCTCGCGCAGATCGCGGACGAGCTGGGCCGGCGCGTAAAAGCCCATCGGCTGCGAATTCAGGAGCGCGCAGGTGAAGACCGCCGGATGATGGCATTTGATCCAGCTCGAGACGTAGACCAGCCGGGCGAAGGAGAGCGCGTGGCTCTCGGGAAAGCCATAGCTGCCGAACCCTTCGATCTGCCGGAAACAGCGCTCGGCGAAATCGCGTTCATAGCCGCGCGCCGCCATCCCCTCGATCATCTTCTTCTCGAACTGGTCGATCGTCCCGACATTGCGGAAGGTCGCCATGGCGCGGCGCAGGCGATTGGCGTCCTCGGGCGAGAAATCGGCGGCGACGATGGCGAGCTTCATCGCCTGTTCCTGGAACAGCGGCACGCCCTTGGTCTTGCCGAGCACGCCCTTCAGCTCGTCCGGATCGAGGGGCGGTTTGGGCGAGGGAAAATGGACCTTCTCCACCCCGGCCCTGCGCCGCAGATAGGGATGGACCATATCGCCCTCGATCGGCCCGGGCCGGACGATCGCGACCTGGATGACGAGATCGTAGAATATGCGCGGTTTCAGCCGCGGCAGCATGTTGATCTGCGCCCGGCTCTCGACCTGGAAGACGCCGATACTGTCGCCCTCGCAGAGCATGTCGTAGACCGCCGGGTCCTCGTGCTGGATCGTATCGAGCTCATAGTCGCCGAGCCCGTGCAGCCGCATCAGATCGAAGCTTTTCCGGATGCAGGTCAGCATGCCGAGCGCGAGGATATCGACCTTCATCAGGCCGAGCGCGTCGATATCGTCCTTGTCCCATTCGATGAAGGTGCGGTCCTCCATCGCGCCATTGTGGATCGGCACCAGCTCGTCGAGCCGCCCCTCGGTCAGCACATAGCCGCCGACATGCTGGGAGAGATGGCGCGGAAATTCGAGGACCTGGTCGACCAGCGCCTTCAATCGCGCGATCTCCGGATTGTCGAGGCTGAAGCCGGTCTCCGCGATCCGTTCCGCCTGCATCTCGCGCGAATAGCTGCCCCAGACCGTGCTTACGAGCTGGCTGGTCACGTCCTCCGACAGGCCCAGCGCCTTGCCGACCTCGCGGACCGCGCTTCTCGGCCGGTAATGGATGACGGTCGCGGCGATCCCCGCCCGCTCGCGGCCATAGCGGCGATAGATATACTGCATCACCTCCTCGCGCCGCTCATGCTCGAAATCGACATCGATATCGGGCGGTTCCTTGCGCTCGCGCGATACGAAGCGGGAAAAGAGCAGATTGTAGCGGACCGGATCGACCGAGGTGATGCCGAGCAGGAAGCAGACCATAGAATTGGCGGCCGACCCCCGCCCCTGACAGAGGATCGGCGGATCCTGCGCGCGCGCGAATTTCACCACATCGTGCACGGTGAGGAAATAATAGGCGTATTCCTGGTCGCGGATCAGCGAGAATTCCTCGTCGATCAGCTGTTGCGCCTCGGGCGGGATGGTGTCGCCATAGCGCGCATGCGCCGCCTCGAGGACGATATGTTCGAGCCAGTCCTGCGGGGCCCAGCCTTCGGGCACCGGCTCGTGCGGATATTCGTAGCGCAGGTCGTCCAGGGTGAAGGTGATGCGGGACAGCAGATCGGTGGTCGCCGTTATCGCCTCCGGATAGTCGCGGAACAGCCGCGCCATCTCGTCGGGCGGTTTCAGATGCCGCTCGGCATTGGCGGCGAGCAATTTTCCAGCATGGGCAATGGTCGTGCCCTCGCGGATACAGGTGAGGACATCATGCAGCTGCCGATGCTGCGGCGTCGCGTAGAGCGCATCGTTGGTCGCGAGCATCGGCAGATCGAGGCGCGCGGCGAAGGCCGCCAGCTTCTCCAGTTTCCGATGATCGCGCCCGCTGCGCGGCATGGTGGCGCCGATCCAGAGCGCGCCCGGCGCCGTGTCGGCCAGGCAGCGCAGCGCGATCTCGTCTTCTTCGCCTCTCTCTCCTTCCTTGGCCATCGCGATCAGCAACAGATCCTCGCAATGGTCGAGCAAATCTTTGAGCTGGAGCAGGCAATCGCCTTTCTCCGCCCGCCGGTTGCCGACCGTCAGCAGCCGGGTAAGCCGCCCCCAGCCATGGCGCGTCGCAGGATAGGCGATGATGTCGGGTGTCCCGTCGACGAAAACGAGCCGCGCCCCGACGACGAGCCGGAACGGAAAGGCGGCGCGCTCATTCTCGGGCAGATCCTCCAGCGCGTTTCGCAACGCGACATGCGCGCGGACGACGCCGGCCACCGTATTGCGGTCGGCAATGCCGATGCCGGCCATGCCCAGCGCGATCGCCTGCCCGACCATCTCGCCCGGATGCGAGGCTCCGCGCAGGAAGGAATAGTTGGTCGCGGCGGCGAGCTCGGCGAAGCCGGTCACGAGATGGCCTCGGGGACATAGGGGGCGGACCGGCCCTTATTCCCCTCTCCCCCCGCTGATGCGGGGGGAGAGGGATGTGTAGGCTTAATGAGCGTAGCGAATTTAGACGGAGCTGGGTGAGGGGGGAGCGCAGCTTTGCTGCGCGCGCTTGCTGTGCAAGCGCCACCCCCTCTCCAACTGCGCGTAAGCTCACTAGCTTCGCTAACGCTCCGTATCTGTGTCGGTCGAACTACAGGTCGATCGTGCCCCCGGCACGATCTTTGAAATGCCGGGGGCATTCCAATCCTGCAGTTAGGCCGACACACCCCCTTGAAGGGGGAGAGGGATTTAAGGGGCAGTCCCGATCGTGACCTCCTCATGCGAACAGCCCGTGCAGATACCAGCGCGGATCGGCCTTCTCCCGCCCGAACAGGCCGTGGCGGAATATCCAGTAGCGCCGCCCCGCTACATCCTCGATCCGGTAATAGTCGCGCGTCAGCCGGGTGCGACCCAGAGGATCGCGGCTGCCGTGCCACCATTCCGAGGCGATGCGCTCGGGGCCCTCGTAGCGCGTCACCTCGCGCAGCTTGCGCCGCCAGCGGAAGCGATAGGGCGGCCCGTCCGGCACCTCGGCGATCACGCTGATCGGCTCGGGCGGGTCGAACAGCTGCAGGGGCCGCGCGGGCGGCTCGCCGGGTTCGGGTGCGGGCCAGGCCATGGGCACAGCGGCTTCGACGGCGGGCATAGCGATCTGCCCCTGTTCGGGAATATGCGTATAGCCGGGGTGGAAACGGTGCAGCCGGTCACGCCCGAACCGCGTACTCAGCCGGTCGAGCAGTTCGGCGACCGCTCCGTCCTGCGCTTCCCGGCCTTTCCCCGTCCCGCCTTCCAGGCCCGGCTGGCTCGGCGCGAGCGGTTCGGTCACGGGCACCGCCAGCTCGACGCAATCAAAGCCGAAACCCGGATCGAGCGGATCGGTCAGCGTTTCGATCCGCTCGTCGAAAAGCCGCCGGATCGCCGCAAGATCGCGCGTCGGCAGGCCGGTTTCGACACGGAGCGTCCGGGTGCGGCCGTCGGTCCGGTGAAACAGCGCCGCGAAGCGCCGCCCGCCGCGATCGCGCTTGGCCAGCTCTGTGATGGCCTCGGCAAGCAATTCCGCCAGCACGGCCAGCGCATACTCGCTGTTCGCCACGGGTTCGGCGAAACGGCGCACGACCCGGATGGGCGGCTGGCGGTACTCGGGATCGAGCGGGCTGTCCGCCTCTCCCAGCAGCCGCTCCAGCGCCAGCACCGCCGCCGCCCCGAACCGCGCCGCGATCGCTGCGCGCGGCCGGTCCGCCACCGCGCCGACCGTCTTGAGGCCCGCGCGGCGCAATCCGAGATCGCTTTCGGGATCGAGCTCCAGCGCGGCGACCGGCAAGCGCCGGATCGCGGCCCCCTCATCTATGCCTTCCCCCCCGCCGTGCCGGGCCAGCGCATGGGCGGCCCGGGCGGTCGATCCGCGCGCGGGACGGACGGTCATGCCCAACTTTTCGAACCGCGCCGTCACCGTCCTTGCCAGCGCCTCCTCGCCGCCGAACAGATGCGCGCAGCCCGTGATATCGAGCAGCAGCCCGGCGGGCGGATCGGCCGCCACCATCGGCGTATAGCGCACACAGTCCCGGGCCAGCCGGTCGAGCCAGTTCGCATCGGCCGGCGGATCGTGATCGTGCACGGCGAGGTCGGGCACCCGCGCCCGCGCATCGGCCAAGGCGAGGTCGGGCGCGAGTTCGGGCGCGAGGCCCAGCGCTTCGGCGACCGGATTGACCGCCATGAGGCGCATCGCCCCCTTCACCTTTTCGACGGAAGCGAACGGCCCCTCAGGCGCCGGCGGCAAGGCGCCGCAAATCCGCAACCTGTCGGCCGGCAGGTAGGGAAACCAGAGGGCCAGGAAGCGCCGGCTGCCGGTCCGCCTGCCCGGCCGGTTCCCGGATTGCTCCAGAGTCCGGTTCGATGAAGCGTCGCCGGTCACGATCCCATTCCAGTCGCCAGCTTTGCCCGGCGGGTCCGGCGCGGCGGCGCAGCAGGGTCAGGTCGAAGGCCGGGGTTCCGGGGGCATTGGCGGGAAGCGGACGGGACGGCGCGGCGCGCACCGACCAGCGCGTATCGGCAGTGCTCGGCGCCGGGGCGCCGCCCGGGCGCAGCATCAGCGCCGTGACGCCCGACCGCTCGGCCGCGAGGGTCAGCCGGCGGCTCGCCATCAGGTCCAGCAGATGCGGATTTCCCCAGCATTCGGCGACTACCGCGCCAAGCCCGGCACAGCGCAGCGCATCTGCGACGGCGCGGAGCAGGGCCAGCGTGTCGGGAACGGTGGCGAGGATGAGCGCGGCCGGGTCGCCGCCCAGCTCGGCCAGGCCAGCGGCATGGAACCGCCCGCCGCGCCACTGCGCCTCTTCGGTCCGCAGCCAGAGCAGGGGCTTTCCCCCGCCCCCTTCCCCGTTTTGCGCGAGGATACCGAGCATCGCGGCGAAACCGGCCGCCGCGCCGCCATCCTCGGCGTCTTCCGCGAATATTTCGTGCAGCTGTCCACGCCGCAAACCTCCATCGAGATAGGCGTCGAGCGGCGCATGACCCAAGGCCATGATACCGGACGCGCCTTCCTGCCCACCGCCGGCCCCATGGTCCGCCAGGCGCGCCCGAAGCGCGGAGAGGATTTGAGCCGACTCGCGCATAACTGTTCTTGTTTTGTTCTATTCTGGCGAAAACAGGGCCCGAGTCAAGCCGCCCGGCTCGTCCGGACAATTTCGCATCACGCAGAAAATGGAGATGCCGAGGCCTGGTTCCGCAGCCTCATTCGGCGATCATACCGTCATCGACGTACCGCGATAGATTCTCGAGCGGTAGCGCGAATCCTCCGCATCCGGCAGGGGCGCGCCGACCAGGAGGATCGCCCGGGCGAAGCGCGCCAGTTCTTCCTGATGTTCTTCCTCGTTACGCGGTTCTTCGGACCGGACGCGCCGCGTGAGATTGATCTGGTTCGTGGCGACGTCGTGAACCAGCCGTTCATTCTCGACCGCGAGTGTGGCGGTGAACGCGTGGAGCGTCGTCTTGATGAAGTTGGCGAGCGCGAAAGCAGGTCCTTTCTTGCCGAAGGGCACATCGGGCGAAACCAGGACCAGTTGGCATCCGTCATAGAGCGACGCCTTGCGCGAGACCCGGAAATGATGGGTGAGATTCTGCTCGACCACATGCCGAAAATCCTCCGGTGACAGCGGTTCGCTGCTCTCGAACAGTCGGTCCGGCAGACCTTCATAGGGCATCGACACGACGGTCGCCGGACGTCCCCATTTTTGCAATGCTTCATCCATGGCCGGTTCGATATCCTCGCCGGCAACGATCGTATGCACATCGTCGGCCGGGCAATCGCCCAGCTTGTTGATGATCGCCTGGCCGCCGGTCTTGCTTTGCGTCAGCAGGACCACATTCGCCACTCCGAGGTCGCCGATCAGGCGCCGCACCGTTGCCGCGATATAGTCGGTCAGATGCTGGCAGACGATCCAGACCGTCTTGCCCTTCATGGCGTCCAGACGCTCCGCCTTGGGACTGCCGAACATCTCGCGTTCCACGGTCGAGCGTTCGACCGCCAGGCCACCCGAGGGCATGAACGTCTCGCCGCTGACCGCGCGATCGGCGAGATAGAAGACGGTCGCCTGCGCGACATCGGCTTCGGTCGGCATTGCGCCGAGATGGAGTTGGGATGTCACGCCCTTGCCGATTTTCTCGGCATCCTCCTCGATGCGCTGTTGCGGCAGAAATGGAATCTCTTCCGGCGGGCCGATTGCGAGCCAGTCCTCGCCATTATCAGCGCGGTCGGCCCATTGCGGGAGGTCGAGCAAATAGCCGCCGGTATTGACTCGCCTCAGCAGGCGCGCGGCCAGTTCCGGCGTCATCAGGAACCGGTCCCAGCTGCATGTGCCGTCGCCGTCGCGCGCGCAATCGAGTACGAGCTTGCGCAGCGCTTCGGGCGTTTCTTTGTCGTGCGACAGATAGGCGATGTCGTTGCGCATCAGCCGGCCGAGCACATGATCGACATCGGCGCCTTCGCGCACGGCCCGGATGACCGCCGCGTAGATCGCGTTGAGCCGCTTGTTTTCGAGGATCAGGCGCGCGCGGCGCTTGAACAGGCCGGGCTTGCCGCCGGTGCCGGCCAGCCGATCGCCGGCGACCGGCCCGGGGGCGATGGCGTTGCACTGGATCTCCGGGCCGAGGAAGCGCGAGAAACTCTCGACCATGGCGCGTTGACCGGCCTTGGACACGGCATAATCGGCCCGGTTGGGATAGGCGACCGCGAGGTATTTCTCGCCGCCGAAATAGGATGAAACGTTGAGGATATAGCCGCTGCGCTGCGCGCGCATGAACGGCACGGCATGGTGCATGAGCAGATAGTTGGAGACGAGGTTGGCATCGAGCGTGAAGCGCCAGTCGTCGAGCGCCATGTCGACGACCATATCTTCCGCGCCGGCCACACCGGCATTGTTGATGAGGTAATCGACGCGCCCGAACGTCTCCATCGTCTCGTCGAACGCTGCGCGCAGCGATTCGAAATCGCTGACATCGACATCGGCGATGAACTTCACGCGCCGGTCGACGCCCGAAAAGCCGACATCCTGAAGTTCGCCGACGATACGATCGCGCGCTGCCTCCAGCTGGTCGCGGCGCCGCGCGACCATCATCACCCTGGCCCCGGCCAGCGCGAGCAATCGGGCAACCTGGCCGCCGATCCCGGCCGATCCCCCGGTGATGAAGGCAACTTTCCCGAGATGCAGCCCGGTGATGTTTTCGGCGAAACCGACCATGGCGCTGCTCGCGCCCGCTTCCTCGCCGATATTTGCCGGCAGATAGAGCCTGGTCTCCGCGATCTTCTGTTCCTTGAACACGATACGCGTCGCATGGCCGCCGGAGAACCGGAGGTTTTCGTCCTCGGCATTGGTGTGGCGAACGATCAGATTGCCCCAGGCGGCCCGTTCGATCCGGCCATGCTCGCGTTCGACCCGCGATTCGTCGCGCCAGATGGTGATCAGCTGGGCGATCCCTGCGCCGTAGATCTTGCTGTAGATATCGCCCCCGCCGTCGCTCTTGTTGGTCATGAAGACGAACCGGGGATCCTGGAGCAGGTCGGGATGGAGCTTCCAGTAGCGGCTCAGCGTCCGGCCGAGCGCCACGGCGCCGACCAGTTCGTTGTCCATGAAGCTATCGACCGTCTCGTCATCGGCCTCGAGCAGCGGATCGGAGAAATAGCCCGCAGGTTTCAGCGGCAGGACGATGGCGCTGGTGATCGGCCCATGCTCGGCGCTGTAACCGGCCAGCACCTCTTCCATCCCGGTTGCTTCGGCGCGCCGGAGCCGGACGATCGTCAGCCCATCGCCGGCCGGGTGCGCCATTACCCGCGCCGTGGCCTGGGCGACATCGGCGGCGCGCGGCAGACCGAGCAGCACCTTGGCGCCGCAGGCGATCTGGATGCGCGCCATCTCCAGTGCATCTTCCCAATCCTCGCCCGCAACGATCAGCACGGCGAGCCCGGCCCCGTCCAGCGAGCGCATCGAGGGGCGATTGAGATAGGTGGACCGCGAATCCTTGCGCGCGCGCATGCCGTGGGTGACGTCGATCTCGTTGCCGTTCATCCCCGCCGATTCCTCGCTCGCGAGGAAGGTGCAGGCACCGGCGATATCGACGGGCAGCGGCAGCGTTTTCCTGGGTTCCGTGCCGCCGATCGACCGGCTGAGCGACATCCGGCCCTGGAAATGATCGGCCGTCGCGCCCTCTTCGTCCCCCTGCAGCTCGTCCATCGCCGCAAAGACGGTCCGGATGCGGTCGCTTTCGATGGGACCGGGAAAAACCGTGTTCACGCGGATGCCGCGCGGCCCGCATTCTTCCGCCAGCCGCCGCGACAGCGCGTTGAGCGCGGCCTTGGGGACGACATAGGCCGTGCGGCCATAATAGCGCGTGTGCGAGAAGATCGTCGAAATGTTGATGACCGAACCGCCGGCCGGGATCAGCGGCGCCGCAATCCGGGTCAGGTTCCAGGTGACGCCGAAAATGTTGCGCATCGCATCGGCGACCGTTTCAGCATCCCCGCATTGCTCCATTTCTTCGGCGGTCAGCGGCACATTTTCGAGCAGCTGTTTCGGACCCGCCGATCCGGCATTGTTGACAAGGATATTGATCCGGCTGTGCGTCTTCTCGATCTCTCCCATCGCTGCGCGGATCGAATCCGGATCGCCGCCGTCGAGAATGGCCGTATCGATCTTGTCCGCCGCCACGCCCGTATCCGCGATCACCGCTTCGCGCGCCGCCTCGATCCGGTCCCTGGTCCGCCCGGTCATGACCACGGTCGCGCCTTCGCGCGCATAGGCGCGGGCAATCTCGCCGCCGAGATTGCCGGCCGCGCCGGTGATCAGCGCCACCTTGCCCGCAAGACGACCATCTACTCCCTTGGCCGCCGCAGCCCCTGCCGTAGCGGTTTTCTTCTTCTTTTCGGCCATAGCCTTCTTGTCTCCGACATAGCGCGCCGCTTGCGGGCGTCGTTATTCTTGTTGGGGCGGTTCGGCCTCGGCCGCCGCCCAATATTCGAACAATTCGTCTCGGCTGCGCAGGCCCATGGCGGGCAGCGCGTGGTTCACGACATAGGTCGCGCCGGAATGTTTATTGTCCCACATCGACTGATGCGCGTCGGGAAGGCCTTCCCAGGGGACAACGAGTGGCTCGGTCACATCGAGCAATCCCGCTGATACCATATTGTTCATGAAAGTCACCTCATGCGCGTTGCACAGGTGCGTGCCGAAGATGTTGGCGCCCGGCATGAAGATGCGGCGCTGACGCGTCCAGACCTGCGGCGCGTAGAAGGTATAGCGCCGCCCGGCCATCTCCTCGGCATAGACGACGCGGCCGCCGAACGGTTTGACGAGCGAGGTCGAGACCCCGAGCGTGTCCTGGCCCGCGCGCTCGAACACGATATCGGGCACGCCGCGCGGATTGCCGGGCGAACGCAACAGCTTGCCGATCGCGGTGCCGAACGGCTTCATCGTCTTCTGCTGGTAATCGCGCACGCCGATCTTGAAATTCTCGATATCCTGCTTGGCATCGGGGAGGCGCGGCAGCGTATCGGGCCAGTGGAAGTTCGCGCCGTCCCGGCGTTTGAGCGTTTCGAGGCTGACCACGCCCTCGATCGATTCCTCGAGCCCCAGCGACTGGAGGAACTCGCGCTGCCCGTCGGTCGTCGAAACGATCACGATCCGGGCTTTGAACAGCCGCGCGGCTTCGATCATCTCGAGGCCGGTCTCGTCGGCGAGATCGCGGCTGTTCGGACCGTAATAGAGAAGAACGGACTCGCCGCCGCGCAGATTGGCCCGTTGCAGCATCTCCTCGGGCCGCGCTTCGCCCGGCTTGCCCATGAAGCTGAAATGATAGCCCGAGGACGCGCCGTAAAAGGCCAGCGTACCGTTCTCTTCGAGTAGCTGGAAACTGCGCGGAAAGGCGCGTTCGCCGGCATGGCTGACGACATAATCGGCAAGCTTGCCGCCGGTCATGTCGCGATAGCTGTCGAGCAGCGCCTCGCCCTCGGCCTCCCATTGGCGCGCCGCGTCAGGATCGTCGGGGATCGGGGTGAAACAGTCGGCGATCTCGGGCGCCTTGCGGTTGATCGCGCCGACCGCGCCCTGGCCACGGACGAATTCGGCGCGGTCCGCGCTCGACACCATGCCGACCGCTGCCAGCCCCGTCCGCACGCTGGACTTCAACGCATCGAGACCCGTGCCGGTCGCCGCGCCTTCGACGAAGATCGTCCGCCCCGGCTTGATATCGAGCGTCGTGAACAGGCAGCGCGTGATCGTGCCGAGATTGAGCGTATAGGCGCCCGCCTGTTCGAGCGTCAGATCGCCCGGCACGCGGTGAAGCTGCGGCCCCTGCACGGTCAGAAACTGCGCATGGCTGCCGGTTTTCGTTTCGTACCCCTGGATCGAAAAGCCCGCATACATCGGGTCGTTGCCAACCTCCGGCGACAGCAGATCGTTGGTGCCCGAATAGATGTTCACGAGATCGCCGACCTTGAGCCGGCCCTCGGCCTTGAGCTCGCTGCCCAGCGCGGCGATCAAGGCAAGCCCGCCCGATCCGGTGGTCTGCACATCCTCGTCATGCGCATCGAACGGCGAGACCGGAATGCCGGTCAGCGCCCAGATATCGTTGAAATTGACCTCCGAGGACAGGAGATAGACGAGCGCCTCGTTGGCTTCGGGGCGCGGCACGGGCACGATCAGTTCGCGCTCATGCGTGGCCGGCGGGCCGAAACGCGGCGCGCCGGTATCGGGATCGCGGGCAATGCCGAAAGCGAGCTGGTGATCGGGGATCGGCGTGACGCCCGGATAGAAAGGCGCGCCGACCGGCAGCAGATCGCCGCGTCCGATCATCGCCGCCTTGCGCGGTTCGTGCTCCTCGTCGATCCAGACGCCGCTGCGGCGCACGGGCAGCGGCGGACTCTGCTTGTCCATGAATTGCTGGATGCCGGTCTTGCCGCCTTCGGGATCGATGATCGCCTCGGCGAAGCGCTGCGCTTCGCGGTCCAGCCCGGCGGCCATACCCTCTTGCCAGCCGGTCCGAATCGCATCGAGCGCGCGTTCGCCCGCCTTGTCGCGCCCCGCCCATGCGAGCTGGCCCAGGACGCGCTGGAGAAAATCGTCTTCGAGCACGGCATCGAGATCGATATCGGCCGCCTCCGACCAGTTTTCGGTGACCCTCTCGCGCTCTGCAAAGGCCTGGCCGAGCAGGCTGTCAGTCGGCGACATCACATATTCGCGGACCATCGCATGGGCGCGGGACAGCGCATCGTCGGAGCCCGCCGCCAGCGCATCGACGGCACCGATCGCCAGCGCCTGGTCCGCGTCGATCGCCCGGCCGCCGAGAATGAGGTCGAGCGCATCGCGCAGCCCGGTCTCGCCGCGCTTCGCCGCAAGCAGGCGCGGCAATCTTTGCGTACCGCCATAGCCGGGGAGCAGCCGCAGGTTGATCTCGGGCTGGCCGAACCGCGCCTTGGGATCGGCGATCCGGTAATGGCAGGCGAGCGCGAACTCCATGCCGCCGCCCAGCGCCACGCCCTGGATCGCCGCGATGCACGGCTTACCCATGGTCTCGATCTTGCCGAAGGCGAGCTGCGCATTGTCCGGCAGGGCCTTGGCCTCGGCGACGCTGTTCACCTCTTCGAGCATCTGCCGGATATCGGCACCGGCGACGAAGCTCTGGCTGCCCGCGCCGGTAAACACGACCGCGACGACATCGTCCTTGCGCGCCAGATGGTCGACAATGATGCCGAGTTCGTCGAGCGCGCGTTCGTTGAGCGCGTTGACCGGGGGGTTGGTGACCGTGACCGTCGCCACGCGTTTGCCCGGCGCAACGCGGTTATACTGGATCAGAAAGAAGCGGTAGCGCTCGAACAGCTGCTGTTCGTCGGCGAGCTGCTGCTTGCGCTTCCAGGCGTCGACGGCGCGGGCGAGATCGTCGAGGCTTTCGGGATTGCGCAGCGTCGATACATCGCCGACATCCTCGCCCTCGACCACCGCGCGGACCATGCGACGCATATATTTGCCGCTGCGCGTTTCCGGAAATTCGGCAAGCTCTATAAAGTCGGACGGGACGGCAACCGCGCCCTTTTCGGTGCGGACGAGCCCGGCCAGCCGGTTGCGATCCTCCTGCGTCAGCCGCTGGCCCGCTGCCGGCGTGACGAAAGCCACCGGCGTCGCGCCCTTTTCGCGATGCGGCGCGCCGATCACGAGGACGTTGCCGACCGGCGAATTGGGATCGAGCGCCTTGTCGCGCAGGATCGCGCCTTCGATCTCCTCGGTGCCGATCCGGTGGCCGGATACGTTGATGACATCGTCCGAGCGGCCGTGGAGCGAATAGGAACCGTCCTCGTGCCGCATCGCGAAATCGCCCTGGGTATAGGCCCAGGCGCCGCGCCAGCGCTTCCAATAGGTATCGGCATAGCGGTCCGCATTGCCGCGCCAGGTTGGTGCGACCCGCGCCGTCCGGCCATCGGTTTCGACGGTGAAGCCCTCGGCATCGCCCCAGATCGTCCGCGCCAGATAGGGATAGGGCAGGCGGATGATGATCTCGCCCTTCTCGCCGATATCGGCGCGCCGCCAGGCGACGCCGCCATCCTCGTCGTTACGCGGCAGTGGGACGGCATCCGAATCGCCCCGTCCGTCGGTATCCTCGATCCAGACATCGCCCAATATCCAGGGCAGCGGATAGGTATGCGCGTCGGCACGGAGCGGGAAATCGTCATTGCCGTGAAAATGCGTCCAGACGATGCCGCCATGCTCGGTCGCCCAATAGCTGTTGATATAGCGCTCGGCGACATGCTCCATCGCAAAGGCCTGCACGGCCGGTGAAACCGGCTCGGCGCAGAAGGTCGCGACCTTGAGCGAGGAGAGGTCGTAGCGCTCGATATCCTTCAGGTTTTCCGGATTCTGCATCACGGACTTCAGGAAGGTGACGCCGGCCTTGAAGATATCGACATCGTAGCGCTCGATGATCGAGGCGAAGCGGCCTGCATGCGGGAACACCGGCGAGCCTTCGGTAACGATCGTCGTCACCCGGCAGAGCAGCGACGCGGCGATCAGATAGCTTTGGCCGGTAATCCAGCCGGGATCCGCGACGACGTACATCGTGTCGCCGGGTTCGGCGCCGAAGGCGGCGGGCATCGTCGCCGCGACGCCCGCGCAATAGCCGCCATGGACATGGACGACGCCCTTGGGTTTCCCGGTTGAACCGGAAGTGTAGATGATGAAGTTCGGATATTCGGCATCGACCGCCAGCACCGGCGACGAGGCCCAGACTGCGCGGACGAGATCGGCGTCGGGCAGCGCGAGCAGCGCGTCTTCATCGGAAACATCGAACCCGGCGTCGCGCGCGGCGGCGAGCAGTTCCTCGCCCGCCGTATCGGTCAGCTCGTGACTCCAGCGATCGCGGTCGTCGTTCCAGATCAGATCGGGCTGCGCGGTATGACGGACGACGATCACCGCCTCGACGCGCGGCGGCGAATCGACCAGCGCGCTCGCCACGGCGATCCGGAGCTGCGCGGATTGGCGCGCATCGATGCCGCCGCCCTGCCCCATCTCGGCCAGCGCCTTGCCGACACCGCGCATCACGTCCGATCGTTCGACCGTAACCTCGCCTTCGAGCAGTTCGGCCACCGTCGCGCGGATAACGTCCGCCCGCCCTGCCTCGACACCGAGATCTCCGTCTGCAAGCGCCGCATCGAGCAGTTCCATCGCTACCGGCACGGCGACGAAATTGTCGAGCGCCGGATCGGTGTACATCGGTTTGAACGGCGCCATCTGCGCATTGCGATAGCTGCCGTCCGCGGTGATCACGACGCGCGCGCCGGCATCGGCGATCCGGTCGGACAGCGTCTTGTCGCTAAAGCCGCCGAACACCGGCGTATAGACGATGCCCAGCCGCTTCGCGCCCTCGGTCCAGTAGATCTGCTCGGCAATGCTCGGCATATTGAGCGCGATGCGATCGCCGGGCTGCAAGCCCAACGCCTTGAGCGCGAGCGCGCATTTGGCGCTTTCGAGCAGCAGTTTCTTGCGCGACACCGGATAGCTGTCGACCGGGCCGCCGCGCCCGCCATCCTCGGCCATGTTCCAGCGATCGCCCTCGAAGATCAGCGCCGCCTCCTCGCCATGGCCGGCGAGCACATGGCGATCGACCTCGTTGAACGCCGCGCTCGTCAGCCCGCCTTCGAACCAGCGCCAGTTGGGCGGATCGTCGCCGTTGAACGCCCGATCCCAGGGTTCGAAATCCGCCGGCAGGTCGGGTGTTACCGGCTCGGCCGTTGCGGCATTCCAGCCTGTCCAGCGATCGCCCTGCTCGTCCCAATTGACCCAAGCGCCGTTCTCTCCTTCGTCTGGAAGGAACCAGCAGATGCGCCGTTTTGCGATCTCGCCGTGAAAGGCGCCGGGGTCCTCGCGGCACGAACTGCGCATCGCCTGCCACGAAGAGAGGCTGTCAATCTGCATGTCGGCGCCGGTTCCTGTGCTGATATGAGATCCTTTCGAGACGATGCCGTTGCGCCGAGCCTTCGGTTGCGGCGTCGAGCTGGCAAGATCGGACCCAACGAACCGCGGTCGAATGATTTTCTCGACCGCCAAACCTAGCTTGAACCTATCGAAAAACGCAAACCGGGAAATCTGTTTGCGGAATTCCCGACTGCCGACCCTCGCTCCGGCTCTTCGCCGGCGGGTTGATGACGCCGCTCTTCTGGTCGATCGGCGCATTGGGTGGCGGCCTCCCAAACGGGCGAACTGCTCCAGGAAGTCGATGCGCCCCATGCGCACTTCATCGAAGATCTGTACCTATCGCGAGCAGCGACATGACGATCTGTTTCGAACGCAAGATGCAGCCGGTGCCGTGATGCCGGCGGCTCTCGCGGCGAACGCGGCCGCCCGACCCATCCTGTTCGCGACGAACGGGATTTTTGGCGACGACCGCAACGGCTTCGCCCGGTTCGCCGGGCTGCCAGACCTGATCACTCTGAAATCCGGCCCAGACCGGCATCACAGTGAAGATTTACCGTCGAAAGATAGGTGGTCTGTCGTGAGAGGCGTGGGAACTGCTTGGTTGGCAGGAAACCAAGAGGTGCATCATGGCCTTCGTCGATCCGCTCGCGCAGGATTTTCTCGAGCAGCTTGCGGCGGCCGGACCGCCGCCCGATGATCTCGCCGCCCAGCGCGCAGGCTTCAGCGAGTTATGGCAAAGCCTTTCGCCCGAACCGCCGCCCGTTGCACGCGCCGAAGCCCGGCAAATCGGCGGCGTCGATTGCCTCGTCTATTGGCCGGACGCGGACGAGGCTCCGCTTCCCGTTACCCTGTTCTGCCATGGCGGCGGGGGCGTTATGCTGACGCCCGAAGATTTCGATCCGACAAGCCGGATGCTGGCCAACCAGGCGCAGAGCGTCGTCGTCGTGCCGCGGTATCGCCAGGCGCCCGAACATCCCTTTCCTGCCCCGCTCGACGATTGTTTTACGGTGTACCGGTCGCTGGTCGAGGATTCTGGTCAGATCGACGGCGATGGATCGCGCATCGCGGTCAGCGGCGACAGTGCGGGCGGCTATCTCGCCGCCGCGGTTGCGCAGGACGCCAAGCGGCAGGGCGTGAAGCTGCCGGTCGCGCAGGTGCTGATCTATCCGATGCTCGACATGGCCTCGGCCGCGCCGAGCCGGTTCGACCGCGCCAATTTCACGACGCATGACGCGCTGGTGGCGACGATCGAGCTGCATTTCGGCGATGCCGTGCTCGACCCGCGGGCATCGCCCCTGCGCGAACCCGATCTCGACGGCCTGCCGCCGGCGCTGATCATCGCCACCGATACCGATTGCCTGATCGATGAGGCGCGCGCCTATGCGCACCGGCTGCGCGCCGCCGGCGTGGACACCTCCTATTTCGTCTATGAGGGTCAGCTCCACGGCTTCTTCTCGTTCGGCGGCGCGATGCCGGAGGGCAATCGCTGCGTGACGCATGTCGCCGGCTGGCTGCGCGACAGTTTTGCGCGCGCGCCGGCGGCATGACCCGGTTCGACGGCAAGCGCATTTTCGTCACCAGTGCCGATGATTTCATGGGCCCGGCGGCGACCGGGATTTTCGACGGGCTCGGCGCCGATATCGTCGCGAGCACCGACCCGCTGCTGACGAAAGAAGACTGCCGCGCAGCGCTGGCCGCCGCCGGTAAAATCGACATTCTCCTCGTCAATCTCGCCGCGGATACGCATCTCGGCACCTCGGTCCTCGACCTGCCGGAGGATGGCTGGCGTCAATGTTTCGACCTCCTCGTCCACCCCCTGCATTGGCTCGTCCAGGCGGCGCTGCCGTCGATGCTCGCCCGCCGATCCGGCAAGATTGTCGTCTTCGGCAGCGCGACGGGACTGCGGGCCCGCGCGCTGATGCCGGCCTATTGCGCCGCCCGGTCCGCGCAGGTCGGCTATGTGCGATCGGTCGGTGCGGAAGTCGCGAGCCGCAATGTGCAGATCAATCTGATCGCGCAGAATTTTGTCGAGAACGAGAAATATTTCCCGGCCGAACGGGTGGAAAGCGACGCGTTCAAGGCCTTTCTGGCCGAACATGTTCCGGTGGGGCGGCTGGCCGAAGCGCGCGAGGATATCGCGCTGGCCGCGTTTCTGGCATCCGAACACGCCGATTTCATCGCCGGTCAGGCCATTCCGTTCTCGGGCGGCTGGGTCCAATAGCCAGCCCTTCGGTATCGGCGGCCGCAACAGTCACGCTTTTTGCGCGACCAGATCCAATGCGACATCGACGATCATGTCCTCCTGCCCGCCGACCATTTTGCGGTTACCGAGTTCGACGAGGATTTCGCGGGTATCGAGACCGTAATCCTGCGCGGCCTTTTCGGCATGCCGCAGGAAGCTGGA
Source organism: Parasphingopyxis algicola (assembly GCF_013378075.1). Taxonomy (GTDB): domain Bacteria; phylum Pseudomonadota; class Alphaproteobacteria; order Sphingomonadales; family Sphingomonadaceae; genus Parasphingopyxis; species Parasphingopyxis algicola. The sequence goes on along the minus strand of NZ_CP051131.1, from coordinate 3,406,068 downwards.
ATAGACGCCGGCATAGCCGAGCGAGAGCGTTTCCCGGTCGACGCGCACCGGCCGGTCCTGCAACGGCCGGACCAGTTCCTCGGCGGCATCCATCAGCCTGTAGAGATCGCAGCCATGGCGCCAGCCCTTGCGGTCGGCCGCGGCGATGAACACTTCGAGCGGCGCGTTGCCGGCGCCCGCGCCCATCCCGGCCAGCGAAGCGTCGACGCGGATCGCGCCCTGCTCGACGGCGACGATGGAGTTGGCGACCCCGAGCGACAGATTGTGATGGGCATGGACGCCGCGGTCGGTTTCCGGCTTCAGTACCCGGTCATAGGCGTCGAGCCGCGCCCGGTAGCCGGCCATGTCGAGCGCGCCGCCGCTATCGGTGACATAGACGCATTGCGCGCCATAGCTCTCCATCAGCCGCGCCTGCTCGGCCAGCTGGTCGGGCTCGATCATATGGCTCATCATGAGGAACCCGACCGTATCCATATCCAGGTTGCGGGCCATTTCGATATGCTGTTTCGAGACATCGGCCTCGGTGCAGTGCGTCGCAATCCGGACCGAGCGGACGCCCAGGTCATAGGCCCGCTTGAGTTCCTCGACGGTGCCGATGCCCGGAAGCAGCAGGGTCGTCAGCTTCGCATGCTCGACAACCTCGGCTACGGCGGCGATCCACTCCCAGTCCGTGTGCGCGCCGAAGCCGTAATTGAAGCTCGATCCGTTCAGCCCGTCGCCATGCGCGATCTCGATCGCGTCGACCTTCGCCTCGTCGAGCGCCCTGGCGATCTTCTGTACATGGTCGATCCCGTATTGGTGGCGTATCGCGTGCATCCCGTCGCGCAGCGTGACGTCCTGGATGTAGAGCTTGGTCTGGGTGGGATCGAAACGCATCACGCGGCCTCCGGCATATGGCGTTTCGCGACGATCTTCTCCGCGGTGGCGAGCCCCGCCGAGGTCATGATGTCGAGATTGCCGGCATAGGCGGGGAGATAATGCGCCGCGCCTTCCACCTCGAGGAACACGCTCGTCTTGATCCCCTCGAACTCGCCAAGACCCGGAATGCGGACCGGATTGTTGGACCCGAACCGTTCGAACTGCACCTTCTGCTTGAGCCGATAGCCGGGCACATATTTCTGCACATCGGCGACCATCTGTTCGACCGATGCCTCGATCTCGGCTTCGTCCGCGCCCTGGCTCAGCGTCATCACCGTATCGCGCATGATCATCGGCGGTTCGGCGGGGTTGAGAATGATGATGGCCTTTCCCTTGGCCGCGCCGCCCACGACCTCGACGCCCTTGGCCGTCGTTTCGGTGAACTCGTCGATATTGGCGCGCGTGCCGGGCCCGGCCGAGCGCGACGATACCGATGCCACGATCTCGGCATAGGGCACTTCGGCGACCCGGCTGACGGCCGCGACGATCGGGATCGTCGCCTGGCCGCCACAGGTCACCATGTTCACATTGTCCCTGTCGAGATGGTCCTCGCCATTGACCACGGGGATCACATAGGGGCCGATCGCCGCCGGGGTGAGATCGATCATCGCCTTGCCGGCGCCGGTGACGATGTCGTGATGGCGGCGATGGGCGCCGGCCGATGTCGCGTCGAACACCACCTCGATATCGGGCCAGACATCGAGCGCCTGCAGCCCTTCTATGCCGTCATGCGTCGCCGCGACGCCGAGCTTGCGCGCCCGTGCCAGCCCGTCCGATTCCGGATCGATCCCGACAAGCGCCGCCATTTCGAGAACATCGGACGTCCGCATGATCTTGATCATCAGATCGGTGCCGATATTGCCCGAACCGATAATCGCGGCCTTTATCTTGTCCATCACATTTCCTCTCAAACGAATTCCGCGCGGCAGCCGCCCACGCCTTCGAGCATCATCTCGAAAACATCGCCCTTTTGGGCGGGTTCCAGCGGCACGAGGCTGCCCGAAAGAACGATATCGCCAGCGTCGAGCGTGACGCCGAAGCCGCCAAGCGTATTGGCCAGCCAGGCGACGGCCGCGGCCGGGGATCCCTGCACCGCCGAACCCAGTCCCTCGGACAGGCGCGCGCCGTTCTTGGTCACCGTCACCTTCAGCGCGGGCAGGTCATGATCGCGCGGATCGGCACGGGCCTCGCCGAGCACGAAAACGCCGCAGGATGCGTTGTCGGCCACCGTGTCGACGATCGAAATCTTCCAATTCTCGATCCGGCTGTCGACGATCTCGAAACAGGGGGCGATGCTCTCCGTCGCGGCCAGCACATCGGCCTCGGTGACACCCGGGCCAGCAAGACCCTCTCTCAGGATGAACGCGATCTCGGCTTCGGCCCGTGGCTGGATCAGGCCGGCCGCGTCGAAATCGATCGTTTCGCCGCACTGCATCCGGTCGGTGAGAAACCCGAAATCGGGCTGGTGCACGCCCAGCATGTCCTGCACCGCCTTGGACGTGACGCCGATCTTCTTGCCCACCACCTGCTCGCCCTCGGCCTCGCGGCGGCGCAATATGCCGAGCGAAACGGCATAGGCGTCTTCGATCGTGATGCCGTCGAAACGCCCGATCAGCGGCGCCACGACCGATCGCGAACGCAGCGCCTCATGGAGTTCCTGCGACAGGCGGTCGCGGATATCGGCATCGAATTGTTCCATGCCGAACGCCTGCATCAGGGAAGACCAGCAGCGCACCTACCTTATGGACGGTGCCGCCGATCCGTTTCGTTCACCGAAAGATAGGTGGCGGTTCCCCCGGGCCCCTGCAGGATAACAGAATAGAAAAAAGCAGGAGAGGGAGTAGAGCCATGACCGTAGCGGAACCAGAACAGCCGGGTTTTGCCGACGCCTATCGCATCGCCCAGCGCAACGTCGCATCCTCGGTGCATCTCATAACGACGCAACATCGGGGCATGCCCGCCGGCATGACGGCGACCGCAGTCTGCTCGCTGAGTTTCGATCCGCATTCGATGCTGATCTGCGTGAACAAATCGGCCTCGATCTTCGATACTATCGAGCGCGCCGGATCGTTCGCCATCAACGTGCTTTCGGAAGAGGATGGCGATATCGCGACGATGTTCGGGTCGACCAAATTGACGCCGCTGCGCTTCCAGTCGGGCAGCTGGAGCAAATTGAACGGCAACCCGATTTTGCAATCGGCCGTCGCCAATATCGCCTGCCGGACCATTTCGACGATGGATGTCGGCACGCACCGCGTGTTCGCGGCGAATGTGGTCGCGGTCCGCACCCGGGAAAATTGCCGCCCCCTGCTCTACAAGGCGGGCGAATATTGCAGCGCCGAAACCCTGCCTCCTCTCGCCAGGCTGATGGCGGCATGATCAGGCAACATTATCGCGAACGGGGCATTTCCCTCTCGATCCTCGTCGATCCCGATACGCTTGCCGGCCGCGGCCGCGGCATATTTTTCGAATCGGCGCTGAATTCCGATGCGAACAGCATCAATGTCATGGCGACCATGGGCCGGGGCGTCGTCAGCGCCGCCCTTTCGGCCAGCCGCGCCTATGCGCTCGGGCTGCAGCCGCTCAAACATGCGGTCGAGCGCGATCATATGCCGATGTACGTCACCAGCGTCGAAGCGGCGGCGTGCACCGAAACCGGTATCTCGGCGGCCGAACGCGCGCTGACGATCCGCACGCTCGGCGATCCGCACTGCGACACCGAGGATATCGTCACACCGGGGCACATCATGCCGGCCATCGTGCCCGAGACGATTTCGGGAAACCCGAACCTTTCGACCTTCGCCTTCGATTATGCGCATCGCTATGCGGGGTCCGAGGCCATCGCATGGTGCGATATTCTGGACGAGGAAGGCGAAACCGCGAGTTCGGAGGAGTGCATCGCACTGGCCAAGCGCCTGTTCGTTCCGGCGCTCGTCCGGCGCGGCGATGCGGCGATCGATATCCGCTATCTGGAAGGCATCGGCACCAGGCCCGAGCTGCAAATCGACAGCGATGGTCTCGCAATGGGACAGTTCGCCTAGTGGATAGATTGGGTCTGCCGCTTCCGATAGCCTGAGGCTATGATCGGTCCGCCATGAATTCGCCCTTATCTCCAACCAAGGCCGGCGAAGGCAGGGATGTCGTGCTCTCGACCAAGCTTGCTCCTCCCAAATCCGGCAACAGCAAGACCATCGAACGCAATCGGCTCTCGGAGAAACGCGAGCTCGTCTGGGAGGTCGCCTGCGTAAACGTCGTGGCGCCGGCGGGTTTCGGGAAGACGACGTTGCTGGCGCAATGGTATGCGCACGCCAAGGATGAGGGCCGGGCCGCCGCCTGGCTGACCTGCGACGAGGCCGACCAGGACGTATACCGGTTTTCTCGGCATCTGTTTCGCGCGCTCTCGCTCGCCTCGCCGGAGCTTGAAGAGGCTTTCTCCGGAATCGCGAAATCGGGCTTCGATATCGATATAGAATCCGTCGGCGTCACGATCGTCAACGCGCTGGAGGGTCTGCAACAACCCGTGCTGCTGGTGATCGACGATATGCATGTCGCGGCATCGGACGAAACCAACGCCCTGGTGGGTTTTCTGGTCAATAGCGGCTGCGGATATCTCCACATCGCTATCAACAGCCGCCAGCAACTCGAATTCAGCATGGGCAAGCTGCGCGCGCTCGGCCAGGTGCTCGATATCCGAACCACCGACCTGGAATTCGCGCCCGAAGAGGCCCGCGAAGCGATCGCCACCATTTTACCCGACGATCCCGGGCCCGAAGCGATCGAAACCATTGTCGCGCGTACCGAGGGATGGGCCACCGGAATCCGGCTCGCCACGATGGCGCTCGCCGCGAAGCCGGACATGCCGCTCGGCCACCTCCTTTCGGGCAGGGAACCGACCCTGAAGGCCTATCTGCGCGAGGAAATCATCGCCAGCCTGCCCGAAGCGCTGGGCGAATTCGTCGGCGATACCGCCCTGCTCGGCGAGTTTTCGGCCGAGTTCGCCGATCATATTCGCGGTAAACGCGATAGTGCCGAGCTGATCGCCCAGCTGGAAGAAAAGCAGTTCTTCATTCTGCCTTTGGAGGAGCCCGGCTGGTATCGCTATCATGCCCTGTTCGTCGAGGCGTTCACCGAGGGGCTGCACACCTTTTCCCCGCGCAAGAAAAGCGCGCTCCACCTCAAGGCGGCCGATTGGCTGGAAAGCAAGGGCGGGATCGAACGGGCCCTGTTCCACGCCAACGCATCGGAATCGCTTGACGATCTGGTCGAATTGCTGGCCAGGACCGCCGAGGAGATCGCGCATACTGGCCGGGGCGCGACATTGCTCCGCTATGCGCGGATGATCCCGGCCGAGATGCTGCAGGACTATCCGGCGCTGCAGCTCGATCGTGTCTATGCGGCCACGCTCACCTGGCAGTTCAGCGAGGCGAAACGCGTGCTCGACGACGTCCGGGCGACGATGCTGGATACCGATCGGCTTAAGGCCTGGAAGGCCCGGAACATCGATATCGCGCGTCTCGAACGCAAGCTGATCCACCGGGAAATGCAGCTCCTGCTGTTGCAGGACCGGATGCCGAAAGTCGCGAAGCTTGCGCGGCAATGGCAGGATATGGAGGGCGGCTGCACGCCGTTCGAGGATGCGGTGGCCCGCACGACGCTGATCTACGCCCAGCGCGAGCTGTTCGATTTTTCCAATGTCGCCGCTTCGAAATCCGCCCGCGAGACTTTCGAGGCGGAAAACAACAGATGGGCAACCGTCTGGCATGATTGCATCATCGGCGCCACGCACACCCAGATGGGCGATCTTGCCCGCGCGCAATCCATCTTCGAAAGCGCTTTCGAAACCGCGTCCAATCTTGTCGGGCGGATCAATCCGACGACCGCCATGCCCGCCCTCTATCTTGCCGACCTCAAATATGAGCGCAACGATCTGGAATCCGCGACCGCGTTGATCGACGAGTTTCTGCCATTGGCGATGCGTACAGGGTTGGTCGACCAGCTCGTGGCCGGTTTCCAGACCAAAGCGCGGATCGCGTCGCTATCGGGCACCGATCTGGCCCTGCGCGTACTCGAAGAAGGCGAGGAGATCGCGGGCGCGCGCCAATTCGACCGTTTGAAGGCCTTTCTCCTCGCCGATCGCATCCGGATATTCACCAGCGCCGGTGATACCGCGTCCGTGCGCCGGATCGGAATGCTCAACAATATCTCCTCCGATCTCGAAGAGCTGAAACCACGCCGCAACATGACGTCGGTCGATGCCGCCACGGCCTATGCGGCGGCGCATGTGGCGATCATCGAGAACGACCTGAGCGGCGCGGAGAGCCTTCTGGCCCGCTGGCTGCAGTTCCTCGAGGCGCATCAATGCGTTCGCTATGCGCTCAAAATGGCGCTGGCGCTGGCCCATGCCCAGATCGTCATGGGCGAAGCGAAAGCCGCACACCGCTCGCTGCGCACGGCCATGCAACTGGGCGGATCTGGCGGCTTCATCCGGTCGTTCGTCGACGCCAATCCGGCGGTCCTTTCCGTGCTCGAAGACATGACCTTCGATCAGCATTTCGACCTCGCCGACCATCACCAGACCATTTTGACCGCGATGGGCTCCGATCGGGCGACAACGCCCGCCGCCAAAAAGGATCTGGAGGAAACCGGCGGACAGTTCGAAGCGCTTAACAATCGCGAATCCGAAATCCTGCTGATGATCTCGACCGGCATGATGAACAAGGAGATCGCCGAAGATCTCGGCCTCACGCTCGGCACGGTCAAATGGTATCTCCAGCAGATCTACGGCAAGATGGGCGTCAACCGCCGGTCCGAAGCCGTGTTCAAGGCGCGGCAATTGGGGCTGATCGCCTGAAACCTCAGTCGGCTGCCGGATAGTCGATATAGCCCTCGCTCAACTCCATCCCCGGGGCGCCGTAGACTTTGGCGAAATCGGGGGCGGCAAGCGCGAGATCTTCGCGAAAGCGGCGCGGCAGATCGGGATTGGCGATGAACAGCTGGGCAAAGGATACGAGATCGGCCTCGCCATCGGCGATCGCCCGCGCGGCGGTTGCCGCATCGAAGCCGCCATTGGCGATGATCGTGCCGTCATAGTGGCGCGCCGCAAAGGCTTTGACGTCCGCGATCGCATGGCCCTGTTCATGGTCGAAGGGCAGCGGTTCCATCATATGCAGATAGGCGAGGTCGTGATCGCCCAGTTCCGACAACAGGAAACCGAAAAGCCCTTCCGGGTCGCTGTCGCTCATCCCGTGATAGCGGTTGCTGGGCGAAAGCTTGAGCCCGACATCGTTGCCGAACGCCTGCTGAACTGCGGACACGACGCCGAGCAGGAACCGGATCCGGTTCTCGAACGAACCGCCATAATGATCGGACCGCTGGTTGCTGCCATCCTGCAGAAACTGGTCCACCAGATAGCCGAAGGCACCATGAATCTCGATCCCGTCGAACCCCGCTTGCCGAGCGCGCTCCGCCGCCTTGCCGAACGCCTTGGTCAGTCCGGTGATATGCGGAACGGTCATCTCGCGCGGCGTCGACACGCGCTTCTTGCCCTCCGGCGTATGGAGTTCGCCTTCGCCGCGAATGGCGCTCGGCGCATAGGGTTTTTCGCCGCCCGGCATCAGTGACACATGGGCCACGCGCCCCGAATGCCAAAGCTGGAGGAAGATCCGCCCGCCGGCCTCGTGCACGGTATCGGTCACCGCCCGCCAGGGCGCGATGAACGCGTCGGAATAGATGCCGGGCGCGAACATATAGGCGGCGCTCGTGTCGGACACCATCGTGCATTCGGTTATGATCAGGCCCGCGCTCGCGCGCTGGCTGTAATAGTCGGCCATTAGCGCGTTGGGCATGGCGCCCGGCGCGCGGAGCCGGGTCATCGGCGCCATGACGATCCGGTTCGGCAATGCGACATCGCCGACGCGGCACGGGGTAAAGAGCGGTGATCGGTTCATGCCGGTTCTCGCTCAGATGGCCGCATAGCCGCCATCGACCGCGACGTTGGAGCCCAGCAGGAAGGACGACGCGTCGGACAGCATCCAGGCCACGGCCCCGGCGATTTCCACCGGCTCGCCCAGCCGTCCGATCGGGTGGCGTGCCAGCAGTATCTCGCGCAGCTCGGGCATCGCGTCCATCTGCGATGTCATCATCGGCGTTTCGATCACCCCGGGCGAGATCGCGTTCACGCGAACCCCTTGCGCGCCGTAATCGAGCGCGGCCGCTTTGGTCAGACCGAGTACGCCGGCCTTCGACGCGCAATAGGCGGCCATCGCGAACTGCCCGACTTCGCCGAGCGCCGAGGCGTTGTTGACGATCGACCCGCCACCGCTTTCGAGCATGGCCGGAATCTGGAACCGCATGCATTGCCATACGCCTTTGAGATTCACGGCGATCACGGTATCGAACTCGTCTTCCGGATAATCGGCGGCCGGGGCGAGCGCCCCGTCGATGCCCGCATTGTTGAACGCGCCGTCGAGCCGGCCGAACTCGCCGACCGCAGTCTCGGTCAGTTTCCGGACATCGTCTCCCCGCGCCACATCGGCCTGCAAGGCGATACACTCCGCGCCCGAACGCGCGATACGGTCCGCCACGGTTTCGACCTTGTCCAGCGTCCGGCCGGCCAGAACCAGCCTCGCGCCCTGCGCGGCGCATATTTCGGCGGCGGCTTCGCCGATGCCGCCTCCGGCGCCGGTGATCACGATGACTTTGCCGTCCAGGTCCTTCGACATTCCCGTCCCCTTTTCGTCTCCAGCGGCCACCCGACCATCGCCGCGACGATATTGCACCTATACTTTAGCAGGTGCCCGGCCGTGTGCGCCCGGTATTGGTCTGGTGAGCGACAAACGGATTGGAGAGAACCCCATGCCCAGTTTCGACACCCTGACCGGCGACCTGCAATTCCCCGAGGGCCCGATCGTGCTTGCCGACGGGTCGATCCTGGTAGTCGAGATCGCGCGCGAAACCCTGACCAGGGTGTATCCGGAGGGACGGGCCGAAATCGTTGCGGAGCTGGGCGGCGGGCCGAATGGCGCGGCGATCGGGCCCGATGGCTGCGTCTATGTCTGCAACAATGGCGGCTTCGAATGGCACGAGATCGACGGCGGTCTCGTGCCCGGACTGACACCGGAGAGTTATACGGGCGGCAGCATCCAGAAGGTCGATCTGCAATCGGGATCGGTCGAGACCCTCTATACCGAATGCGGCGGCGAGCCGATCAAGGGCCCGAACGATATCGTCTTCGACAGCCAGGGCGGCTTTTGGTTTACCGATAACGGCAAGCGCTATGCGCGGTCTGAGGATATCGGCGCGGTCTATTATGCGAAGACCGACGGGAGCTTCATTTCCGAACAGGTCTATCCGTGCAGCCATGCCAACGGCATCGGCCTGTCGCCCGACGAGAAGACCCTCTACATGGCCGAGACCATGGCCGGGCGGATCAAGAAATTCGCGCTGCCCGAGCCCGGCCAGGCGATCGTGCCCGAAGGCCTGCTCAACCCGGAGCCCATATTATATGGCGCGCCCGGCTACGACCTATACGATTCCCTCGCGATCGAGGCGAATGGCAATATCTGCGTCGCGACCCTTTCCCGGGGCGGCATCACGGTACTTTCGCCCGATGGCGCGCTGATCGATTTCGTCGCGCTTCCCGATCCGGCGGTCACGAACATCGCCTTTGGCGGACCCGACATGAAGACCGCCTATATCACGCTGTCGCTGACCGGCCGGCTGATCAAGATGGACTGGCCGCGGCGGGGGTTGAAACTGCCGTTCAACGCCTGAGCATCGCGCTCACATAGTCGCCGATCGCCAGTGCGGCGGTGAGGCCGGGCGACTCGATCCCGTACAGATTGACCAGACCCTGCACGCCATGCCGCTCCGGGCCGTCGATCCGGAAATCGGCGGCGGGTTCGCCGGGGCCGACGATCTTCGGCCGGATTCCGGTATAATCGGGATCCAGCCTGTCAGCATCGATATCGGGCAGATAGCGCCTGATCGCCGCCAGGAATTCGGCGAACCGACTGTCGTCGAACCGGTAGTCGATCTCGTCGATCCAGCGCACGTCCGGTCCGAACTTCGCCTGGCCGCCCAAATCGAGCGTCAGATGAATGCCGAGGCCGCCCGGTTCGGGCACCGGGTAGACGAGATGGGTGCACGGCGCGGGTCCGCTCAGCCGATAGTAATGGCCGATCGCATGATAAGCCGCGGGGATCGCGTCAGACGGTATACCGGCGATCGAGCGCGCAACCGAGGGAGCCGATAGGCCCGCGCAATTGACTACCGTTTCCGCGATAAGCCGCATGGGCCTATCCCCGCCCGTGGTGAGCGCGATGCCGCTGTCCATCGCCTCGCCCGACCGGACGGGCGTATGCAGCACGACCATGCCGCCGGCATTCGTGAGATCGCCTTCGAGCGCGAGCATCAGGCCGTGACTGTCGATAATGCCCGTCGATGGCGAGAACAGACCGCCGACTCCGACGAGCGCCGGTTCGAGCGCGGTGAGTCCGGCGGCATCAAGGTCCCGGAGATCGGTAACGTGGTTGGCGGCGGCGGCCCGCTTGATCTCTTCGAGCCTCGCCAGCTGGGCATCGGCGCTGGCAACGATGATCTTGCCCGAGCGTTTGTGCGCAATGCCGCGGTCGGCGGCATAAGCGTAGAGCATCTCCTTGCCGGTGCGGCACAGCTCCGCTTTCAGCGATCCTGCGGAATAATAGATGCCTGCGTGAATGACCTCGGAGTTGCGGCTGCTCGTCTGCGTGCCGATCGCCTCCGCGGCTTCGAGGACGAGAACCTCTCGCCCCGCCTTTGCCAGCGCCGCGGCACAGGCCAGGCCGACCACGCCGGCGCCGATGACAATGCAGTCGACCGTTTCCGTCATCGGGTGTTCGCCCGGATCAGGCGGCCCTGGCGTGCATCATGGTGAAACCGGCGATCCATTCCTTCACGGCATTATAATAGTGTTTCGAAGCCGTATAGTCGCCCCCATAGGCCTTCAGCGCGGCAAAGCCCGCCAGCCAGTTGCGCACCTCGCTCCCGCCGCGTCCGCCGAGCCGGATGACCTCCGCATCGTCCATCTGCGCAAGCCATTCGAGATCGCCCGCTTCCAGCTTGGCGATGATCTGATTGTCCCATTCGGGGTTGAGCGGCAGCAGGTCGTCTCCGCCGGCGGCGTGATCCTTGCCGGCCTGCGCGACCCTCAAGGTGCGCTGCCTCAGGCTCTCTTCGTCCCATTCGGTGCCCGCGATCATCTTTTCCTGCACGTCGGGCGGCGCGGATTCGAATATCGGCAGCGGGGGATCGTGGGACAGCCCGCCCGATGCGATAAACAATATGCGTGTGTCGCCGAAGCTGGCCTTGGCAATTTCGCCGACTGCCGTGCCCAGCGCATGGGCGCGGTGGAAGGGCGGTCTCAGATCGCCGCCGCAATTGATGAAGATCGGCACGACCGGGACCCGGTCTATCCCGCCGAACAGCTTGTCCAGCGCCCAGACGATGCCATGGTCGAAGACGACATCATAGCCGGTCGCGATATCGATACCCGCCTCGTGCAGCGACGCGGCCATCAGCCGGCCGGCCGCCTCGTCGATGAGGAGCGGTCCGGTCGACGTTCCGAAGTCGCCGAGCCCGGTAGCCCGCAACCCGATAAGAAAAGGCGGCATCAGTCCCAGCGAGAAGCCGCTATTGTGATCGTTGCCGAACTGGATGACCAGTTCCGGATCGAAGGCGGCGACCTTTTCGCGCAGGTCATCGAGCGACTGGCGAAATTCGGCGCTGACATCTTCCGGCGCCTGGCCTTCGACATTGGTCAGCGGACTGTGCGACGTGGCGGCGAGCAGAGCGGGCATCAGGCGGCCGCCTTTTCCCGGTCCTCGAGGAGGAAATCCAGGCAGATCGCGTTATACTCGTCCGGTTTCTCATATTGCGGCCAATGTCCGCAATTTTCCATGACGGTGAATTGGGCGCCGGGGATCCAGCCGGCGATCATCTTGCCGACATCGGTCGAGGCCGTCGGATCCTTGCTCGTCCAGACGACCAGGGTCGGCGCCTTGATCCGGGACATGTTGTCCTCGGTCATCAGGTTGCGGCGGCGCGGCTCCTCGACCTGCAGGCACAATATCCGCTTGATCGCCTCCTTCATCCCGGGCTGGGAATAGATCCGCTCGCGGCAGGCGACGAGGTCGTCGGTGACGACCGACGGATCGGCCATCAGCCATTCGAGCCGCGGCTTGGTATGCGTTGCGGGACTTTCGACTGCCGCCAGCGTCTTGTCGTAGACCGTCTTCATGACCTCCGGGTTCATCGTCGCGCCGCCCATCGTGTTGAGGATCAGCCGGTCGACGCGATCGGGATAGTGGATCGCGAACCAGGCCGCGATCCAGCCGCCCATCGATTCGCCGCAGATCGACGCGTGTTCGATGCCCAGCGCATCCATCGTATCGGCGAGATGCTGGCAATATTGCGGCATCTCGTAATCGATCTCGGGTTTTTCGGTCCAGCCATGGCCGAGATAGTCGATCAGATAGGTGTTGAAATGCGCGGCATGGGCATCGAGGTTGCGCAGAAAGGCCTCGGCATGGCCGCCCGTGCCGTGCAGGAATATCAGCGCGGGCCCGTCCGGATCGCCGGCGCGAATATAGCGGGTGCGGACGCCATTCGCGTCGACGAATCCCTGTTCGAAGCTCGAGCGATGAACATCGGTCCACAGGCTCTGATAGGTCATGTGCGTCTCCCGTGACCCGCCTCAGGCGGCTTCCTGGCGGTGAACATTGGGCCCGATCTTGTCGGTGAAGTTGGGCAGCACCTTGCGCGTCATGAGCTCGAGATGCTTCATCATCTTGGGCTGTGGCAGCAGCTCGTTGGGCGTGAACAGCCAGAGATAATCGATCGGCATGACCTTCAGCGCCGCTTCCAGCTGCCGGTTCACCGTATCGGGGCTGCCGCAGAACAGAATGCCGCGTTTGATGAATTCGGGAATGGTGGACGGAATGTCCTGCCAATCCTCGTCCTTGCCGGCGAGCACGGCGTTGAACCCGAACTGCGCGAAAAAATAGGTCCATTCGAACATTGCGAGTTCGGCGAATTCCATCGCCTCTTCGTCGGTTTCGCCGACGATCATGTAGCGCGCGAAGCCGAGCCGTTCGCCCGGCTTGGTGTCGACGCCGGCCTTGGCCCAGCCGCGCTGCGCGGCCTCGACCTGCTCGGCGACGATTTCGGGATCGCACATGATACCGATCGGGACCAAACCGTTAGCGGCCGCCGTCTCGATCGAGCCGTGGCTGACCGAGAAGGGTTCGAACATCGTCGGGCGCTTGCGGTTGTACATCGCCGGCGCGACGCCGATCTCGACCAGATTGCCGTCCTTGTCGAGGCTCCGACCGCCCATGTCCCGGCTCATCTGCTGCCCCGGCCAGTCCGTCTTTGGCGCGGGAAGCGTCCAGAAATCGCCCTTGTGGGAGAAGGTGTCATTGTCCCAGGCTTTGAGGATAATTTCGAGATTCTCGTAGTACAGCTTGCGGCGATCCTCGTTATATTGTTCGGGATCGGTGATATTGTCCGCCAGGCTGTAGCGGTGCTGCGCCATCGAATTGATCCAGCGCGTCTGCACGCCGCGGGCGAAGCCGGCAAAGGCGCGCCCCTGGGTCATCTGGTCGAGCATCGCGATTTCGGCGGCGACGCGCAGCGGATCATGGACCGGCAGCACATGGCCGAGCGCGCCGTAATGATTATATTTGGTATGATTGGCGAGATAGAGGCCGAGCATCTGCGGGCTGTTCGAAAGCGTCATGCCCTCGACCGAGAGATGATGCTCGGTAAAGCCCATCCCGTAATAGCCGAACTCGTCCATATATTGCGCGATTTCGACGAGATGGCCGAGCATTTGCTGGTAGAGATCGGTGCGCCGTCCAGCGAGACCTTCCATGAGATCCTCTTTCGATCCGACGGTCGGCGGTATGAAAAATGCTACGTCCATGATTCTCTCCCGGTCCTTTTAAGATTTCAGACTGGTCGGAAGAGCGCGTCCGGCCACCTATCCTTTGGCGAATAACGGCCTTGCCCGATCGCGGATCGCACCGTGTATGCAAAACGAGGCTGCGGCGGGACATCCCGCTTCGGTGACCGGTCAAACAAAAGGCTGCTCGCGAAAAATTCGCCTGTCAGTTCACCACGCCAGAACGCCGCCGTCGACGCGCAGGTCGGCGCCCGTGACATAGGAGGCATCCTCGCTCGCGAGGAAGGCGACCGCGCCGGCCACTTCTTCCGGCTCGCCCATGCGGTTCATCATCGCGCGGCCGAGCTGGATGCGCGACCATTCCGGGTCGTCCTTGATGAACTGGGTCTGGTTCGTCAGGATCGTGCCCGGCGAGACCGAGTTCGCGCGGATGCCGTGTTTGCGGCCCTCCATCGCCAGCTGCCGCGTCATCGAGAGGACGCCGCCCTTTGCCGCCGTGTGGGCCAGCGCGGGCAGCAGTTCGATACCCGCCCAGGCGGACAGCGAGGCGACATTGACGATCGCGCCCTCGCTCTTGACGAGCTCCGGCCAGGCCGCGCGCGTCATGAGGAAGACGATATCGAGCTCTTCGTGGATTGTTTTCGTCCAGGTTTCGTCGTCCATTTCGTCGATCCAGGCGAAATAGGCCATCGCGCCATTGTTGAAGAGCACGTCGACGCCGCCAAACCGGTCTAAGGCTTCGCCGACGACCCGCTCGCATTGCGCCTTTTCGGTCAGGTCCGCGGGATGCACCGAGAGTATCGCGCCGCCGGCCTCCTCGACGAGCCGTACGGTTTCGGCGGCGCCCTCGGCCACGACATCGCAGCCGACAATATTCGCGCCTTCGGCCGCGAGCCGCAGCGCCGTGGCGCGGCCGATGCTGCCGCCCGAGCCCGTGACGATACAGGTCTTGCCGGCGAACCTCTTGGTCAAGTCCATCGCGCCGCTCCCCTAGAAATCGAACGTGGCGCGGATGCCATAGGTCCGCGGCGGCGAGAGATAGGCCGTCGCCGGACCGGGAATGCCGGCTGCCGCGGCCGCCGCGATCGTGGCTTCATTGGTCAGGTTCTGGCCCCAGATTCCGACGCTGAACCGGCCATCGTCATCATAATAGGTGAGGCTCGCATTGACCTTGATATAGCCGGGCTGGCGGACGCCGGGCGTATGGACGAAATCGGCGAAATATTCGCTCTCATAGCGCAGGTCGCCATGCGCCCGGATATAGCCGTCCGGCAGCAGGAAATCGTGCGAGACCCCCGCATTGATCGTCCAGTCGGCCGCATAGGGCGGGCTGAAGCCCACAACGCTGTCGTCATTGGGCAGGAAATCCCTGATCCGCGGCCGGATATAGCTGACCGAAAGCGAAATCAGATCCTCGTTCGTCGGCCTGAACAGCACGTCCAGCTGGTTGCCGGGAATGGTCACGCGCCCGGCATTGAAGATCGGGTTGAACGCCTGGCTGACATCGAATGCCTGCAGGAAGAGGTCGTTATACCGGTAGAAGAAGACCTCGTTGTTGATCTGCAGCGTATCGTTGAAGAAGCGGGCCTTGAAGCCGCCGCTGATGGCGCTGAGCGTCGCCGTATCGATCTCGTTCGTGCCGTTGCCGGTCCGCGTCGTGAGCGGCGTCGTTTCGTTGTAGGTACCCGGCTGATACCCGGTCTGATAGGTGGCATAGAGCATGATATCGGGCGTCACGTCATATTCGACGCCGATCTTGAAATCGAAATTGCTGTAATCATTCTCGAAGCGATAGGGCGTCACCTGGTCTTCCAGCGATATGCCGTCCGCCTCGCGATCGTCGATGCCGTAGCGGCCGCCCAGCGTGAACCGGAGTTCGTCGGTGATCGAATAGGTCGCCTGGCCGAAAATCGCCGCTCCCTGTAGCTGGGTGAAAGGGATGTTGCTCGAGTTGAACTGGAGCGGCGTGCCTTCGAACACGCGCCCTTCCCCCCGGCCCTGAACACGGTAGCCGTAGATGCCGGCGAGCCATTCGAACCGGTCGCTCGTGCCGTTGAGCCGCACCTCGCCGGTAATCTGTTCGTACTTGTCGAGCTTGTAGCTCGGGATCACGCCTACCCAATAGGTCTGGATCTCATTGTCGAGATAGAAATAGGACGGGATGAAAGTTAGCGACACATTGTCGCTCAGGGCAACATCGAGCTCGGCCCCGAACGCCCAGTTGTTATAGTCCTGCATGGACCTCTGGGGCTGACCGACGATTGCGGTCGGAGCGAGAAAGCCGGGCCGGAGATCGTCCCATGGGCGATCCCGCAGAAAGGCGCCTTCGTCCAGCGTCACGACGAACGGGTTGGGACCGTTGATCGTGCCGCCATAGTTTACGAGGTTCGGCGGGGCACCATATTTCTGGACCGTATAGCCCCAGAGATAGAGCGAAAAATCGTTCGTCGGCTCGTAGAGCAGCCCCAGCCGCGCCGAGAGCGTGTCCTTCGAGTCCGATCCCGTTTCCATATAGCCTTCGTGATAGGTGTAATCGACGGCCGCACGGATCGCGAAGCTGTCCGACGCCTGGATATTGCCGACCAAGGTGCCGTGGATCAGATCGTAATTGCCGACCTCGAGGACGCCGCTCACGCTATCGTCGAATTCCGGCCGATTGAATTCGACGTTGATCACGCCGCCGATGGCGCTGCGCCCGTAAAGCGTACCCTGCGGCCCGGGCAGCACCTGGATCGTCTGGACGTCATAGAGCGGCGCGCTCGTGCCCTCGCGCGGTACGTACATGCCGTTGAAATTGAACGACACGGATTGTTCGATATTGGCGAAGTCGAGATTCGAACCGACGCCGCGCAGAAAGACCTGAACGGTGTTCCCCTCGGGCTGAAACCGCGCGCCGGGCACCAGATCCTGGACCGCATAAAGATCGGTCGCACCGGCCTGGACCAGCGCATCGCCTGAAAACGCCGTTACGGCGGCCGCGACATCCTGGAGGCTTTCCTCGCTCTTTTCGGCGGTAACGACGATCACGCCGAGGCCAACCGACTCCGGCGCCGATCCTGCAGGCTCGGCATCTGCCGCCTGGTCGGCTTGGCCCGTTTGCTGCGCATGGGCGGGCGAGGCCGCCAACATGACCGCGAGCGATGCCGATGAAATCAGTGTATTGCGAACCCCGAACGCCGTACGGCGATTATAATTATAGTGCATCCCGATACTCCTCCCATATTATTTTTTTTCGTCAATGGAGATCGGGGGTTTGTCATTCACCTATCTTTTGGTTGAGGGCTTTTGCGGCATGTCATCCGTGAAGGAGCAATCCTGCGTGAAGGTATGCCTTCGGAAATGTTCGCGAATGCCGAAGGCCGCCACTCCTATCTCGACGGCGGTTTTCCACGCTGATGCCTGGCCCCGCTCCTAGCGGGACGGCTTGCGTCCGATCCCGGCCATCGCATCCTGCCGGCGGGCGAGCAGCGCGATCACTTCGGAATCGTCGACCTGCGAGAAATCGTCGTAATGCGCGCCGACCGCGCGGAAGGCCCGCGGGGCTGACAGATAGACCAGCTCGTCGCATTCCGGCCGGAACTCCGAAACCGCGTCCGCGGGCAGGACGGGAACCGCGAGAACGAGCCGGGCGGGCATTGCGCGCCGCAATGCCTTGAGCGCCGCCTTCACCGTGGCACCTGTGGCGATCCCGTCGTCGACGAGGATGACCGTCCGCCCGCCGACATTGATCGGCTCCCGATCGCCGATATAGGCACGGCGCCGCGTTTCGATCTCGGCCAGCTTGCGCCGCATCTCCGATTGCAGATAGTCCGAACTCGGCGCGATCTGCGGCAGGATGTCCTCGTTCAGGATCAGCTGCGGATTGTCGCCATCGGCGACCGCCCCGATGGCGAGCTCCTCATAGCCGGGCGCGCCGATCTTCTTCACGAACAGCGGCTCGAGCGGCGCATCGAGCGCCTCTGCGATCTCGTATCCGACCGGCACCCCGCCGCGGGGCAGCGCCAGCACGAGCGGATGCAGTCCGGCAAGGTGTGCGAGCTTGCCGGCCAGCGCCTTGCCGGCTTCCGACCGGTTACGCAGGCGAATGGCGGAACGGTGCATCATGGCTTCCTCTCACTTCTCGGCCGACAGGTGGGTCAGGAACCAGCGCCCCGCATGTCGGATCACCTCATCGAGCGTGCCGGGCTCCTCGAACAGGTGACCGGCGCCTTCGACGATGGTGATTTCCTTCACGCACTGGAGATGCCGCGCGGCCGCATTGTTCATATCGATGACCGGCCCGTCCAGGCTCCCGACGATAAGCAGCGTAGGCGCCCGGACCTCGGCCAGCGCCGGTCCCGCCAGATCGGGACGTCCGCCGCGCGATACGACCGCGCCGATCCGGTCCCCCAGATGCGCCGCAGCGGCCAAAGCGGCGCCGGCACCGGTGCTCGAACCGAAATAGCCGATCGGCAGCGCGTCGATCCGCGCCGCCGCGCCCGCCCAGTCCGTCGCTTCGACGAGCCGGGTCGCGAGCAGCTGAATATCGAACACATTGGCGCGGTCCCGTTCCTCGGCGCGCGTCAGCAGATCGAGCAGCAGCGTCGCGAGCCCCATCCGCCGCAGCGCCGCCGCAACATGGTTGTTGCGCGGGCTGAGCCGGCCGCTACCGCTGCCATGCGCGAATATCACGAGACCGACGGGCTCTTCCGGTACGCCGAGAAGCGCGTTGAGCCGGTTGGGGCCGACCTCCACGGGGACGGGATCCAACATATCCTCCGCCATCGTCGTCACAGCCCGAACGGATAGGTTTCGGGTGCGCCGCGCGGCCGTTCATGGCCAAGCGGCGATACCGCCTGCGTCCTTTCGAACCAGACATAGGCATCGAACTGCTCGGCGAGGACGGCCTCGAAATAGTGGCTCGCATACTCGCTTTCCGGCCGGTAGATCACACCCACCGCGCGTTCGAGACGCGCGCTTCGCAGCGCCTCGGCGAGTTCGCGCCGGTTGGGATCGCGCCAGTCGGTCAGAAAGCGCTCGATCCCGGTCTTGCGGAACGCATATTCATAGCTGTCGGGACGGACCGGCTTCAGCGTCTTGATCTGCATATCCGCGCCCCAGGCGCTGGCCGCCGCCACCGTGCCCGTATCGGTGCCGAAACCGATCAGCACCGCCTCGTCGCCATAGGCGAGCTTGGACAGCTCGCCGATGTTGAACTCGCCGCGCCATCCCATCGCCGTCGCCGCGGCATTGCCGATATGGGAGTTGTGCGCCCAGATCACCGCCTTGGCGTCCGGCCCGTGATGGGCGAGCAGCGCCTGCAGCGTATCGAACATGTGGCGGTCCCGCAGGTTCCAGCTTTCCGCCGCGCCGCGATACATGGCGCAGTAATAGCGTTCGGCCGCGCGCACGATCCGGGCGTTCTGGACCGCGTCGAACCACTCCTCGCTGTCGCGCATGTCGTCGAGCCGGAACGCAAGCATTTCGCGCAGCTGCTCGACCACCCGCTTTTCGCAGCTCTCGAGACCGGCATGAACGACCGCGCGACCGTAATGCGTCGGCTCGTCCATCCAGGGCGTCAGGCAGCCGTAGCGGGCGCGGGCGCGATCGGCGATAATCGGGTCGATCGTCCCGAGATGCGCGAGAACGGCATGGATCGATTCCGACAGGCTATAGACGTCGAGCCCGCGAAAGGACGCGCGCCGCGATTGGGGCAAGCTCTCGTTATGGCCGCGCAGCCAGTCGGCGAATTCGAGAACCTCGAAATTGCGCCACATCCAGGTCGGGAAGCGGACAAAGGCGTCGCCGCGTCGCGGTCTCCGGTCGTGATGCCGCACATAGCCGTCGATCCGCGCGGCATCGGGCCAATCGGCTTCCACCGCGACGATGGAAAAGCCGTGCTCCTCGATCAGGCGGCGCGTGATCGCCGAACGGGCGCGGTAGAATTCGGAAGTGCCGTGCGTCGACTCGCCGAGCAGCACTACCCGCGCGTCGGCGAACCGATCGAAAAAGGCTCCGAACGCGTCGGCCCGCGACGGCGAGGGCAGCGGCTCGGCATGACGGCGCAAAACCTCGATCAGGGCGGGCAGCCCGTCCCGTGCGTTTCGCGGGTGCAGATCGACGGTTCGCATGATCTCTCTCGAACGCCATCATGGCCCGCTTCGCGGACGCCGACTTGATCGGTCTCAAGCCGGCGCGGGAGCCGATGGAGCGGAGATGCTGTCGGGCGATCCGGCGGCGGCGCCTTCGCGCGGGTCCCGGAGATAGATATCCATGCCGCCCGACGCGTCCGCCTCCCAGATCGAATTGTTGGGCACCTCGATCCAATGTTCGTGGGTCAGTGGCTCCGACGCGACGACGACCGCCCGATAGTCGCAATCGGGATCGTGCCGGATGTGCGGGAAGCCGCAAATTTCGCAATCGTGCACGCCGTCCCGATGGACGAAGAACAGGCTCCGGTTCATGCGGGAGCCGGCGAGCCGCCGGCCGTCGGTCAGCATGATGTTGAGACCGATGCGCTTGCCGGGCGCCGCTTGCGCGCTCATCGCTGTGACGTCGTCGACCAGCCGCCAGATCGCATGGATCAGGCCGGCCTCAGGATCGATCTCGCCGCTCTCGCACAGGCTGAGGAAATAGCGGAAGATATGCTCGCTGTCGGTATCGCCCCTGATCCGCGCCCATTGCTTTTCGCTCATGCGCTCGCGCATCAGCGGCCGGACCTTGGCGAAACCGGGCACCGTCCCGTTATGCGCGAAGACCCATGGGCCAGCCGAAAAGGGATGGGTATTCTCGATCGACGGTTCGCCGACCGTGGCGCGCCGGACATGGGCGACGACGAGCTCGGAATAGGTGCGTGCCGCGGCACGGGCGAAATGCTCGCCATGATAGGCCGCCCAGGCCTGGCGCTGCACATCGGGCTGTGCGCCGTCGTACATCGCGACGCCCCAGCCATGGGCATGGTCCAGCCCGGACAGGTCCTCCCGGCTTTGCGCGATCAGGGCGTTCTGGGCATAGACGAGCGTGCACTCGACCTTGGTCGGCTCGGTGGCAAGAAATCCGTACAGGCGGCACATAAGATGATCCGCGTCAATTCGTCCTCGGACGGGCGCGCTATCCTGCACCGATGGGAAGATGCCGGTCATGACGCCGATCAATCACGATCTGTTTGATGCATTCCGCGCGGATCACGCGGTGCTGGGCCGCGGACTGCACGATATCCGGACGCGGCTCGTGGCCGGCGACACCGCGGGGGCGAGGTCCGCGACCGCCGATCTCGATAGCGCGGTCGGCGCGCATATCGCGTTCGAGGAAGAGAATTTCTATCCGGCACTGACGGACTTTCTCTCCGATGAGGAAGTCGAGGCGATGTATGCCGAACATGCCGAGGGCGCGGACATATTGGAGCGCATCGCAGCGCTCGATCCGGATGCTGCGGTTCCGGCCGCCGATCTCGAGGCCCTGATCGCCGGGATCGAGCGGATGGAACATCATGTTTCCGAATGCGGCCAGCTGTTCGGCGCGCTCGGCGGGCTGGACGAGGCCGCGATGGACGTGCTGCTCGCGGACCTGGAGCGCTGGCGGCAGCGAGCGCCGAGCTGGAGCAGCTATGCTAGCAGAGAACACGCCCCTAGCGCCAAATAGCGCGCCGCCACCCGCGAACGCCGGATCGGCGATCGCGCCCTGGCCGGTACGCTGCATGGCGGACGTGCACCTGCCCGATACGGAAATCGACCGGATATCGGCGCTCGCCGTCCGCCAGCTCAAAAGCGAACCCAACCTCAACGAACCGGCGGTATTCGGCCCGGACGTCCATCCCGGTTATGTCGAAGCGCCGACGGTTTTCCTCGAGGACCATTCAGCGATCCAGCTCGTCGAACCGTCGCGCGCCTCGATATTCGAATATCGCTCCTTCGCCCTGGCGCGGCCGGACGATTTCGTCCTGCTGTCGCGCCCGCGCGTTCCCGCTTTCGAGCGCTATCTTCACGACATGGTCGGGCTGGAAAATCCGGCCGTCCTCGAAGTCGAGCGCGATCTGGCGAAGGGCCCCGTCGCACTGGCCGCCGCCGGTCTGCGCAACCCCGAGGCGCTCGATCGGCTGGCCGAAGCGGCGCGGGCGGATGGCGGGCTCAACATCTGCCCCTTTCTCGCGGCCGGGCACAGCTGGCTGCTGGCAGCAGAGATCGCGCGCCGGTCGGGCACGGTCGTGCGCGTGACCGGGTCGCTGCCGCAGCTGACCCGCCGGGTGAACGATAAGCTCTGGTTCGCGGCGCAGGTCCGCAAGCTGCTCGGCCGCGACGCGCTTCCCCTCACCTTCCCGGTGTCCGGCCCGGCGGCGGCGTCCGCCTATCTTCTGAAACTCGCCGGCGAGCATGACCGGCTTATCGTCAAACTGCCGTCGAGCGCCGGATCGATGGGCAATCTGGTGCTGCACAGCGCGGAAATCAGGGGATTGCCGATAGCCGAACTGCGAGCGCGGTTGATCGACAATCTCCGCGCGCTCGGTTGGCGCGGCGGTTTTCCGCTGCTCGCCGGCGTCTGGGAAGGCGGTGCGTTGGCGAGCCCCTCGGCGCAGATTTGGATACCCGAACCGCGGCACGGCCTGCCGGTCATCGAAGGGGTTTTCGGGCAGTTCCTCTCCACCGAACGCCGGGCGTTCATCGGCGCCTCCGCGATCCGGCTGCCGGCCGATGTCGAGGCCCGCTTTCTCGAGGAAGCCATGACGATCGCCTGTTATCTGCAATGCCTGGGCTATATCGGCCGCCTGAGCCTCGATGCGCTGCTCGTCGGCAAGAGCCTCGAAACGGCCGACATCCAGTGGATCGAGAGCAACGGCCGGTGGGGCGGGGTCTCCATCCCGATGACAGTATCCCGCAGGCTCGGGCGCGATCCAGCCGGGGACAATCTGCTCGTCGTCCAGCGGAAGCTGCCCGCCGACGCGGCCATGCCGTTCGACAAAATCCTGGACCGGGTCGCACCGCATCTGTTCATCGCCGGCCGTAGGGAAAACGGTCTCGTCTTTCTCGAACCCGTCGGCCCCGACGAGCATCGGGCGACATTCTTCGTCGTTTCGGACGACCCGGACCGCAGCACCCGGATCGCATCCGACGCGCTCTCGATAATCTGCCAGACCAGGACCGCAGCCGCCCCCGCTGATACCGGTCTCGCCGCCTAGGCGCCGATAGCGCGCTGCGAACCGGACGCCGCGGAGCGCAGCAGCATGAATTCGGACAGGTTTTCCATCGTCACCAGCCCGGTCAAGCTGCCGTCCCGGCCGGTCACCGCGACCGCCGGCTTGCCGCCATCCTGCATCCGGGCGAGACAATCGGCGAGCGGCGCATCGGCCGCGATCGTCGCGATATCGGTCTGCATGATATCGTCGATGGCGCCCTCGCTCCCATGTTCGCGCAGCCCCTTGACCAGCCCGTCGGCGGTCACGAGGCCCCGGAACCGCCCCGTCCCGTCGACGACCGGCAGCTCCTTCTGGGTGGTCCGGATCAGCATGTCCGCAGCCTCTGCGATGCGCTGGTCGGGCGTCAGCCGCTCGAGACTGGTTATGGCGGCGTTCCCCGCAAGATAGCCTTCGACGGCATGCTGCAGGCGCCCCATCATCGCCTCCGCCCCAGCGCCGAGATAGACGAACAGCGCGATGAATATGAGGAGCGGATTACCGCCGAGCAATCCGAGAAGCCCGAAGGCGAAGGCGATGCCCTGGCCGATATTCGCGGCGATCCGCGTCGCCTGCCCATGATCGATCCGGAAGGCGAGCAGCGCCCGCAGCACGCGCCCGCCATCCATCGGAAAGGCCGGCAGCATGTTGAACATCGCGATCAGCAGGTTCGCCAGCGCCAGGCGGTCGAGGAACCCGGCCTCCGGATCGATCAGCGACTGCCAGCCGGATTCCGGAAAGCCGCCGACCAGGATAAGGAGGACGGCCGCGATCGCCAGATTGACCATCGGCCCGGCCAGCGCGACCAGCAGCTCCTGCTGTGGAATACGGGGAATATGTTCGAGCCGCGCCAGCCCGCCGATCGGCAGCAGGATCATGTCGCGGGTGACGATACCGTAGCGCCGTGCGGTCAGGATATGGCCGAATTCATGCGCGACGACGCAGGCGAACAGGGCGAGAATGAACGCGATGCCGGCAAAGGCTCCGGCCCAGCCGCCCTGGCCGAATTGGATCGCGCCGACCCAGATCAGCAGCAGCGCAAAGGTGAAATGGACCCGGACCTTGGTACCGAAAATCGTGGCGACGGTGAGCGATCCTCTCATCGGATCAGGATATTCCAGCGCCGGTGCTATCCGGTTGAGGGCGATCAAGTGGGTTCGGCCGCCATCCGGCATGGTGATCCGTCATCGGGAGAGCGATGTGCCGACGCTGAAGATCGATGGCGAGACCGTCACCGCGGTGGCAGGCAAGAGCCTGCTCGAAGCCGCGCGGGAGGCCGGCATCGCCCTGCCCGCCCTGTGCAGCGATGCGCGCTGCGACGCGATCGGATCCTGCCGCCTGTGTCTCGTCGAGATCCAGGGCCGCGGCGAGCTCGTCACCGCGTGCGAAACCCCGGTCGAGGACGGCATGTGGGTCGCCACGGCCACCACCGATCTCGAGGAATATCGAGCGACCATGCTCGGCTGGTATGCGGAGCGGATCGCGCCCGAGGATTTCACAGCCTATCCCGACAAATATCTGCACCGGCTGATGCGGCGCTACGGTGTTGCGCCCGCCGGGAAACCGGCCGATGCCGAGCGATACGACGTCTCGATTCCGCAGATCCGCGTCGACATGGAACAGTGCGTCGATTGCCTGCGCTGCGTGCGCATCTGCGAAGAAGTGCAGGGCGATTTCGTCTGGCACGAGATCGACCGGGGCGATCAGAGCCATATCGTGCCCAAACGCGGCATTCTTCTCGCCGAAGGCGGGTGCGTCGCCTGCGGCGCCTGCGTCGACAGCTGCCCGACCGCGGCGCTCGTCGATACCGATGCCGGGATCGCCGAGACGTGGACGCGCACGACCTGCGCCTATTGCGGCGTCGGATGCGAACTGGAGATCGGGTCGGCGGCCGGGCGGATCGTGGCGTCGCGCCCCGCAATGGATGCACCGGTGAACAAGGGCCATGCCTGCGCCAAGGGGCGATACGGGTTCGATTTCGTGCACAGTCCCGACCGGCTCACGCAGCCCATGATATCGGGACCTGGCGGCTGGCGCGCGGCAAGCTGGGACGAAGCACTCGACGCCTGTGCGGCCCGGTTGCAGGCGATCATCGCCGATCATGGCCCCGACACTATCGGCATTCTCGCCTCCTCGCGCTCGACGAACGAGGACAGCTATCTGGCGCAGAAATTCGCGCGGCTGGTGGTCGGCACCCACAATGTCGATTGCTGCGCGCGGGTCTGTCACACGCCGACGGCTGCGGCGATGAAGGCGATGCTCGGCGCGGGCGCGGCGACCAACAGTTTCGACGATATCGAGCAGGCCGCGACCATCCTGGTCGCCGGGGCCAATCCGCTCGAATGCCATCCGGTGATCGGCGCGCGCATCCGGCAACAGGTCTTGCGCGGAAAGGCGAAGCTCATCGTCGTCGATCCGCGCCGCGCGGGACTGGCGGAGATCGCCACGATCCATCTGCCGCTCAAGCCCGGGACGGACATCCCGCTCCAGAACGCGATCGCCCATGTGATACTCGAAGAGGAGCTGCACGACCGCGAGTGCGCCCGGACGCGGATCACCGGCTTTGCGGAGTTCGCCGCGCATGTCGCGGAATGGACGCCCGAACGCGCGGCGGAGATTTGCGAGCTGCCGGCCGACGATATCCGCGCCGCGGCGCGGCTCTACGCGACCGAAACGCCGTCCTATTGCGCCCATGGGCTCGGGGTGACCGAGCATGTCCAGGGCACCGAAGGCGTGATGGGTCTCTGCAACCTGGCGCTGATCACCGGCAATATCGGGAAGCCCGGCGCGGGGGTGAACCCCCTGCGCGGGCAGAACAATGTTCAGGGAACCGCGCATATGGGATGCGATCCCGGCATCCTTGCCGGGGCGCAGCGGCTCAAGGATGCGCGCGGCGCGTTCGAGGCGGCATGGGGCCAAAAGCTGCCGGCCAAGCCGGGCCTGCATCTGATGGAGATGATCGACGCGGCCGAAGCCGGCACGCTGAAGGGGCTCGTCGTGATCGGCTATGATATCGCCGCGACGCTGGCCAACGAATACGCCGTCGCCCGCGCGCTCGCCCGGCTCGACACGGTAATCGTCGTCGACCTGTTCATGACCGAGACCGCCCGGCGTTTCGGCCATATCCTCCTGCCCGCGGCCTCGGCGTTCGAAAAGGACGGCACGTTCATGAATGCCGAACGGCGTATCCAGCGCGTGCGCACGATTGTCGAACCGCCGGGCGCGGCCCGGACCGACTGGCAGATCCTCTGCTCGCTCGCCGCGCGGATGGGTCATGCGGCCGATTTCGACTATGATTCGCCCGAGGCGATATGGGACGAGATCCGCGCGCTATGGTCCGCGGCTGCCGGGATCGACTATGCGCGGCTCGATCGGCAGGGGCTGCAATGGCCCTGCCCCGACGAAGACCATCCCGGCACGGCGATCCTGCACGAAAAGGTCTTCGGGCACGGCAAGAAGGCCGCGTTGCGCCCCCTGCACTTCCGGCCGTCGCCCGAACAGACCGATACCGACTATCCGCTGCTACTGACGACCGGGCGGGCGCTCCACCAGTTCAATATCGGCACGATGACCGGACGCACCCGGCAGAGGCAGCTGCGCCCGACCGACAGGCTCGATATCTCGCCGTCGGACGCGCGCGAGATAGGCATATCGAACGGCGATATCGTAACGGTCGAGAGCCGCTACGGCGCAGCCGAGCTTCCGGCGAGGATCGACACCGGCCTGCGGGACGGCCGCCTGTTCGCGACGTTCCACGATCCGGCGCGGCACGTGAACGCCGTTACCGGCCCGGTCCGGGACCGCATGGTCGGCGCACCCGAATACAAGCGCACCGCCGTCCGGGTCCGCCGTGGCGATCAGACCTCGACACGCTCGGTGTGACCGAAGCCCTTGCGGTAATCGATCAGCGAAATGACGGCAGGCTCGATGCGGACAATCGCCAGCTCGATCTCCTCGGGCGGCGCATGCTCCTCGGCCTGCGGGAATTTCGCCATAAGCAATTGGCCCGCTTTCTCGAACTCTTCCGGATCGCTGACGATCGTCGCGCGCGCGCCCATCGACAGGCTCTCGATCTCGTCCCAGTTCCGGTAGGGACGATCGATCG
This sequence comes from Parasphingopyxis algicola, assembly GCF_013378075.1. GTDB lineage: Bacteria > Pseudomonadota > Alphaproteobacteria > Sphingomonadales > Sphingomonadaceae > Parasphingopyxis > Parasphingopyxis algicola. The sequence goes on along the minus strand of NZ_CP051131.1, from coordinate 3,378,960 downwards.
CCAGCGAAACCTTGTCGTTACGCGCGATATTTAGGGCTTTCTGCCCGTCGGCCGCCGTCATGAAATAGATGGTCAGCCCGTCATTGGCATAGCTGACCGTCGTCGCCTGCGGAAAACCGTCGGGCCGGACCGTCGCGATCGTCAGATCGGGGACGTCACCGATGATCGAACCGATCTGCTCGCGCAATTTCTCGTCCATTGTCGCCTCCGTTGGAACGCTTCCCGCGCAGTAGAAACCGGAAGCGCGGCGGCGACATTGATGCCCGTCAAGCGTCCGGCGTCTTTCCGCCCCCGAGAAGGACGGTCACGGTCCGGCAGGAGCCGTCGGTGGGAAAGGCCACGGGCCGTCCGCGCCGCGGCTCGCCGTCGACGATGAGGTCGGGTGCCCTGTCTTGCGGCCCCTCCCGGCGTTCGACGCGAACCGATATCGATCCCTCGGGCCGGCGCAGCGTCGCTTCAAACCCGTCCCACGCCGCCGGGATTTTCGGAGCGATGCACAATTTTCCGTCGCGCAAGCCGAGCCCCAATATCTCCTCGACCGCGAGCCGCCAGGTCCAGGCGGCGGCGCCCGTATACCAGGTCCAGCCGCCCCGCCCGCCATGCGCGTCGCCCGATGCGATATCGGCCGCGACGGCATAGGGTTCGACCAGATATCGGGTGGCCTTATCGCGGGTCGAAGCCCGGGTGACCGGGTTCAGCATATGGAATATCGCAAGCGCCGTGTCGACGTCGCCCGATCGCGCAAAGGCAATGCCGAGCCATGCGGCCGCGTGCGAATATTGTCCGCCATTTTCGCGGATGCCGGGCGGATAGGATTTGATATAGCCGGGATTCTGCAGCGTCCTGTCGAACGGCGGCCAAAGCAGTCGCGCCACGCCATGTTCGGCATCGAGGAGCTGGTCGCGCGCGGCGTGCAGCGCGCGCTCGACGCGCGCCGCATCCGCGCCGGCGAACAGGGCCCAGGACTGCGAGATCGAATCGATCCGGCATTCGCTGTTCTGCGCGGAACCCAGCGGATGGCCCTCATCGTCATAGGCGCGGCGGTACCAGTCGCCGTCCCAGCCCGCCGCCTCGGCACGTTCGACCAGGTCGCGCGCGTGCCGGCGCCAGCGTTCGACCGTGTGATTGCGGCCGAGCCGGCGGTTGAGATCGGCGACATGCCCGGCCGTCACCGCGGCGAACCAGGCCAGCCAGACGCTTTCGCCATGGCCGCCATCGCCGACCCGGTCCATGCCGTCGTTCCAGTCGCCGCCGCCGATGAGCGGAAGGCCGTGGGCGCCCTGGGTCAGCGCCTGCTCGAGCGCGCGCTCGCAATGGTCGATCAGCGGCCGGCGCGCGATCGTCCGGTCGAAACGCGCGTAGCGATCATGTTCCTCGGCGGCCAAGGGCGGCGCGTCGAGGAACCGCGCTTCCTCGGTGAGGATGGACAGGTCGCCGGTGGCCGCCACATAGGTGCCGACCGCATAGGGCAGCCATAGGAGGTCGTCCGAACAGCGAGTCCGGACCCCGCGGCCCGACGGCGGATGCCACCAGTGCAGCACATCGCCCTCTTCGAACTGATGCTCGGCGCACGACAGGATATGCGCCCGGGCACGGTCCGGGTCTGCGAACAGCAGCGCGAGCACGTCCTGAAGCTGGTCGCGGAAACCGATCGCGCCGCTGGCCTGGTAGAAACCCGCGCGCGCCAGCACCCGGGACGACAGGCTCTGATAGAGTAGCCAGCGGTTGACGATGAGGTCGAAGGCGGGATCGGGGGTGCGCACCTCCACCGCGCCCAGAAGCCCGTCCCACCGGTTCTGCACCGCGGCGAGGGCCTGTTCCGCCGCATCGATCGCGGCCCATTCTTTCGCCAGGGATTGCGCTTGTTTCCGATCCCGACCCTGGCCGATGACAAAGACGACATCCTTCGCTTCGCCCGGCGCGAGATCGACATGCACCTGATAGGCGGCGCAGCTGGCGGCACCGCCGGTGATCGTACCGCTCAGTCCCCAGCGATCGAGCGCAGCCGGGCGCGCGGGATCGCCTTCGCGCCCCAGAAATTCCCCGCGATCCGTCGTGAAGCCGTGCGGCGGTTCGCTGGCGGTCAGGAACGCCACGCGCTCGGCAAAGTCCGGATTCCAGGCACTGCGGGCGAAAAGCGTGTGCGATGCCGTGTCATAATCGCAGACGACATGCGCCCGGCCGACACTCGGCAGCGAACCGAGCAGCCATTCGGCATAATAGGTCGCGGTCAGCCGGCGGTGACGCTCGCCGGGGTTGCGGACCCGCAGGCGGACGATCTTCACCGGCGCGTCGGGCGGAACCAGAACCCGCATCTCCTGTGCGAGCCCGTGCGCGACCGTGTACCATTCGCTGTAGCCGGCGCCGTGCCGCGCCTCACAGGCTTCGCCGGGTCCCTTCGGCGACGGAGTGACAGTCCAGACCGCAGCCGTTTCCTCATCCCGCAGATAGAGTGTTTCCACCGGCCGATCCGCAACCGGATCATTAGTCGAGGGCGTCAGCCGGTTCTCGCCGCTATTGACCGCCCAGGTAAACCCGCCGCCGGATTCGGTGACGAGACAGCCGAAATCTTCATTCGCAAGGATATTCGTCCAGGGCGCCGGAGTTGCCGCGCCCGGCTCGAGATGCATCACATATTCCCGGCCGTCCGGCGAAAACCCGCCGAAGCCGTTGTCGAACAGCAGATCGGCGCGGCGTTCGACAGGCGCTTGCTCGAAGGATTGGGGCGGCATCGAGGGTACGAAGCGCGGAAGCTCCGGCGCCATCTCGGTCGCGCGCTGCAACTGTTCCTCGATCGTGCCGTCCGCCTCGTCGAGAATGACGCGGGCAACGGCTTCGAGCAGCCGGACCTGATCGCTGCCGATCTGATCGGCGAAAAGCAGATGAATACCCCCGTTCCGGCCCAGCAGCTCGCTGACGCCAAGATCGCGCAAAAGCTCCATGATCTCGTCGCGCAGCGGCTCGACATAGCCCGAACCGCCGACCTGCAAGACGACCAGATCGACCTCCAGGCCCTGCCGACGCCAGAATTCGTGCATAGCCAGGAGCCTCTCCAGCAGAAACGGGCCTTCGGACCGGACCCGTAGTAGCAGGATCGGCAGGTCGCCCGACAGCGCCATGCCCCACAGGCCCGGCTGCCCGAGGCGGTTCGCGCCCTGCGCCGCCAGGTCCGCGCGCAATGCCGGGTGCGGATAGACGAGCAACGATCCCAGCATCTGCATGGCGGCCGGATCGCCTTCTTCGCGAAGCGAACGCCCGATCGCGCGCAGCATGTCCGACGCCGCATCGCCGAGCGCCCAGTCGATCGACGAGAGGGTCGTATAGCGTTCGGCGATCTCGATCGCCGCCTCGCGCGTCGCCGCGGCGACCGTGACATAGCAGAGCTCGCGGCGTTCATAGGGTTGCAGCGCGACCTCGATCTGCAGTGCGGCGACCGGATCCAGCGTGCAGCCCTGTCCGTTCGCCAGATCGCTACGGGCGCCGGCCGGATCGCGCACGCTCCGGTTGCGCCCGATCACGGCACGCCGGTCGGTCTCGTAGCGCAGGTCTTCGACCGGCCCTTCGGCGTCGACCAGGAATTGCAACAGCACCGGCGGCGTTTCGCGCGGATCGCGCGCACGCCGCGTGAACAGCAATCCGCCGAGATGCGGGACGGGCTCGCTGCACACGAACAGCTTGCTGAAGGCCGGATGCCGCTCGTCCTCAAGCGGTGGCGCAAGCACGACTTCGGCATAGCTTGTCAGGCGCAGCGTCCGCCGGCGCTCGCTCTCGTTGGTCACCGTGACCCGGCGGATCTCCAGATCGTCGCCGGCCGCCACGGCAACTTCGAGCCGGGTTTCGATCTGATGGTCGCGCCGGTGGAATTCGGCCATGTGTGCATGGAACAAAACGTCATACTCGTCCGGCCGCGCGCCGGTCGGCTGCCGGGTCGCGGACCAGAGTGCGCCCGTCTCCGCGTCCAAAATGTAGAGCCACAGGCCGTCGGCATCCAGGGCGGCGTCCGGCACGAACCGGGTCATCGCATTCTTGCGCCAGCGAAGGCCCCCGCCGCCGCCATCCGATATCCAGCTCGAAAGCCGTCCGTTGCCGAGAAGATGAGTCTGCGGGAACGGCGACGGGGCGGGCCGCCAGGGCGCCACAGCCTGTACCATGCCGTCGCCCTCGATCGGGCGCTCCAGTTCCTCGAGCCGCTCGATCTCGGACGGTTCCTCGCGGGGCAGGCGCTCGCTCAGCAGCAGCGATATCAGGTTGATCCGCGGATCCCGGTTGAGCCTCCGGACAAGGATATCCCGGCGAAGCGCATTGTTGATCGCGCACAGGATCATCCCCTGATGATGGGCCATATAGGCGATCACCGGCGTGAAAGCGGCATCGCGCCCGGCCCGGTCGGCTGTGAAGTCCACCGCCTCGAACAGGCCGAACCGCCCACCCGCGCCGAGTTCGGACAGGGCCCGCAGATTGGCCGCCGCGTCGGCCGGTGCCACCGCAAGCGCAAGCGCCGACGCATAGGGCGCGACGACCATGTCCCGGGCCAGCCCCCGGCGCAGGCCCAGCCCGGGCGCGCCGAACGCCTGGTACCGGTAGCGGTGATCCGGATCGCGCGCCGAATAGGCGGACTCGGATATTCCCCAGGGCACATTGCTGGACCTGCCGTAACGCTGCTGGATCTCGACTGCGGTGCGCTCGCTCTCCCCGAGCAGCGTTTCCACGGCGCTTTGCAGGACGAGGCGCGGCATCAGATATTCGAACATCGATCCGTTCCAAGAGATCAGCGCCAGCGAACCGTCCACCCGGGTGATCGGGCGGCCGAGATGGAACCAGTGTTCGAGCGGCACGTCGCGCTTGGCGATCGCGAAGAAGCTGGCCAGCCGCGCCTCGGAGGCCAGAAGGTCGTAATGGTTCTGGTCGAGCCGCCCCGAACTCACATTGTGGCCGATGTGGAAGAGGCCCCGCTCCTCGTCGTAGAGCGGCGCGAAATCCATCGCATAGGCTTGCGCCACGCATTGATCGGCCAGCTGCCGCAGATGCGTGCCGTCCGGATGGCCGCCGCGCAGGTCGCGCAACAGGGAGCGCAGCTGATAGCGGAGGCGGTCGATCCAGCCGTAGATCGACTGCAACACCTCCGCGGGAACCGAAGCAGGCGGTGCGACGATCTGCGATATGAGCGACTCGATCGCCGGGATATCGGTGTCGCAAATGGCCGTCAGCCCGGCGAGCCGGGCGTCGGGATCGGTTTCCAGGGCGGCGAGCCGGCCGCGCAACGCGGCGAGCCGGGACCGGATACGGGTGTCGCGGTCGGGCAAGCCGCGCACTGCTTCGTCCAGGAGATCGAGCACGTCGGACAGGCCCGACCATTGCTGCGGTTCGAGGATCTCGCTCTCGGCCGCCTCGCGCAGCGTTTCGGCATAGGCGATCAGGCTGACCGCGAGATTGCCGCTGTCGACTGTCGACACATAGCGCGGTTCGAGCGGCTTGAGGCTTTGCGTGTCGTACCAGTTGAACAGATGCCCGCGATAGCGTTCGAGCCGGGCGAGGCTTTGCAGCGCGTTGTCCGTGCGCGCCGCCAGTTCGGTGCGCCCGATATAGCCGAAATCCCAGGCCGTCGCCGTCGACAGCAGCATCATGCCGATATTGGTCGGCGACGTCCGATGGGCGACCTCCTCATGCGGTTCGCCCTGATAATTGTCGGGCGGCAGCCAGTTGTCCTCCGGCCCCGCAAAAGTCTCGAAGTAGAACCATGTCCGGCGGGCGAGAGCCCTGAGGAACAGGCGGTCGTCGGCATCGAGCGGCATGAACTCGGACGTGCGCGCCGCGCCGATCCGGACGGTGATCTCCGGCGCCGCAATCCAGAGCAGGAGCAGCGGCAGGGCCGCCGGAAGCGCGGTGGGGCGGACGAGCAGCAACAGCACGCCCATGGCGAGCGCAACCACCGGCGCCAGCCACATGCGCCGCCATATGGCGATCCGTGTGCCCTGGCCGGCAAGCTGCGCCGCGACATGCGCCGCCGTCGTCCATTCGAGAAGCCGGCGGCGGGTGATGACCAGCCGCCAGAGCGTGATGGCGACGGCATGGAACGACAGCAACGCCTCATGCGGGAGATAGACGATTGCGAGCAGCCAGCGGCCGGTCTGGTCCGACAGCCTCGATAGAATGTCGCGCGCCGCCCCGCGCCGCCGCCCGCGCGCGAGGCCGCTGACAAGATCGGTGACCAGCTGGCCGCCGGGCGCGAAAACGACCAGCAGTGTCCAGAACCAGGGTTGGCCGGGCAATATCATCCAGCCGGCCAGCGCCAGTACGAGCAGCGACGGGGCGATGAGGCTGCGCCGCAGATTGTCGATGATCTTCCACCGGTCGATCCCCGCGAGCGGGTTTCTGACGCGCGATCCGTCCGCCGCCGGGACCGAGCGCCACAGCCATGCCAACAGCTGCCAGTCGCCGCGTATCCAGCGGTGCAGGCGCTCGGCATATTCGAGATAGCTGGCCGGGAATCCCTCATAGAGGACGATATCGGTCGCCAGCGCGACGCGCCCATGCGCGCCCTCGAACAGGTCATGGCTGAGGATCCGGTTTTCCGGCACGCGGCCGTCGACGCTGCGGTGGAAGGCGCGGACGTCGTAGATGCCCTTGCCGACGAAGATGCCCGCGCCGAACAGATCCTGATACACGTCGGAAACGGCCCGGCTGTAGATGTCGATCGCGGTGTCGCCGGTGAAGAGACGGGCGAAGAGCGAGCGCATCCCGCTCTGCGGCGAGATTTCGACGCGCGGCTGGACGATCGAATAGCCGGCCGTGACCCGGCCCGTTTCCTCGTCGATGCGCGCGGTGTTCAGCGGATGGGCGAGCGCGCCGACCAACCGGCCGACCGATCCCGGCGGCAGCATCGTATCGGCATCGACGGTGATGACGAAGCGGATCGCTTCGAGCCCGGCCCGGCTCCCGGCATGGATCGAAAAAGGCGAGAAGTCGCCGTCGACGAGCAGCCGGTTGAACTGCTCGAGCTTCCCGCGCTTGCGCTCCCAGGCCATCCAGCAGCCTTGCGCGGCATTATGCAGCCTGGGGCGGACCAACAGATGGAAGGGACCCGTGCCGTTCCGGCCGTGCCGGTCGTTGAGCGCCCGGATCTCCTGCTCGAGCGCCGATTCGATTTCGGCATCGCCGGGCATCCGCTCATGCTCGGCATCGGCGAGATCGGCCAGCAGCGCGACCTGAAGCCGCGGATCGGCATTGGCGAGCCAGTGCGTCTCGGCCTGCTCGACCAGCCGCGACACCTCGTCCGGCGACGGCACGATCACCGGGATCGCCACGATCGTGCGCGCGTCGCGCGGCAACCGCTCGCTGCAATCGAGCTTGTAGAGAGTGCGCGGCGGCAGCAGCTGCGTGATGCCCCAATGGACGAACGTCACCGCCAGCACCGTCGACGGCACCGAGGCCAGGGCCAGCCCGGCGATCCATCCGAAGAGATCGGCGCCCACCAGATACAGATAGGCCGCCGGCAATATCAGCGCTCCAGCGATGCAAATGGACAGGACGAAAGCATAATAAGCGCCGGGATGGGCGAGGACGTGGCGGCGCGCGCGATCGCCCGGCGGGAGCCGGACGGTCAGCCGCTCCTCAAGTTGCCGCCGCCTGTCCCCCACCAGCCAGTGGCCGACATGCCCGGCGCTACCCCCATGTCGCACCGACCGGGCTTGGCGGACGGCCTCCGCCGCGACGTCGACCTCCCGGGCGGTGCCGTAGCGCGCCAGCTCCTCCACCGCATGGCGGTATTGGTCGCGGGATTCGAAATCCATGCGGCGATAATGGTCCGACGGATCGTCGCGCAGGATCTCCTCGACCCGGCTCGTCTGATCGAAGAAATCCTTCCACGGGATCGCGGCGATGACACCCAGATTGGCGATGGCGCGGGCAACCCGTTCGGTCGCGTCGAGCGAATGCGGATCTTCCGCCCATTGTGAGGGTGCGAACGGTTTTCCAAGACCGCTATCGATCAACTGCGAAAAGGCTGACACCAGCACCTCGAGACAGGCGATCCGCAGCATCGTCGGGAAGGCCCAGAGTTCGGCGATCAGCAGCGGCTGGCCGTGCTGATAGGCCCGCACATAGCGTACAGCGCTGGTCAGCGATATCTGGAGCCGGGTAACGCGCAGCAGATCGTGCGCCATCGAGAAAACTCGCGGAGTTCCGCCGAACTCCTCGCCCGCCAGCGCGGGCAGCCGATCGTAGAATCTGCGCGGCAGGTCCTGTTTGATCTGCCGCAGCGCGCGGTGGATCTGATAGTCGTTGTCGAGCAGCCATTCCGCCGCCTTGGTCGCGTCCGGCGGCGGATCGACACAGGCGAGCCGGACATCGTGCAGCCAGCCTTGTGTCTGGCTCAGCGCGTCCCATGCTGGGATCGGTGTCGCCGGTTTGTCGGCTAGAGCGTGATCTCCGCTGAGCGTTTCGGCCGACGAAACGAGCGACCAGGACAGGTCAGGAGATTCGTCCGCCACTAGTGCGCGATTTTGAAGTCCCGCACCGTCGGCCCGAATTGCGATTCCGGCATCGGCGAAGCGAAACCATGGGCAAAGCTCGGCCGCACGATCAGCATCGGCGCCGGGGTGTGCGTCGCGAGATATTCGGTGACGCTGCCGCAAGGTATATCGGCCAGCCCGCTCTGCCCGTGGGACGATAGGACGATCAGATCGATTCGCTGCTCGATGGTGAGACGCCGAAGCTGGCTGCGGGCGTCCCCGTCCGGGCCGACGATCGCACTCGCCGCCAATCCCTCGTTCAACAGGGCGCCGCGCAACCCTTCCAGGTAATTATAGGCATGGCGCTCATGATGCGTACGCAGCATCGCGCGCAACTCCGCGGCCTGTTGCTCGGCCGGCTCGACATCGATGACCTCGAGCGTCGGCAGGACATGGGCAAGGACGATCTCCGCGCCATGCTCGCGCGCGATCCGCTTGGCGATGGGCAACACGCTCTCCGCGCGGCTCGATCCGTCAAGCGGCACCAGGATCTTCCGATAAGCGACGGTTTCGACGGCCGCATCCGCCGCAGGGACCAGCAGCAGCGACGCATAGGCCTTGTCGAGCAGCTGTTGTGCCGTCCTTCCCAGGCTCGACGGTGCCAGCTTGCGATCCCGACTCGTCGAAAGCGCGAGAAGCGCGACGTCGTGATCCTCAGCCCAGCGGCTGAGTTCTTCGGCCGGAAAGCCGGTCAGCAACAGGCTGTCCATATCGACCGGGGCACCGGCTTCGGTCGCGACGATATGGTTCAACTGGTTCTGGCTCTGGGCGCGCCGTAACTGCCATTCGATGGGATCGGCTGGCGATCCGGGATGCTGGACCTTTTCGAGCACCCGCGCGAGGGTTACCGAGAGACCGAGACCGCGCGCCACGGCGATCGCATGGCGGACCACGGCGGGACTGGTCGGCGCATCGTCGATGCACGCCATTATCCGGGACTGCAATTCGCTCCGGCGGGCGGGCTGGTCGACGGGCGGGGCGGCCGAGCCCTCCCGAAAGAACAGCGCCGGCGCGGGTTGATCGGGCATTCCGTTTGACTGCGTCATGGCCATCTCCGCCTCCATGGAAAGCACAGAAATGTCGTATTTTGTGCAACTTACCTAATCGGGCAAAGACGACGCCCTGGCTATAAGGGTTCCCCCTTAACCGGCGATCGCAGCGGTCGGCCGTGGCCGATATTCGATAGCGCGGGAACGGCTGCCGCCGGTCGCATATCCGATGCTTGACGGATATCAACGGCCACGTTGCCAGCGCTGATACGTGAACGGACATGCCCACGACCGTCGCGAACAAAGGCTGCCACGATCACAAGCAGGATCCCACTGCCGGATCGGCATCGACAGACCGCTGGTCCGCGCTCGAAGCGCATAAGATAGCGGAGATTCTCGATACCGATCTCGTCGCCGGCCTTACTGCCGAACAGGCGGCCGCGCGCTTCGCGAGCGATGGGCCGAATGTCCTGCCCGAACCAAAAGGCCGGTCATGGGTCTATCGTTTCCTCGCCCAGTTCAAGGATGTCATGATCCTCGTCTTGCTCGGTGCCGCGGGTATCGCCGCGCTGATCGGCGAAACGACCGACGCCGCCCTGATCGCGGCGATACTGATGCTCAATGCTGCAATCGGTTTCACCCAGGAAACGCGTGCGACCCGCGCGATCCGGGCCTTGAAAGGCCTCGTGCCGCATGATTCGATCGTGATCCGGGGCGGGCGGAACGAGACCGTTGACGCCACGCGCCTGGTGACGGGCGACCTGGTCGCCATATCGGCGGGCGGCCTCGTACCGGCCGATATGCGCCTGACGTCCGTCGAAGACCTGGAGGTCGACGAGGCACCGTTGACCGGAGAATCGTTGACCCAGGCGAAATCGGCGCCGGCGATTTCGGACGAACATCTGGCCCTGGGCGATCAGGCCAATATGGCGTTCAGCGGGACCTTGGCGACGCGGGGATCGGCACTGGGGATCGTCGTCGCGACCGGACCGCGCAGCGAGATCGGCCGGATCGCGTCGACCCTGCACGGACGGAGCCGGCCGCCGACGCCGCTGCAGCAAAGGCTGGCGCGAATCAGCCGTCGCATCGCGATCGCCGCCATTGCGATCTGCGCCATACTGTTCGCGACCGGTTTGATCCTGGGCCATCCGCCCCTCGTGATGCTGCTGACCGCAGCGAGCGTCGCCATCGCCTCTATACCCGAAGCCCTGCCCGCGGTCGTCGCCGTCCTGCTGGCCGTCGGCGCGCGCAAGATGGCGCGGCACAATGCGCTGATCAGGCGATTGGCGGCGGTCGAGACGCTCGGCTCCGTCACCTATATCTGCGCGGACAAGACCGGCACGCTGACCGAAAACCGGATGGAGGTCGCCGAAATCGAAAGCGACGATCCCACCGAGCTGTTCACAGCAATGGCGCTGTGCACCGATATCGGCGGCGCCGGCGCCGGCGATCAGCATGGCGAGCCGACCGAGTTCGCCCTGGCCAAATTCGCCGGCGAGTCCGGATATGAACGGGCCGATCTCGAACGCGACAAGCCGCGGACCAAGACCTTCGCCTTCAGCTCGGAACGCAAGCGCATGACGACCGTCCACCGGACGGCCGATGGCTATGTCTCCTATATGAAGGGCGCGCCGGAAGTCCTGCTTCCATCCTTTCCCGAAGCGCAGCGAAAGGCCGAAACGCTGGCGCACTCCGGCCTTCGCGTCCTCGCCTTTGCACGCCGGATTTCTGCCTCGCCGCCGGCCGGCGACGACCCCGGCGATGGCTTCGAGTTACTGGGACTGGTCGGGCTGATGGATCCGCCACGCCCCGAAGCAGCTCCGGCTATCGCGGCGTGCCGAACCGCGGGGATCAAGCCGGTCATGATAACGGGCGACCATCCCCAGACCGCCGAGACGATCGGCCGCAGGATCGGATTGGTTGGCGACACGGCCACCGTAATCACGGGACCGGAACTTGCCGCGCTGGACGACGCGGAACTGATGGACCGGGTCCTCAGCACGGACATCTACGCGCGCGTCGACCCCGCCCAAAAAATTCGGATCGTCCAAGCCCTGCAGGATCACCGGCAGTTCGTCGCGATGACGGGCGACGGCGTCAACGACGCCCCTGCCCTGCTGCGCGCCAATATCGGCGTCGCGATGGGGCGTATCGGCACCGACGTCGCCCGTGAGGCCGCGGACCTGATCCTGCTCGACGACAATTTCGCGTCGATCGTCGCCGCGGTGCGCGAAGGGCGGCGGATTTTCGACAATATCCGCAAGTTCGTCCGCTATGTGCTGGCGTGCAACCTCGCCGAGGTGCTGACGCTGTTCATCGCGCTCGTCCTCGGGTTGCCGCTGCCGCTGCTGCCCCTGCAAATCCTCTGGATCAATCTCGTCACAGACGGTGTTCCGGGCCTCGCCCTGGCCGGCGAGCCGGCGGAACCCGACATCATGAAGCGGCATCCGCATCCGCCCAGCAGCGGTCTGTTCGACGGCGCGATGTGGCGGCATATCGCCATCATGGGCACGTTCATGGCGATCGTGACCGTGGGGGTACAGATCGCCGCTCTCGATGCCGGCAACGAAAATTGGCAGACCATGGTGTTCACGGTGCTCACCTTTCTCCAGCTCGGCCAGGCGGTCGCCGTCCGGTCCGACCGGCGGTCGATCTTCCTGCTCAATCCGCTGGGCAATCCGGCTCTGATTTTCGCGATTATTCTGACGGTGGTCCTGCATCTGGCCGTCGTCTATTCCGCGCTCGGCAACGCGCTGTTCTACACAGCGCCCCTGTCGGCCGGAGAACTGGCGATCTGCGTCCTCGTATCGCTGTCCGGCCTCGCACTGTCCGAATTGCTCAAGGCCGTGCGAAACAGGTTCGCTCCAGCGAGAAAACACTGGATATCCGAGCCCGACCTGCGCTGAATCGACGCTCCGAAGCAAAGTGCCAGACCGTCGGCTGACGGTCGTCCGTGCCGCCTATCGGTTGTCGAACTGCCGCAGCACGGCGAGCACGCTGTCCGGCGTTACGCTGATGCTGTCGATACCCTGGTCGACGAGCCAGGCGGCGAAGGCCGGGTCGTCGGACGGCCGCTGCCCGCAAATGCCGCAGCTCAGATCGTTGCGGTGCGCGCCCTCGATCGCCGCGGCGATCAGTTTTTCGACCGCGGGATCGCGTTCGTCGAAACCCTCGGCGAGGAGGTCGGAATCGCGGTCGATACCGAGCGTGAGCTGGGTCAGGTCGTTCGAACCGATCGAAAAGCCGTCGAAATAGCGGGCGAAATCGTCGACGAGGATCACGTTGCTCGGGATCTCGGTCATCATATAGATTTGCAGGCCATTCTCGCCGCGCTTCAGGCCGTGACCGGCCATGATGTCGAGCACCTGCCGCGCCTCTTCGATACGCCGGCAAAAGGGAATCATCACGATCAGGTTGGTGAGGCCCATCGCCTCGCGCACACGGCGCAGCGCCCGGCATTCGAGCGCGAAAGCCTCCCGATAGTCCGGGTGCGCATAGCGCGCCGCGCCGCGAAACCCGATCATCGGATTTTCCTCGGCGGGTTCGAAATCCTTGCCGCCGAGCAGTGCCGCATATTCGTTGCTCTTGAAATCCGACGTCCGCACGATCACCGGCCGGGGGTAGAAGGCCGCGGCGATCGTCCCGACGCCCTCGGCAAAGCTGTCGATGAAATAATCCTCACCGCCGCCATGGGGCGCGACGAGCTTTTCGATGCGCTGGCGCGTCCGTTTCGCGCTGATCCCTTCGGGCCGGAGCAGCGCCATCGGATGCACGCGGACCGCCTCGGCCATGACGAATTCGCTGCGCGCCAGACCGACCCCATCGACCGGCAGGCGGGCCGATTGGAAGGCGATATCGGGATTGCCCACATTGACCATGAGCTTCACCGGCGGCTCCGGAAGATCCGCAAGGTCGACCTCGTCGACCTCGAACGGCACGTCGCCCGGATAGATGCGACCGGTCAGCCCCTCCGCGCAGGATATCGTGACCCGGTCGCCATCCTGAAGAATATCCAGCGCATCGGCCACGCCGACGATCGCCGGCACACCCAGCTCGCGCGCGACGATCGCGGCATGGCAGGTCCGTCCACCGCTTTCGGTGACGATCGCGGCGGCGCGTTTGAGCACCGGCTCCCAGTCCGGCGAGGTCGCCTTGGAGACCAGCACATCGCCGTCGCCGACCTTGTCCAGATCGGCGGTCGACGCGACCGGCCGCACGATGCCGCCGGCCACCGCATTGCCGACCGCCTGCCCCTCGGCAATCGGTATGCCCGTCCCGATCAGCCGGTACTGCCGAAGACGCTGTTGGGCACGGGCATGGACGGTTTCGGGTCGCGCCTGGATGATGAAGAGTTCGCCGTCGGGGCCGTCCTTCGCCCATTCGATATCCATCGGCGTATCGGCGGCCATGGCCGCGCTGTAATGCGCCTCCACGGTCAGCGCCTGTTCGGCGAGCTGCACGATCTCGGCATCGCTCAGACAGGGACTGCTGCGTTGCGCGAGCGTGGTGCGGCGCAGTTCGGTGCGATCGCCTCCGGCCCGCCGCGCATAGACCATCCGGCACTCCTTGGCACCGATCCGCCGGCGCAGCACATAGCGGTATCCCGCGCGCAAGGTTGGCTTGTGGACGTGAAATTCGTCGGGTTCGGCGAGCCCCTGGACGATCGCCTCGCCGAGCCCCCAGACGCCCGTCACCATCACGACGTCGCGAAAGCCGGATTCGGTATCGAGCGTGAATACGACGCCCGAGGAGGCCCGGTCGGCGCGGACCATTTTCTGGACGCCCGCCGACAGGGCGATCTTCAGATCGGCGAGGCCGTGATCGGCGCGATAGGATATCGCGCGCGCCGTATAGAGCGAGGCGAGACAGCGATGCACCGCTTGCACGACATCGTCCGCGCCGCTGATGTTGAGAAAGCTGTCATGCTGACCGGCGAAGGACGCCTGCGGCAGATCTTCGGCGGTCGCACTGCTGCGAACGGCCACCGATACGCCGCGGCCATATTGCGTTTCGAGACCGGCATAGGCCTCCCGGATCGCCGCGGCGACCGGACCCGGCATTGGCGCGGCCAGGATCGCTTCCCGGATCGTACGCGCGGCCTTTTCGAGCTCCGATCCGCTCGGCGATCCGAGCTCGGCCAGCGTTTCCGCGATCATCGGTGCCAGGCCGTTTTCCTCGATAAACAGGCGAAAGGCATCGGTGGTCGTGGCAAACCCCTGGGGCACGGAAACGCCCTTGCCGCCCAATGCGCCGATCATCTCGCCCAGCGACGCATTCTTGCCGCCGACCTCCGCAATATCGGCCAACCCGATCTCGGAGAACGCCCGAACCAGCGCGGCCGTCATCGGCTCACGCCGCCCGCTCTCCGGGAGCCTGCCGGATCGTTTTGCACAGATCGGCATCGCTGACGGCGCCGAAGTCGCGATAGGCGTCGTCGACGGACTCGAGATCGTCCGTGCGGTGAAGGCAGACGGTCTCGTCGGCAAGGCCTTCCACCTCGCTGAGACTGTTCCCGACTATCACGGGGATCGCCAAGGTGATGTCCTTCGGCCGGTGCTTGCGAAGGACCTGCATGACGGCCCGCATGGTCGCGGCCGGCGCCGATCCGTCGTCGACGAGTATGACGTGCCGGCCGGCCACCGAATGCAGCGCGCTCTCGCCGAAAGCCGCCCGGAGGCGTTCGAGTTTCGCCTCGGCCTTTTCGCGGGCCTCGTCCAGGCAGGCCTGGCTCGCGCAATAGGCATGGACGACGTCATCGTTCCAGACGATTTCAGGGGCGTCGGCATGGACGATCGCGCCCAGGGGAAGGCCGGTCTCCGCCGGTGCATCGATCGACTGGACGATGGCGGGGAAAAGCGGCGCCTCCAGCAGTTGGGAAACCTCGTAGGCGACCGGAATCCCGCCGCGGAACAGTCCGATAACGACCGGGTTTTTCACGCGCATGCCGATCAGGCGCAATGCCAGGTGCCGCCCCGCATCCCGGCGGTCGCTGAACTGCGCGCGCTTCCAAAATCGCATGGCTTCGCCTCTCATCCTGCGTTCGCCGACAGTATCGGACCGCCGCGCGGTCGAGATATTGACGGGCATCAAGCCCCGCGCATTTCCGCACGGCTAAGCTCGCACCGTCCGCCGCAGCGCGGGACCATCGGGAGACGACCGCCGTGAGCCTCGCGATCCTCTGGACGCAGTTCCTTGCCGCCGCCCTGCTGATCCTGTTCGCCGCACCGCGGTTGACCCGCAACGCCGAAATCATCGCAGCGCGGCGCAATATCTCCGACAACTGGATCGGCCTCATATTGCTCGCGTCGGTGACGTCGCTGCCGGAGCTCGCGGCCGGGATTTCATCGGTCAGCGCCGCGGCTGCGCCCGACATCGCGGTCGGCGCCGTGTTCGGGAGCTGCGTCTTCAACCTCGCGATGCTGGTGGTTCTCGATTTCGTGGTCCGCGGCGAATCGGTCTACCGGCAGGCGCGGCAGGCGCACATCCTGTCGGCGGGTTTCGGCACGATGCTGATCGGCATTGCCGGGCTCACCCTCATGGTGCGCGACCTCGGGCTGACCCTGTCATTCGGTCATATCGGCGCGACGTCGCTCGTGATCGTGATCGTCTATATAATCGCCACTCGCGCCATCCACAATTACGAGGCCCGTATCCGGGAACGCGCCGGCGAGGCCGTGAAGAAAGCGCCGACCGGATCGCTCAACAAGGCCCAGGCGATGTTCGCGATCGCGGCGCTGGCGATCGTCCTAGGCGGTCTCTGGCTCCCGGTCGTGGGCGCGAGGATCGCGGACCAGACCTTCCTCGATCGCAGCATCATGGGCACGATCTTCATCGCCGCGGCGACCTCGCTCCCCGAATTGTCGGTTTCGCTCGCGGCACTGCGGCTGGGCTCGGTGAACATGGCGATCGCCAATCTGCTCGGCAGCAACCTGTTCAACATTCTCATTCTCGCCATCGAGGATGTCATCTATTCGAGGGGCATCCTGCTGGACGACGCTTCGAACAGCCATGCCGTCACCGCGATGGCGGCCGTAATCATGTGCGGCGTGGTGATCGCCGGGCTGCTCTACCGCCCGAAAACCCGCCTGTTCAGGACCGTCGGCTGGACGAGCATCGCGCTGTTTTTGGTCTATATTCTAAACGTCTATGCAATTTTTTTGACAGCGCTCTAGACGGCTCTTTGCGCTGTCACCGCATCCACGATCAGTGTGGCGGCCGGGTTCGTTCAACGATTTGACCCTGGTGGCCGTAAACTCACCCATGGCGCTTGTTTCTCAAATCCGTCTCCATATTTTGACGCGGATGCGGGCGATCATCAATGGATGAGCGCGAACCGCGCATCGCCAATACACTTCAGATTTTAAGGGCTTTAGCGCACATCCACGAAGGTATGCGAACAGGAAAATGGCGGCGAGGGCGGGATTCGCAATGGGCAAGCAAGTCATTGAAGTATAAAAACTATTCGTGAAATTGTCAGTCGAATACCATGTTTAATACCACGTCGAACTTTTTCTTCACGATGTGACCGCTTCCGGCCATTTCCGAACAAGTCCGCTTACGGCCGGAAGCGGCCTGTCCGGTTTTTGGACTTCCAAGGTGAGAAATCCGCCGTTCGGCTACCGAGCCATAGCGGACATTCAAGTCAGTGGACACGAACGTCCAGCCATAAGGGAAATCGCTTCCACGCCATATTCGCCAGCGGACACATCACGGCTCAACCGCCAATTTGCCATTGCAGTTGCAAATTCGCTAGCATCGAAAACGAATGGATTGGCGTGGACTAGAATTCGACAAGACGGAGTTGGCCGCGAGCCTCCACAGTGCGCGCTGTTCGATCGTTCATGCTCCGGCCGGGTACGGCAAGACCAGCCTGCTCGAGACTTTCGCACGGCTGTCGAAAGTGCCATGCGTTTGTTATAAGGCAAGCCAGTTCGCAGGACATGTGACATTGCTCGACCTGATGGCGAAGGCACCGTCGGACCATATCTTGCTCCTTGACGAACCGCATGCGTTCATAGCGGATTTCGCCGATCCGGGATTGCTAACGCGCGTACTGGAAAGCCGCTCCGGCAGCGCGGTCATAGCAGCCCGTGATCTGTTCAACCTGCCGATCGCGCGCCTACGAATGGAAGGCGGGGTCCAGCTGATCGGCGTCGACGAATTGCGCATCGAACGGAAACAGATAATCCGCCAGTGCCAGGGCGCAGTCGGGCGTGCTGCGGCGATTAAAATTGCGCACTGGGCACAAGGCTGGCCTGCCGCGGTGCGAACGCTGACCGACTGGCTAGCCCGGCCCCGCAACCGGCTGGATAAAAGGGGCCAGTTTATCGCTCAATCTGGCATCGGCGCCTATATTGAACAGGAGGTGCTCTCGGATCTGCCAGCCGACTGGGTTCGTGCGTTGATGATGACGAGCCTGTTGGACGGATGCAGCAGTGAGATGCTCAATGCGGTCAGCCCCGATGACGTTCTTGGCACGCTGCTTCCCGACATTGCCATGAGATTGGAGGGGTTAGTCATCTGGAAGGAAGACGAGCTGCATGTCTACCCGCTCCTAAAACAGCACCTCCAGCGCCGCTTCGATATGCTGCCTCGGATCGATCGACAAGCGATCATGGCACACGCCTCACTGGCCTGCGACGCGGCGGGACGCATTCCCGAGGCGGCATCGCTCGCCATCCAGTCCGGCGGCGGAAGCGCGAGCAGCGAGTATTTGCGGCGAGCGCAGGGATTGAAATTGTGGGTCACCGGCGGCTTCGATGTCATCAAGCTACTCGTCGATCGCGCCGCACCGTTGGAATTGGCGGAAGAGCCGCGGTTCAGGCTACTCCAATGCGTCATTCATCTGAAAGAAGGACGGATCGCGGAGGCCGAAGCCCTGCTCGCCGAAAGCCTGCCATTGCTTGAAGGAGATCCGGACGGACTGCGCGATGCGGAGGTTATTCGCACGACGATCCTGATATATGGCTGCCGGGCGGCGAGTGAGAGCGACCTGGAGCCGTTTAATCGTATCGTTTTGCGCAACAATGACGATCCGGCCTGGAAAGCCTATATTACGACTCTGCGCTGCATATTGCGGACACAGTCGGGCGACCTTGATCGTGCGCTCGGCTATTTTGCCGAGGCGGTCGGCTATTCGCGCGACGCCGGCTCGGATTACAATCTGATGTTTCTCGACATTCACCGCGCCAATATCGAGTTGGCACGCGGCGAGATTGCGACCGCGCGCGCGATGTTGAAGGGCGCGCAGCGATCTTTCCGCAAGAAATTCCCCAAGGATGCCGGGGTGGAGACCGTGCTCCACGCCATCACCGCCTATCTCGAATTCGAGACTGGCCGCCTCTCGAGCGCGCGTTCGCATTTACGCAAATCCGCGCACCGAATGCCGCAAAGCGAAGCTTGGTTTGACGTCTATTCTGCAGCCTATGAGCCCTATGCGCGGCTGTTGGCCGCCGAGATCGGTCTATCCTCAACGCTTGCGGCGCTTGACGCGCAAAAAGAGCAGCTCCGCGCGCAGGATTTGGGGCGGGTCGCCGACTTTGTGAGGGATGTCGGCAATTGTCTGTCCGGCGAGGCATGGTTGCGCGGGGAGGACGGCACCGAGCCTCCGACGGCGGTCAATGTGCCCGACGCCGTAGTTGCCTGGCAGGCCAGCGAGCTGATCGCCTTGTCGAACGGCTATGCGCTGCTCGCCGCAGGTGAAACTAAGGAGGCGTGCGCCAGGCTGGACGAATTCGTCGAACGGTCCGCACAGCGCAAGCTGCGTCGCAGTGAATTACGAGGCTTGCTGTTGCTGGTTGCGGCGCACGATCGGATCGGCGAAAGCGACGCGGCCGATCGTCGTTTTGAGCGAGCCCTGGGGATCGGATCGAGGCACGGATTTAGCCGCGCATTTGCAGAATTCGGCGGAGACCCGGTCGCCTCGCGAATACGGGCGCGTCTGGACGAGCCTCCAGGTCAAGACGATCACGCCAAACTGTTCGGTTCACTGCGCCGGTGGTTCGGGGATCAAGAAACGCGAGTGAATGGAGCGGTCTTTACGCCACGCGAGCGCGAAGTCCTTGACGCGCTGGAGCAAGGTGGTTCGGACAAAGTCGTGGGACGCAGGCTCGGTATCAGTGAACATGGCGTCCGATTCCACCTGAAAAACATCTATAGAAAACTGCGTGTGCACGACCGGGTCGACGCGCTGGCCAAGGCGAAACACGCCGAACCGCATTAGATACTACATGATCTAGTAGCATCCTTCCATCACTTCCATAAGTTATACCTACTAGGCAGTATACCGCATCCTACTAAGATAATGGTTTGTGCCCGGCAGCCTCGCCCGCTCTCTTGTCGGTGAAGGAGGCGACGTATCCATGCATATCGGAGTAGATGTCGGAGGGACCAACACTGATGCCGTGCTGATGTCCGGTCGCGACGTCCAGAGTTTCGAAAAACGCGCGACATCCGACGATATCAGTGGCGGTATTCGGGAGGCGATCGGTGCGCTGCTCACGAAAAGCCAGTGCAGGCCCGAATCGATACGCAGCGTCATGATCGGCACGACCCAGTTCACCAACGCCTTTGTTCAGGCGCAAACGTTGAATCGCGTCGCCACGATCCGGATAGGCTTTCCGGCGGCACGAGGAATTCCGCCACTCGCTGGCTGGCCTAAGGCACTGTCGGACGCGGTCGACGGCGGCAGGCATGTCGTGCGCGGTGGCTTCGAATTCACTGGCCAGCCCATAGCGGCACTCGACGAAACAGCGGTGGCTGAATGTGCGAAGGGCATTCGCGCTTCGGGTGTGACGCATATCGCCATCTCCGGGGTCTTCAGCCAGCTCAACGCCAGCCACGAGGAACGCGCCGCCGAAATCGTCCGGGATTGTATGCCCGAAGCCGATATTACTCTGTCGAGCGAGGTCGGACGGATCGGGCTGCTCGAACGCGAAAACGCGGCCATCATGAATGCGAGCCTCAAAACGCTTGCCGCCCATGTCGCCGATGCCTTTGCGCAGGCGCTGCACGCACTCGGTATCGATGCGCCATTCTTCATCAGTCAGAATGACGGCACGTTGATGAGCGTTGCGCATATGCACCGCTATCCGGTGCGTACCTTTGCCGCGGGACCGACCAATTCGCTTCGCGGCGCGGCCCTTCTAGCCGGACTCTCCAACGCCTTGGTCGCCGATATCGGCGGCACGACGACCGATATCGGCGTGCTTATGGACGGATTTCCGCGCCAGTCGAGCATGCATGTCGACATTGGCGGGGTCCGGACGAATTTCCGTATGCCTGACATCCTCTCGCTCGGGCTGGGCGGCGGCAGCCGCGTACGCGACATCGGCGATCCGGCATCGCTTGCTATCGGGCCCGATTCCGTTGGCAACAGATTGCACCGGGACGCGCTCGTCTTCGGCGGGTCCATCCTCACGGCGAGTGACATCGCGGTGGCGGCGGGTAACGCGGATTTTGGCGATCGGTCGCGCGTCGATGGACTTCCCGCAGCGGCGGTCGCCGACGCCGCGGCTCTCATCACCGGCATGATCGAGAACGGCATTGATCGTATGAAGACGAGCAAGACAGCGGTTCCCTTGATACTTGTCGGCGGCGGGGCGGTGCTTGTGGCGGGCGATATCAGGGGGGTGAACGAGGTCCACCGGCCTGAAGGCGCCGAGGTCGCGAACGCGGTCGGCGCCGCCATTGGCCAAGTCAGCGGCGAGATCGACCGCATCTATAATATGGAAAGCGGTGTACGCGACGCCATGCTGTGCGAAGCACGCGAGCTCGCCGTGCAACAGGCGGTTGCGGCCGGCGCCCGCGAAGCTTCAGTCGAGATCGTCGAGGTCGAGGAATTTCCGCTGCAATATCTTCCTGGCGGTGCAACACGGGTCGTTTGCCGTGCGGTTGGCAATCTCGGTGCGTTCGAGGAGGCCAGCCATGGCTGATGTTATAGCGCAGGTCGATATTGATGATCTCGCGATCGGCTCGGCGTTTCTAGGGACCGGCGGCGGCGGCGACCCGTATGTGGGATCGCTGCTCTGCAAGGAAGCCATTGCGCATCATGGCGCGGTCAAGTTGGCAGCGCTCGAAGACGTGCCCGACGATGCCGATGTGTTCGTCGCGGCGGCGATGGGTGCCCCGACCGTCATGATAGAGAAGCTCTACGCCGTCGAAGACGCGCACCGCGCGGTGTCGGCCCTGGAGAAAGCCCTAGGGCGGAGCGCCGACATGATCATATCGGCCGAAATCGGCGGACTGAATTCGGTGATGCCGGTCGCCTATGCTGCGAGCCGCGGCCTTCCCCTCATCGACGCCGATGGCATGGGCCGCGCTTTTCCTTCGATTCACATGATCAATTTCAATGTTGCAGGCGTCAGCTGCACGCCGCTGGCGATTGCCGATGAACACGGCAATGTCGCGATCATAGAGGCTGAGAATGCCCGCAAGGCCGAGGAACTTGCGCGCCCCCTGGTCGCCGCGATGGGAGCGAGCGTCAGCCTGTCCTGCTATCCGATGACGGGTGCCGAAGCGAAGCGCGCAGCGCTGCCGGCCACGGTGAGCGCGGCGATTGCGGTTGGGAAAGCCATCCGCGAGGGCGACGCGCATCCGGTCGACCGTCTGTTGACGGCGCTGGACGGGCTGGAGGGCTATGGCAGCGCCTATCGGCTGTTCGACGGCAAGGTTACCGACATCTCGCGCGACACTTCGGCCGGCTGGGTATTCGGTAGCTGCACACTTGCCGCGCTCGACGGCGACGGCGGCGCCGAGATCGGCTTTCAAAACGAGAATATCTCGATCGTCGTCGATGGCGAGCTGAAGGCGATCGTGCCCGACCTGATCTGCATCGTCGACCGGGAAACGGCCATGCCGATCCCGACCGAAAGCCTGCGCTACGGCCAGCGCGTGGCCGTAATCGGCTGCGGCGCGCCGGGCCGGTTGCGGGCGCCCGAAGCGCTTGAATTCATGGGGCCGGCCGCCTTCGGATCGGAGGAGGCTTTTGTCCCGATCGAGGCACTGAACCAAAAGGAGCAACGCTCATGACCGCCACGATTCACATCATCACCCCGGTCATCACCGAAGGCATTCGCAGCCTCGACGACGTCGCGCCGCTTGCCGGCAAGGATCTGCATTTTACGCATTCGCTGCTCGAAAAGGGCCCAAGCTCGATCGAATCCGAAGTAGATGAGGCGCTGGCCGTTCCCGGGATCATGCAAGCTGCGCTAGCCGCTGAAGAATCGGGAGCGGACGCCGTGATCATCGATTGCATGGGCGATCCGGGCCTCAAGGCCGCGCGCGAGCTCGTCCGCATACCGGTGCTGGGTCCGGCCGAAACATCGATGCATCTGGCTGCGATGCTCGGGCACAAGTTCAGCATCGTGACCGTGCTCGACAGCGTGAGGCCGCTGCTTGACGATCTCGCGCGGGTTTATGCCGTGCATGACAAACTCGCCTCGATCCGCGTTATCAACATTCCCGTGCTCGAGATCGAGCAACGCATCGCCGAGGTTCAGGATTGTCTCGCCGAGATCGCGCTCGCGGCGGTCGAACAGGATGGCGCCGATGTGATCGTGCTTGGTTGCACCGGTTTTCTGGGATGCGCCGACGCGATCACCGAACGGCTGGAAAGCCGCGGGTACAGCGTGCCTGTGATCGATCCCGTTCCGGCGACGGTCTGTGTCGCCCAGGCATTGGTCAAAGCCGGCCTCACACATTCGAGCAAGACCTATCCCAAGCCGGGACCGAAAAGCATGGCCGGCCTCGCAACCTTTCAGGGCTGAGCCGCCCCAACGACAGAATGACTCAGGGGAGACATATAATGAGCATCCGACCTACAATCTTGGTGTCCACGCTTCTCGCTTCGACCACTCTGGCCCCGGCGGCACAGGCTCAGGCAACCGAGCAACCGCAAGCCGAAACAGGGCAGGTCGGTACTATCGTTGTTACCGCACGCCGCCGCGAGGAATCCCTGCAAGACACGCCCGTTGCGGTGAGCGCGCTTTCCGCAGCGGAACTCGAAAACCGGCAGATCGAGACGCTGACCGAAGTGTATCGCTACGTTCCCAATGTCCAGTTCAGCACGGCCGCTTCGGGGACGACGGGCGCCTCGTCGGTATTTGTTCGCGGCATTGGACAGATCGACTTCATTACCACCGCCGAACCCGGTGTCGGGGTCTATCTCGACGGCGTCTATCTCGCGCGCGTCACGGGCGCGGCCTTGGATCTCGCCGATGTCGAACGCGTCGAGGTGCTACGCGGGCCGCAAGGCACATTGTTCGGCCGGAACACGATCGGCGGCGCGGTGAACGTAGTCACCCGCACTCCTCGCGAGGCTTTCGAAGGGCGGCTCGAGATCAGCGGCGGCAGTCAGGATCGCTTCTCGCTGATGGCCGGTATCAGCGGCGGTCTCGCGGACGGCCTTGCTGCCGGCCTGACGGTGATGGCGCGCACCGATTCTGGTTATGGCACCAATCTTACGTCCCAAACCGGTAGTCAGCAGCTTGGCAAGGCCGAGGATTACGCGGCGCGGCTGCAGCTTCACGCCATGCCCTCGGATGCCACCACGCTCGACTTGGCATTCGACTATCTGGACCATGAAGGTACGCCGGCGCCGCATACACTTGTCGCTTTTCAGCCCTCGGCCGCAACTGCCGCCTATAATGCGGCGTTTCCAGCCAATCCGATCGGCGCGCAATTTCTGAACAGCGAACCGGATCTGGATGCAGTCCGATTGAGCGCGCCGATGGTGGATGACCTGGAAGTCTATGGTGTCGCTTTCACCGCCGCCCATGATTTCGATAACGTCACCTTGAAATCGATCACCTCCTATAGACATCAGGAAGGTCGATCCGGCCAAGATTTTGACGGGACGCCTGCGATCTTTCTCGATCAGTTCATCGATTCCCGCCAGTGGCAGTTCAGCCAGGAAATTCAGCTTTCGGGCGAGGATGATCTCGGGCGGCTGAACTGGATTCTGGGCGGCTATTACTTTGCCGAAGACGGTAGATTCAACAGTTCGATCCTGTTGTCCGGCACTCCGATCACCATCCTGACGAACAACCATACAGAGAGCTGGGCCGGTTACGGACAGTTAAGCTACGAGCTGTTCGACGATTTTAGGGTCACGCTCGGCGCGCGCTACACCGACGAAACCAAGCGGCTGGACGGCGTCACCACGAACTTCGGTGGTTTCGTATTGGTGCCGCCGACCGATCTTTCCGATAGCTTCGACAACTTCTCGCCCAAAATCGGTATCGACTACCGGGTCTCCGACGATTTGTTGCTCTATGCATCCGCAACGCGGGGCTTTCGCAGCGGCGGATTCAACGGCAGACCTTTTTCGCCCGCAGATCTGACCTCGTTCGACGCCGAGACGGTGACGTCTTACGAAGTCGGCTTCAAATCGGAGCTCGCCGATCGCCGTATTCGCTTCAACGCGGCAGCGTTCTACAACGACTATACGGATATTCAGCTCACCGCCGTGACCAATAGTGGCGGCGCTACAGTGGTGCGTACGGGTAATGCGGCCACCGCCGAAATCTATGGGTTCGAAGCCGAACTCGAAGCCCGCCCGACCAATGCGCTAACATTGTTCGGATCTGTGGGATTCCTGGAGAACTCGCTCGAGGAAAAGACGGGTTTCACTTTCGGCGCTACCGAACTGCCCACATCGCCGGAATGGACGATCTCGGCCGGCGGGAGATATGATGCGGACCTCACCGATACGCTGGTGCTCTCATTCGGCGCAGATTACAGCTACACGTCGAGCTTCACGCCACAATTTGATCCGTCTCCGGCGGCGCGCATCCCGGCCTATTCGCTCGTTAATGCCAGTATCACCCTAAATGAAGAGGCTGACGGCTGGCGGATCACGCTCTTCGCTGAGAATCTGTTCGATCAAGCCTATCGCACTTACGCTCAGACCTCAGGCAGCCAGGATGTGACTGTCGCCTGGTTCGGACCCACCCGGAGATTAGGCGTCGAACTCGGTTTCGAATTCTGAATCGGCTGCTTTCAGACAGTTGCGCAAAGGCAATCAGACGCGGCAGATAATTCCAGAAGACGAAAATCCGGCGCACGGCGGCCTGTCCGGAATTCGTCACCAGGAGGCAGGCAAACGGCTCATGCCCCTGAACAGGAAGCCTTCGCGCCAGGCGGGGCTTTCGGTCTCGACCGTCAAATGGGGTAATCGCCGGGCCAGCTCCGTAAAGGCGATGCGGCCTTCGAGCCGCGCGAGCTCGGCTCCGGCGCAAAAGTGGA
This sequence comes from Parasphingopyxis algicola, assembly GCF_013378075.1. Taxonomy (GTDB): domain Bacteria; phylum Pseudomonadota; class Alphaproteobacteria; order Sphingomonadales; family Sphingomonadaceae; genus Parasphingopyxis; species Parasphingopyxis algicola. Next base: position 3,353,216 of record NZ_CP051131.1, on the reverse strand, counting down.
TACCGCCTCCGAAACTCATATGGGTGGCATCCTCGCGCGTGATGTCGAATTCGTCCGGTCGATCAAATTGTCTCGGATCGCGATTGGCGGCACCGATCAGCGTCAGCACCTTCTCCCCCGGCATGATATCCTGGCCACGGATCGTATGCGGCTCCAGGGCGGTCCGATAGGTAGCAATCAGGGAGCTCTCATAGCGCAGAACCTCATTGACGGCGCTCGCTGCCAGCCCTTTGGGATCCTCGCGCAACTTCCGCCATTGATCACGAAAGCGGCTGAAACAGAGCAGCCCGTTGCCGATCATGTGTGCGGTCGTCTCGAACCCCGCGCCGAACAGGCCTATCGCAACCGTTACGAGCTCATGGTGGGTCAGAGCATCTTCCGCCGTACCGGACTGCACGAGCGCGGTCGTCAGATCATCCTTGGGTTCGACCTTTCGGCGTTCGAACAATTCAGCGAAAAATGTCTCGAGCCGAATGATTTCCCGGTCGGCTGTCTCAAGCTCTTGCTCGTCCAACGCACGCGCCTCGAAGACGATAAAGCTTTGCGCAATCGCGTCGATGACCGAAGCGAGCCGTTCATCCTCCGATTCGATGCCGAGCATGTCGCACATTACGAGAACCGGCAGCTCGTATGCGAAATTCGCGATCATGTCGGTTTGCCCTTCATCGATAAAGGCGTCGATCAGGTGGTTGGTGATCTCCCGAATGCGCGGCTCCATCGCGCGAACGCGCTTCGCCGTGAGCCCGCCCGTCACCAGACCGCGGACCCGCGTATGCCGTGGCGGGTCCTGCATGAGAAAGACTTCCGACAGCCATCGGTAGGAGGGATGCGCCAGAACATCGAAATCCGGCCCGTAGAAGAGCTGGATATTCTTGACGAAATCGCCCTGCCCGTACCCCGTGCGGTCCATGAGGACACTGCGGACATCGTTATAGCGGCTGACGACCCAATAGCTGAATTCCGCCCGGTGGACGGGATCCTGTTCGCGCAAATCCCCAAATGTCGGATAGGGATCGACCCTGAGATGCGGCGCGTCGGGGTTGAATGGACTGATCGTTTCGCTAATGGCCATGTCTGCTCTCCTCACCCCTTTACAGGCCTGAAGCCCTGATCCGTCTGCCGGACGAAAACGCTGTGCGTACCGCCGAAATGCGCCGGGACGATCCGTGCGCCTTGCGATGCTGCCTCCGCGACGATCCTCCGCCGGGTTCCGGCCGCAACGGCCCGATTTTCGCAATAGATGCTGTTCGAGTTGGGCCGGATGACCTGCATCGGATGATGCAGCACGTCGCGGGTGAACAGGGCGGAATCGCTTTCGCTGCGAACGTCCAGGACCATGTGTCCGGGCGTATGCCCCGGGGCGTCGCGCATCGTGATGCCCGGGCCGACCTCGAACCCGTTTTTGACCAGTTCGACGAGTCCGTCGTCGAGCACGGACTTGACGCTGTCCTCGAACACATTGGCATTGACGTCGCGTCCCAACATCGCGGCATAATGCGAACCGGCAGGATCCCAAACCTCCCGATCAATCGCTGGAAACAGGTAGCGGGCGTTCGGGAATGTCGGTATCCAGTCTTCGCCATCCCAGCGCGTGTTCCAACCGACATGGTCGATATGCAGATGCGTGCAGACGACGATGTCGATCTCGTCCGGCTTGACGCCGGTCTCGCCGAACCGCGCGAGGAAATCGGTATCCAGCTGCCCAAACACCGGGATATGCGGACGGTCCTTGCCGTTTCCCGCGCCTGTATCGACGAGGATTCGAACACCGTCGGCATCGATCAACCAACTCTGCAGGAAGGCGTAAAGCTCGCCATCCCGCAGATAATCCGGCGTGAACGCTGCCGCTTCGCCGGCGAAGGTCTGTTCGTCATGTTCGGCGAACAGATCCTGCGGCGGCGCGAATTTGCCGCCCCATTCCTCGATCCGCCAAACGCGATGACGTCCGATCCGGAAAAGGGGCTCCATGCCGTGACCCGTTAGAAGTTGACGCCGAAGGTCGCGCCATAGGTGCGCGGCGGACGCAGCGAACCCACCCGCACGAAGCCGTAAAGCGGTGCCGTGGTGATGTTGTTGGCGATCGCAAAGGTATCGAAAAGGTTGCGGCCCCAAACGGCCAGTGACCAGCGCTCGTCGGGCGAGCGATAGGTGATGCTCGCATTGGCCAGAACGAAGCTTTGCTGGCGGGCGTCCTGATTGTTGAACTCGGTGAAAAACACCTCGTCCTGCAAATTCACATCGCCGGACAGGTCGAGAAAACCATTGCCGCCCAGATCGATCCGATAGTCCGCAAACAGCGCCACGGTCAGCTCGGGCGCGTTGGGCAGCTGATTTCCGGACAGATCGCTGATCAGCGGATTGTCCGGACAGGCCGGGAATTGCCGGCGAGAGGAAACGCCCGCGGCATAATAGCCGTTGCAGAAATCCTGAAATTCGGAATTGAGATAGGTCGCAAAGGCCCGGACCGTGAGATTGTCCGCCGGGCGCATCACGGCCTCGAGCTCGACGCCCCAGATCCGCGCCGACGCGGCGTTGATCGTTTCGACGATATTGTTCTCGTTGACGAAACCGATCTGGAGATCGGTATAGTCATAATAGAAGGCCGAACCGTTCAACGCGAAACTGCTGTCCGCCGTCTCCGTCCTGAAACCGGCTTCATAGCTCCAGACGAATTCCGGATCGATGACATCGTTTACGCTGCCGATATTGATCACGCCGGATTTAAAGCCCCGCGTCACGCTGGCATAAAGCAGCGTGTCCCCGGCCGTCCGATATTCGACGAGGAATTTCGGCGTGATCGAGTCCCAGCTTGCCGACCGGTCGGTCGGGACATCGAGCCCCTGCGCTTCGAAGGTGAAGCGGCCGACGCCGACGCGCTCTTCATAATTGTATCGCGCACCGGCAGTGATCGTCAGATCGGGCACGACCTCATAAGAAGCTTGCAGAAAGGCGCCGAAAGCCTCGGTCTCAACCGTCCCGCGCTGGAGGAAATTGCCGTCATCGAACAGGTCGACCGGCAAATTGGTGCCCAGCAGGAAATTGAAATAGCCGGCTAGATTGACCGTCGGCACCCGGACTTCGCCGAACAGATCTTCGGTGAAATACATCGCGCCGCCGAGAAGCGACAGCGGCCCGTTTTCATAGCCGACGGTGATTTCCTGGCTGAAGGACTCGCTCTGCTCGGTATAGTCGTTCCGCCCGAACGCCCAGACGTCCGAGACGTCGAGATCGTTGCGGTTAAACCGATCGAAATCGCGATAGGAAGTGGTCGAAACGATCGAGACATCGCCCGGAGTCCAACTGATCACGGCTTGCGCGCTCCAACCCTCGCGATCGTTGATCGCCTCCTCGTTCGAATAGATGTTGCGCAGGTCCGGCTCGCGGCCTTCGGCGGCAGCAATATCGAAGATCGTCTGCCCACCGAGCACCGCGCCGGGCAGCGCAGCCTCGGGAACGACCGTCGGGCCGAAATAGTGGAAAGCGTAATTATTGTCGTCTTCGCGGAAATAATCGCCGACCACCAGTATTTCGAGATCCGGCGCCGCTTCGAACAGCAACGAACCGCGAATGGCCCAAGCGTTACGATCGTCGACCGGGTTCCCGGTGAACAGATTCACACCATATCCGTCGCGATTTTCATACCTGCCGGCGACGCGCGCCATCACACCATCGGTGATCGGGCCGCCCACCGCGCCTTCGACGGTGATCGCATCGTAATTGCCGTAGGTCAGCCGGCCATAACCTTCCAGTTCATCGCTCGGCCGCGTCGTGACGAGATTAATGACGCCCGCCGTTGCGCCGCGGCCGTAGAGCGTTCCCTGCGGTCCGCGCAGCACCTCGACCTGTTGAAGATCGTAAAAGCCCGAAAGCTGGGCTGCGGGTCGGCTGATAATCGCGCCGTTCTGCAGGAATGCGACCGCGCCGTCGGCGCCGAGGTCAATACTGGTCAGCCCGATCCCGCGGATGAAGGTCCGATTGACGCCGAACTGATCGCCCACCGAGACATTGGGAACCGCCGCGGAAAGATCGCTGACATTCTGGATGCCGCCCGGCCCAAGCTCGTCGGCGCCGAGTACCGATGCCGATCCTGCAGTATCTTCCAGCGATGCATTCTGCCTGGTTGCCGTGACGACGATCGGCGCGTTTGCCGATTCCGTGTCGGCCGCGCCGGACGCCTGCGCATGGGCGGGCTGGAGCGCCAGCAGCGAACTGGATGCTATAGCCAATGTCAGCGCCCGTGATTTCGATTTACCCACTGCCTACTCCCTTTATCTTCTCTCGTTTATTCTACTGATCAGTATACAGGCCGAAATTTTTTAGCTGCTCAGAACCTCGCGCCGCAGCCGGATATCGGCGGCCTCGCGATCCCATGTGTCCGCGGTCACGCCTTCTTTGCGAAGTTCGGCCTTCTGCACCTTGGCGGACGGCGTTTTCGGCAGTTCGTCGACGATCCGGACATATTTGGGCACCATGAAATACGGCATCCGTTCGGCAAGAAATGTGCTGAGTTCGATCGGATCGATGGTTTCACCGGGAACTGGCGCTACGACCACCATCACCTCGTCTTCGCTATATTCGCTGGGGACACCGATAGCAGCCGCTTCGCGAACCTGCGGATAGGTACAGACCTCGACCTCGACCTCGAAAGAGGAGATATTCTCGCCGCGTCGCCGGATCGCATCCTTGACCCGATCGACGAAATAGAAATTGCCGTCCTCGTCCTGCCTGAAGGCATCGCCCGTATGGAACCAGCCGTTGCGCCAAGCTTCGGCCGTCGCCTCGGGGTTGCGGTAATACCCGCTGTTCATCGCCCAAGACCGATCGGTCCGGACGAGCATCTCGCCGATCTCGCCGACCACGACTTCGCAATCATTCTGGTCGACCAGCCGCACCTCCACGCCCGGCCGTACCTTGCCGCACGTGCCCCGCTTGACCGGATTGGGCTCGGAAACGATCGGCGAGGAAATCTCGGTCATGTTGAAGATCGTATAGATGTCGGGGCCGAATCGCTTGGTGAATGCCGGCGCGTCGTCGGACAGCGGCACCATGAATGCCGCCCGGACCTGGTGGGCGCGATCCTGTTCGCTCGGCGGCTGCTTGAGCAGGAACGTCGCCATGACGCCGAGCAGGAAAACAACCGTCGCCTCATATTTGCGGGCAAGCTCCCAGAAGGTGTCGGTCGAATAATTGTTGAGCAGGGCAATCGACGCACCACGGGCCAGCATGACGAACGCTGCGCCCATGCCGCCGATGTGGAACATAGGCGCGGCCACCAGATATCGGTCGTCCTCGCCCACCATCGGCCAGGATTCCGGGCCCGCGTTGCTGTACATGTGAAGATAGGAAGACAGCACGCCTTTCGACGGGCCCGTCGTTCCCGACGTGTAGATGATCGATTGCGGGTCCCAGGGATCGATCCGCCGTTCCGGATCCGACACCTCGCCGTCATTGTCGGACAGGTCGGCAAAGGCGTGCAGCGCGAGATCGGTAGGGTTGTCCTCCAGGGCGCCGGTCACGACCAGTGTTTCGAGACTGGCAAGCTCGATCTCGGCAAGCCGATCGACCAGTCCGCAGTGGGCAATGATCAGTCGCGAATCCGCATTTTCGATGACATGCGCGAGGAGCGACCCGCGATAGGCGGTGTTGAAGGGTACGAAGACCGCGCCGAGATAGTTGATCGCATAAAAGGCCAGCAGCACATCCTTGCCATTGGGGAGCCAGACGGACACCGTATCGCCATGTTGGACGCCCAGTTTCTGCAGCCCCGCCGCGCAGGTGCGAACCCGCTCGCGCAGTTCGGCGTAGGTCCAGCGCTCGCCGTCCTCGAAGATCACGTAATCCTTTTCCGGACGCTCGACGGCCCAGCGATCGATGAGGTAGCGCGCGACACAATGATCCCGGTCCGGCACACGGGGATCGGGAAAGTCGGCCATGCCTTCGGTGTCGCTCAACGCACCACGCTCCTATTCTTGTCCTCTGCCGGACACGCGGTCCGGAGATTCAAGCCGTTCATCGTCATCAAGGGGACGCGCGCCCGCCATGCGCAGACAGGCATCGACAAGCTGGTCGATGACATTCTCCTCGGACCGCCGTCCGCCCGGCGAGAACCATACCGGGATCCAGCTGATCAGGCCGCCGACCCATACCGACACGAGCGAGTCCGCATCGGTCGCAAAATCGCCCGCCCGGGTTCCGGCTCTCAACAGCTGCGCAATCCGATGATCGAATTCGTGCCTGAGACCGAGAATCCGCTGAAAATCGGCCCGGCCGAGATTCTTCATCTCGCGCTGGTAGACGACGATATGTTCCTGCCGTTCGATCACGATCCGTCCGACGCGACGGACAAGTTCGATCAGCTGCGCACGCGGCGTGCCGCCAGTGGCCAATGCCTGCTCGAGCACTTCGAGCGATTCGCTGATGCCCGTCTCGCAAATGGCCGCAAGGATCGCATCCTTGTTCTTGAAGTAGGAATAGAGAAACGGCTTAGTGACGTGGAGTCGATCGGCCAGCGCATCCAGCGTCGTTCCGCTATAGCCGAGTTCATAGAACAAATGGCCGGCTTCCTCGACTATCCGGTTTCGCTTGTAGGCAAGCAATTCCGACTTCAGCCGTCCACGGTCTTTCAGCTCCAGTTTCGCCAATTGCCCTTCCCTTCTTCGCGTCGCACTTGTCCGACGATCAGTAGCGGGAATTTCGGTCGAGGCGAAGCCGGCGCGACTCATGCGGCGCGCCGCAAGATGGTCATAATGTCATCCGCGCCGGTTACCGGACGCGGATTGGTGCGGCCCCAAATGTCTTCGAGAGTCAGCTCGGCAACCTGCGCGAAGCGATCTTCACCGACATCGACCTCGGCCAGCGTACGGGGCATGCCGAGGGACCGGATCATGCCGTCGAGCGCCTCCGATGCGGATTTGTCGCCCGCGCCCAAGGCGGCGCGAATACGAACTTGGCGGCTGTCGTCATGCTCGGCATTCCAGGCCAGCACATAGGGAGACATCACGCAGGAGGTGTAACCGTGCGGCACATCGCAGGCGCCGCCCAGAATATGACCGATCGCATGGCTGGCGCCCATCGGGACGCCGCCGATGATCGGGATCATCGACTGCCAGGCTCCCATCTGGCATTTGAGGCGCGCGTCGAGATCGTTCGGGTCGCGCTTGGACCTCGGCATTCCCTCGGCCAGCATGCGCAACGCATTCTCGGCCAGCCCGTCGGCAAAATCGTTCGACTGGTTCGAGGCCAAAGTTTCGACCGCATGGTCGACGGACCGCACCCCGGTGGACAGCCAGAGCCATTCGGGCGTGTGTACCGTCATCGCGGGATCGAGCAAGACGGCGACCGGCGCCATCGCCCGATGCTCATACCCCTGCTTATGGTCGGTCACTTCGTCGGTCGCGCCGGAGAGGGCGTTGAACTCACCGCCGGACAGGGTCGTCGGAATACAGATTGTGCGGACGTCCGGACCGGCATCGGGATCGTCGGCTATCGGGTTCACGACTTCGCCTTCTTCGGTCACATAAACGCGAAGCGCTTCCATCGCTTCGACCGCATCGACACCGTGCTTGAGGAGCAGCGAGACGATCTTTCCGCCGTCAGTGACCGAGCCGCCACCGACTGTGACGATGAGATCGGCGTCGCAGGCGCGCGCCGCATCGGCCGCGGCGACGACATCCTTTCTCGGCACATGGGGTGCCAATCCGCTCCACGTCGTCGCGTGACGCTTGCCAAGCGCCTTCTCGATTCGTTCGATTTCGGGCGTGCTGGTACGCAGCGTTTCGCTGGCCAGTAAGAATATCCGGCGCGCATCGCGAGCATCCGCGATATCGGACAGCGCCTCGGCGGCCGGGCGGCCGAAAACCACGCTTTCGGTCGAGGTAAATACCATTTGCCCGGACTGGGTCACCGCAGACATCTCCTCTCATGGCCTTCGCCGGTTCTTGCCGGTCGCTCGCCGCCTCCCATATACTCATCGGTATATTTTCAAGCATTGGGTATATTCAGCTTGTGTAACTCTGTCCAGTGGCGGCCAAGAGAATAAGCCGATCTCTCCATCCCGGCCCGCGCCGTCACTGTCCTCCCAAGAGCATCTAATCCATCGCCACCAACTGTTGTCCGATCAGTCGATCGATGCGGGCGGTGTCGATTTTCCAAGATCGGAGACTTTCCCGCATTCCGAACGCTACCGCGTCCGGACCATGGCTGGGTGTCCGACCGAAGCGGGGTGCCGGCGCGGGCCGCATACCCATGCCCGCATCGCCATGAACGTTCCGCATCACTTTGGGCGGATAGTCGACGGCCTCGTCCGGCGACAGAACCGGGGTGACGCATGCGTCCCGCGTATCGAAAATATCGAGCCATTCGGCCTGTGACCTTTGCCTGACTATGGCTGAAATCCTGGTGCTGCGGGCCTCCCAATGCACCGGATTCAGATGATCGCCATAATCGCCCGGATCAAGATCCAGGCCACGCAGAAACTCTGCGTGAAACTCCGAATCGAGTGCGCCGACGGCCAGAAACTTCGCGTCCGCTGTCTCATAGCAGCGGTAGAAATATGCGCTCCCGTCAAGCAGATTTCCGCCCCGCCCGGCTCTCCAGATGCCCATTTGCGACCAAGCGAATATCTGGGTCAGCAGCAGGGACGCGCCATCGACCATCGCCGCGTCGACCAGCTGGCCGCGGCCGCTCCCTGCTCGTTCCACAAGCGCTGCAAGCAGCCCAGCGACGATCAGCATGCCGCCGCCGCCGAAATTCCCGACGAGATTGAGCGGCGGGACCGGAGGTCCGTCATGCGGCCCCATCAGATACAGTCCGCCGGTTACCGACAGATAGTTGATGTCATGCCCGGCCTTTTGCGCCAGCGAACCGTCCTACCCCCAACCAGTCATGCGCCCGTATATGAGTTCCGGATTGTCATTCATGAGTACGTCCGGACCGAGGCCCAGTTTTTCCATCGCGCCGGGCCGAAAACCTTCAAGCAATATGTCGGCATTGGCAGCAAGATCCTTGGCCAGAGTCAGCCCTTCTGCCGATTTCAGGTCGACAGCGATCGACGCCCGCCCATGGTGGAGATGGTTGAAGCGCTCGTCGCCGCCCACCGGCGACGGTGCGCCGATCCGTCCGACGCGCAATATCTCCGCACCCATGTCCGCCAGCATCATCGCAGCGAACGGGGTAGGCCCCAGACCCGCAAATTCGAGAACGCGTATACCCTCGCAGCGGCCCTTCGCCCATATCGCCTCCTTTCCTTCGTAGCTCCGACCGACAATAGGCGACGACAGCATCCCTTTCCGGTCGGTTTCACCTTGTCTAGAGCCTAACTTTCCTAAAAGACGAAAATTATACTGGCAAGTATCTTCAAGCTATGTCAGTATCGATCCGAGAAAAGGCCAAGGTCGGAGAGGCGAGGTAAAGTGCGACTTTTACCGAAGGTTCATGCTTCCCGACCCCGACTTAGCCATCACCGGGCCAGCCGCAAGGCGCTCCCGTCGCCCGCTAAGGAGACCGACAAGACATGAGTGACATCGAACAGCGGCCTGTGGAGCGGGCAGACATTGACTGGGACAGGTTGCGCAGCGGCGTCGAGCAGGCCAATATTCCTACCCTACTCATGTGCCTCGTCCAGATGACCGGCGAACGCAAATGGCTCGACGCGCCCTATACGCCGCATCGCGGCCGCGGCCTTGACGACAATGACACAGCTGGTCTGGAGCCGTCGATCCAGCACGAGATCCGCGACGCGGCGTTCGAAGCGATTGCGCAATGGCTCAAGGGTCGTCCGCTTCGGCTTCCCCGGCCGGACAATGCGGAACTGGCGGAAATGCTGGCCGTTGCGATGGGCGAAGCGGTTCCGGCGGAATATGGAGACATCATTGCCGCGGGCATGCAGCTCGATCCTGCGCACGCGCCGGCCAAGGTCAAGCGCAAGCGAGAAGCGGTCATTATCGGTGGGGGCATTTCCGGAATTTGTGCAGCCATCCAGATGCAGAAAATGGGTGTCGACTTCCGCATTCTGGAAAAGAACGAAGAGTTTGGCGGAACCTGGTGGGAAAACCGCTATCCGGGCTGCGGCGTCGACACACCGAACCTCACCTATACCTTTTCGTTCCGCCCCAATGACTGGTCCAAATATTTCCCGCTCCGCGACGAGATCAAGGACTATCTTTTAGATACGGCTGGAGAATATGGTCTCCACGACCATACGGATTTCGGAACGACCGTGCGGAAAGCCGAATGGCTCGCCGACGAACCAAAATGGAAGGTCACCGTCGCCGATCGCGACGGCAATGAACACATCCACCGTGCCGATATCCTCTTCAGCGCGGTCGGCATTCTCAATACACCGAACATGCCCGAGATTCCCGGTCTCGAAACATTTGCCGGCCGGGTCGTCCACACCTGCCAATGGCCCGCCGATCTCGACCTTGCCGGCAAGCGCGTCGCGGTGATTGGTAACGGCGCGTCGGCAATGCAGGTGGTTCCGGCCATAGCGGACACCGTTTCGGAACTGACGATCTTCGCACGTTCCAAGCAGTGGGCCGCACCCTTTCCGCAGTTTCGCAAGGAGGTGCCCGACGGGGTCCGGTACCTGATGCAGGCGGTGCCGCTGTACAGGGCCTGGTTCGAACAGCGGCTGTCATGGACGTTCAACGATCGTGTCCTCGGCACTTTGCATCGGGATCCCGACTGGCCGGAACCCGACCGCGCCGTTAACGCGATCAACGATGGGCATCGCGAACATTTCACTCACTATGTTCGCGAGCAGTTGGATGATCGGCAGGATTTGCTGCCGCACGTCCTTCCGACCTATCCGCCCTTTGCAAAACGGATGCTGCTCGACAATGGCTGGTATCGGACGTTGCGGAAGCCCAACGTCACGCTGGTGCCGGACCGGCTCGCGAACGTGGACGGCAACACGCTGGCTTCCGGTTCAGGAGACGCGGTGGAAGCCGACGTCATCATCCTGGCGACAGGCTATCAGACGACCCAGGTACTTGGTTCCTATGACGTGATCGGCCGCGACGGACGGGTACTGCGCGATTTCTGGGACAATGACGATGCTGCTGCCTATCTGGGAACGCTCGTACCCGGCTTCCCGAATTTCTTCGTCCTGTTGGGCCCAAACGTCGGATCGGGGCATGGCGGCAGCATGATCCGCAATATCGAGAATCAGGTGCATTATTCCGGGCGGATTATCGAGAAGCTTGTCGAACGGAGCGCCGAAACCGTCGAAGTCCGCGAGCCGGTATATGAGGAATACAGAGGCAAGATCGACGCGGCACACGAACGGCTGGTCTGGACCCATCCGGGGACGGGAAACTGGTACCGCAATTCCCGTGGCCGTGTCATCGCCATCACGCCGTGGCGAAATGACGCCTTCTGGCGGATGACGCGGGAAGCCGATCCGCAGCATTTGACTTTCGGTTGCGACCCCCGCGGGACCGAGAGGAAGAAGCCTGCCTGACGCCTGGCAGACAGTTCATAGCCCTTATGCAACGCCTAACTGGCGCGTGTGCGACCAGCGTTCGAACGGGCCGCAAGCAACTGTGTGAATTGGGCAGAAGTAAGCTACTGGCGGAGAGGTGGGATTCGAACACAGACGGTAAATATTTGATTTTAAAAAATCTTCCTCCGGGATTTCTTGCGGGGCACCACAAGAAATACCACGAAAAACAATTCGCTCTGGTTGGGGCCCTGAAATTCGAAGCTGGGGAAATACTTAGATCGCGTCTTTGCCGCCGACGATGGATGCTAGAAGCGGTATCCCAACGTGAGTCCGTAGGTCCGCGGCGTGTTGTACCAGACATTCTGGTATCCGAAGAGGCCGACCTCGACGACATCGATGATATTGACCTCGTCGGTCAGGTTCTTCGCCCAGACGGCCAGTTCGACCCGCTCGTCGATGCTCGTCCAGCTGAACCGCATATCGAGATTGGTCGTCGCGCCCTCGCTGCTCAACTCGCGCAGCTGCCGCTCGTCGTAGAAACGGTTGCCGGTATAGGTGAAATCGCCGCGCAGGGTGAAATCGCCGATATCGGTCGGGACGGTATAGCGGCCGTAGAGGTTGAACTGCGTGTTCGGGGCTCCGGTCAGCCGGTTGCCGCTCAGATCCTCGACGACCCCGCCGACCTGCCGCGTGAAGTTGCGATATTCGCTGTCGAGCAGGCCGAGACTGCCGCCGACCTCGAAATTGTCGGTCACCAGCGCCTGGAGTTCGAATTCGAGCCCCGAAATCCGGGCGTCCGACGCGTTCTCGATGAATTGCAGCCCGCCGGCGGTGAAGGTGAACACCTGGAGATCGCTGTAATCGTAGAGGAACGCCGTCGCGTTGAACTGCACCCGCCGGTCGAGCAGGGTCGTGCGCAGCCCCGCCTCGTAGCTGACCACGATCTCCGGATCGTAGATTTCGAGCGCGCCGACCGGGTCGTTGAAGGCGCCGGTATTGAAGCCGCCGCTGGTAAAGCCGCGGTTGACGCTGACAAAGGCCATGACGTCTTCGGTGAACTCGTAGCTGAGCGCGGCGCGGCCCGACCATTCGGTCCAGCCTTCCTCGAGCGCGATGTCGAACAGCGGTCCGGGGAGCAGCGACATGCGATTGGCATCCGTGCCGAAGCTCCGATGATCGAGATTCCGCTCCTCATAGTTGATCCGGCCGCCGATCGTCAGGCTCAGCCGCTCGGTGATGTCGAACTCGGCCTGGGCGAAGGCCGCATAGGTGTCGGTTTCCTGGACGTAGAACTGGTCGAACGCCTCGAGCCCGCCCAGCGCGAAACTGACATCGGCGAGATTGTAGAAATTGTTGACCTCGCCCCGCTCGTGATAGGCGAACACGCCGATCAGCCAGCTGAACCGGTCCTCCGCCGGCGAGCTCAGGCGCAGCTCCTGCGAGATCGTCTCGAACTCGGACGGCCCCCAATCGATCGTGAAGATCGTGCTCGGCGCGCCGTTGCCTTCCTGCAACACATGGCGTTCGGACCGTTCGAAGCCGGTCACCGAGGTCAGCGTGAACCCGCGTCCGAAGGTGAAATCGCCAACCAGCGACACGCCGATCAGATCGATATCGGCAAAGGTGCCGCGTTCATAAGTGTTCACATAGGGATCGGGGTTGGGATCCTGATAGCCGAGAAGATCGACGCCCTGCCCGGCGATGATCGCGCTCGACGGCAGTTTGACGAACGCGCCGCCCGCCAGCTGGACCGGATCGAAGATGCCGCGATGCGCGCTGTTGTTGTGTGTCGAGTCCGATCCGCCGCCATGGATGTTGAGCCGGATGTCGATGTCGCTCGTCGGCTGCCAGCGGAAGATCGCCCGCGCCGCCCATTGATCGACATCGTTGACCTGCCGGCCGGTGCCGAGATCGGTCAGATAGCCGTCGCGGCGCTGATAGGTGCCGGCGAAGCGCGCCGACAGCGTGTCGCCGAGCGGCACCGAAACTGCGCCCTCGACGTCGAACGCGTCGTAATTGCCGTAGCCGGCGCGGACATAGCCTTCGAGATCGCCGTCCGGCAGGCGCGAATAGACCGAAATCGCGCCGCCGGTCGCGTTCTTGCCGTAGAGCGTTCCCTGCGGTCCGCGCAGGACCTCGATCCGGTCGAGATCGTACATCTGGAAAAGCTGACCCGACGGGGCCGAAAGATAGACCTGATCGAGATAGACGGCAACCTTGCTCTCGGCCGTCTGGTTGAAGTTGTTGTTGCCGATGCCGCGCATAAAGATCTTGGGATTGGAGGTGCCCCAGAGCGCGCTGATATTGAGGTTCGGGACGGTCGAGGACAGGTCCTCGACATCGTTGAAACCGCTTTCCGCTATTCGCTCGGAATCGAACGCGCTGATCGCAAGCGGGACATCCTGCAGCGATTCCTCGCGCCGCTGGGCGGTCACGATGATGGGGCGAAAGCCTGTGGTCTCTTCGGCCGGCGACGCCAGAACCGAAGGTTCGGCGTCCGGCGAAGCGCCGTCCGTCTGCGCGTGAACCGCCGCCGGTATCGCCATCGCCGCGATTCCAGCCAATAATGCTCCCCGCGTGATCGTCATTCTTCCCTCCCAATGTCCGTCCCGTTTTCGGGCTCTGTCGCGGCGTCAGATAGACGACGCCATGTGTCGTGATTGTGGAGGCAGGGCCAATTCGCCCCGCCCGGATGGGTGGGCTGGCGTCGACTATCCCACCGACCGTCCGGCTTTCTCCCAATAGGGTTTGCGCAATTCCGTCTTGAGAACCTTGCCGCTGGCGTTGCGCGGCAGCGCATCCGTCCGCTCGATGCGCCGCGGCACCTTGTAACCGCCGAGCCGCGTGCGGCAGAAGGCGATGACCTCGTCGGCATCGATGTCCGCACCGTCGTCCGTGACGACCAGCGCGAGCAGCGCCTCGCCATATTTTTGATCCGGCACGCCGATCACGGCGGCATCGACGATCCGGGGATGGTCGAACAGCACATTCTCCACTTCGCGCGGATAGATATTCTCGCCGCCGCTGACGACCATGTCCTTGATCCGGTCGCGGATATAGAGATAGCCCTCGGCGTCGACTTCGCCGGCATCGCCGGTATGCGCCCAGCCGCCCTCGCGGAAACCGGCGGTCGCCTCGTCGAGCTTCCAGTATCCGGGCACGATCTGCGGCCCGCGGGCCAGTATCTGGCCGATCCGCCCTTCGCCGAGCGGCGCATCGTCTTCGTCGGCTATCCGCAAATCGGTGCCTGGCAACGGCCGGCCAGCGGCAAGCAGCAGATGTGCTTCCCCGGACAGCGCCCGGCGATGCTCGTCGGCGCCCAGCAGGGTCAGGATCGCGGTGGTCTCGGTCAGGCCATAGGCCTGGTAGACGTCGCAGCCGAACAGGCCGACCGTCCGCCGCAACACGTCCTCGGCGATCGGCGAGGCCCCGTACATCAGCAGTTTCAGCGCCGACCAGTCGCGCTCCGCAATATCCGGAACCTGCGTCAAACAGGCCTGGATCATCGCCGGCACGAGGAAAGTGAAGGCGACGCGCTCGCGATCGAGCGTGTCGACGACATCGGCCGGATCGAATTCCGTCTTGAGGATGATCGCCATGCCGCGCGCCGTGCACAGCGCCGCGATCCAGACCGCGGCCGCATGATAGAGCGGCGTGACGACAAGGGCCGTGTCGCCGGCATCGGGCAGCCGGGTGATCATGTTCGCGGCCTGGGCGAGATTGGCGGCATAATTGGCATGGGTGACTATCACGCCCTTGGGCAGTCCGGTCGTGCCGCTCGTATACATCTGGTAGAAGATATCGTCTGACGCGATTTCGCAAGTGACGGGCGCGGCCGACTGTTCGGCCAGCCAGTCCCGACAGCCACGCGCCCGATCCCAGCTCGCGTCGAACGAGAGATAGTGCGAGATGCCGGGCAGCTCATCGGCGATCGAGGCGATCGCCGCGTCGTAACCGCTGCCGATGAACAGCGCCTTGGCCTCGGCATCGGTGAGGATATAGCGCCATTCGGCGGGCGCGAGACGATAGTTGAGCGGCACGGGAACCGCGCCGGTCCGCGCCGCGGCCAGATACATCAGCCACATATCGGCGCAGTTCTGCGACAGATAGCCGAACCGGTCTCCCTTGCCCAAATCCAGGGCGAGAAGGCCATTGGCGATCCGGTTCACCTCGTCCGCCGCCTCGCCGAAACGCAAGACGCGCGTCCCGTCGTCGATGCACAGCTGGTCCGGCCGACTGCGGGCCAGAAAATCGAACATGTCGTGGAACAGCAGCGTCTCGTTCATTCGCCGGCCCTTAACGCCGCCAGGCATTCCAGGACGATTTCGGGACCCATATCGGCGCCGATCGCGATCTGAAGCTGTGCGGCCTCGGCGCGCGCGATATCGGCCCGGACCAGCGCCCGGGCACCGATCGTCTGGCAATCGCCCTTGCCGACCGGCGAGATGGCGTCGCGGGGTTCGGGGAAGCAGAATTCGGCGTGCGGATGGTCGGCCTGGCCGAGCACCGCCATCGCGCAGCCCAGATGGTCGGCGATGCGAAACAGCGGATTCGCCGCCGCCAGGCCGGCCGCGTCGGCTTCCGCGATCGCCACCGCCGCCAGCCGATACTCGCCCAGCGTGCGCAGGATATCGCCGAGCGCCATCGCGGCGGTGTCGAGCGCATCTTCGTCATCCTTCCCGCCGATAGCCGCTGCGGGGCCGGGCAGAACCGGGACGATCCTGTCCAGCATCGCGGCACCGTCCAGCGAAGCCAGCGCATCCGTCAGCGCCGCGAGCAAGGCACCGTCGGCCACCGCATCGTCGAGGCGTTCGGCCCGGTCTTCCGGAGCGTCGCCACCGGGCGGCGCGAACCGGTCGAGCAGCGGCGCGAGCGGCAGCAGCAACCGGTCGGCATCGAGCAATTCCGCCGCCTCGGCGCAGAGCCGCCCGATCTCGCCTGGCGCGCTCCACGGCTCTTCGCCGCCCTGCAGGAGCGCGGTCGCGTAGCCATGGGCCTCGATCCAGAGCGTCCGCCCCATCGTCAGCCCCTGCCGGCCCGGGCCAGTTCGGCTTCGAGCCGCTCGATCTTCGCCTCGAGCGGATTCTGCATGATCACCGGCGGATTGACCGCGCCGGCCGGGAAATAGCGATCGCGCGATCCGGCATAGACCATCGCCGGATCGTCCCACGATCCGAAATAGGGCAGCTCCGCCGGCGGCCCGTCGGCGACATGCTGCGCGCAATACTCGTCGAAGGAGAGGCTTTCGGCGAGCCGCTCCTTGCGCACATCGTCGCGCGCGGCGGCGGTCGCCTCCCGGTCCACGATCCGCGTTTCCGGATCGAAGACGACGCGATAGATGCGCCATGCAACATCGTCGGAAACAAGCTCTTCCTCGAAATCGCGCATCACGTCTTCGGGATCGCGTTCGAGCGGATCACCGAAGCCGCCGCCCGTGCCTTGCGCGATCATGTAAAGCTCGCCGCGCTCGGCCAGCGCATAGGGCAGGAACATCGGATGCGTACTGTATTCGCCGTCCTCGAAGGGCCGCTCGTTCATCAGCGCCTCGATCGAATAGCGGAAGCTGGCCGGATCGCTCTGCATCTTCTCGAAAACGTCGACGCCCGAAATGCGAGAGAGCGGATAGGTGGGGCAGCCATAGCCGCCGAACAGGCCCGGCACGTTGGGGAATTTGGAACCGATCGCGGTCAGCATGAAGCCCCAGATCGGACTGTCGCGCAGCGCGAGGATCATCTGATAGCCCATGCCGCCGCGCTGGCGGCCGAAACCCTGATTGTCCTTCATCAGCTTCTTGGAGACGAGCTGCACGAAGGGCATCTCCTCCTCCATGAATTCCTGCTCGCCGATATCGGCCATCGTCGCGAAGATCGGCGCGCAGCTGTGCTGGCCGTCGCGGTCGGGCAGCGCGCCGCCGCCCATGCCGTTGATGTCCGCACAGACATTGCCGACCATCTCGCCATGCTGGGTGACGCCGCCGAACAGGAAGGTGTTAATCATGTTGAACCAGGGCGCGAGCACCCGGGTATATTTGCGCGGCACCGAATAGAGGAACTTCATCACCGAGACCTGGGCGACGCTCCACGAGGTGAAGACCGACATCATGCTCTGCGCGTTCGGCGTGCCGAAATCGGGTTTCAGGATCGAGCGCTCGTCGAAGACGAACTCGATCGGGTTGAGCACTCCCTGGTTGCGCGGCAGGTCCGGCCAGACATAGGTCAGGAACAGCTGGGCCAGCATGCCCTTCAGCGTGATGTCGAGCGAATTGTTGGACCGGTTGGTGAATTCGGGCGACGAGCCGCGATAGTCGAAGATCAGCGTGTCGCCCTTCTTGGTGAGCGCCAGGTTGATCTTGATCAGAGCATTCTCGCGCAGGGTGCCGTCGGTCCACCAGCTGTGGCGCACCGTGCCGTCGGGCCATTCCTCGAGCCGGCGGCGGACCTCGGTGTCGGTGTCTTCGAGGTTCGAACGCAGGCAGGACACGACCGCCTCGACGCCGAATTCGCGGATCGCCTCGTGGATCCGCTGTTCTAGCCGGCGGCAGGTGAACATCTTCACCTTCATGTCCGAATATTGGAGCTTGGGCTCGCGCACCGAATTCTGGAGGAAGGTGACGATGTCGCGGCGCAAGGTGTAATTCTCGGCGACCTTGAACGGCGACATCTTCAGCCCCTCGTCCCAGATCTGCTCGGCCATGGAGGGCATGCCGCCCGGCTCGATCGCGCCATTCTCGCCTTCATGGACGGTCGCGCCGGCCCAGGCGACGAGTTCGCCCTCCCAGAAGACCGGCATCATCATCGACTGGTCGGTATTGTGCGCCTGGCCGTAGCGCGCGTCGTTGACGAGGAAGACGTCGCCCTCCTTCACGCCGACCGTCGGTTCGCCAGTCCAGTATTTGTTGATGAACTTGATCGGATACTGGACGAGATTGCAGAAGATAACGACGCCGCCGGTGCTCGCCAGGCTGAGATCGCCCTTGGCGGTGAAGATCGCCGACACGCAGTCGCCCCATTTCGCGCCCGGTGCGGCGCCCATGCTTTCGAGCATGTCGAAACTCTCGTTGGCGCCCGCGAGCAGCCGTTCGCGGACGATCTCGAGCCGCGCCGGATCGCTCTCCGCCGCCATGCAGCGGTCCTCGAGCGGGGTGCGCTCCTCGATGCCGTGATTTTCCATGATCGTTTTGTCGGGCGCGAGGAACAGGCTCGCGTCGCGCAGGAATTCGCTGACGCCCTCGTCGGGCGTTTCTCCCGCGGCCCCGCCGGGCGCGTCGGACGTGTCGAGGGTCATGGCCGTTCTCCGCTGTTGGTGTCGACGCGTTCGAGCCAACCCGCGCCATAGTCGCCGATCGCGAGCCGCCAGCCGGGTTCGACGAGGAAGGTCATCGATTCCGAGACCACGACCGCGGGGCCGGTCACCAGCATCGCCGGTTCGAGATCCTCGAGCCGGTAAAAACCGGTTTCGACGGGCCCGTCGTGATCGACGAAATGGCAGGCGCGGCGCTCGACGGGTTCGGGCGCCGGACGCAGCCTGTCGGCGGCGGGCAACACCTTCTTGAACTGGAGCTTGGGGGTCCGGACATAGGAGGCGACGCGGATCGTGTTGACGCGAATGCCGGCTTCGGGCGCCTGGCTGCCTTCGCCGAACCGCTTGCCGTAATCGCGTCCGAACAGCTCGATCAGCTCGAGCAGTTCCGCGCTGCTCGTGATCCGGTTGCGGCCGACGACGACCGCGGTCTGGGCGAGCTGGTTCCCGTAGCGCATGTCGAGTTCGAGCCGGTGTTCGATATCCCCGTCGGCATAGCCCTGACGTTGCAGATCGGCGCGGCCCCGTGCCTCCAGCCCCTCGACGATCGCGTTGAACGCGTCGAAATCGTCGAGCAGCGCCCGGGTCACGCTGTCGTAGATTTGCAGGTAGAGCGAGCGTTCATGGATATGGAGCTGGTCCATATTGCCCGCGCCGACCGCCGAGAAGATCGAACTGAACGGCGGCACCAGAACCTTCTCGATCCCGATGGCGTTGGCGATTCCGCAGGCATGGAGCGCGCCGTTGCCGCCATAGGCGAGCAGGGTGAACTGGCGCGGCTCATAGCCCCGCGCGCGCAATTCCTGGGCGATGCCGTTCGCCATGTCGTGATCGATCTTCTGCTTGACGAGCTTGGCGGCGGCGATCTCGTCGATGCCGAGCGGCTTGGCGACATTGCGCTTGAACATCGCGGCCGCGCGCTTTTCGCTGAGCGCGATGCGCCCGCCCGCATAATTGTCGGGCTCGAGATAGCCGAGCAGCAGATCGGCATCGGTCACCGTCGCCTCGCGCCCGCCCTTGTCGTAACAGGCCGGGCCGGGATCGGAGCCCGCGCTTTCCGGGCCGACGGCGACGGTCCGCCGCAACCGGTCGTAGCGCGCGATCGATCCCCCGCCCGCGCCGAGCGTGACGAGATGGACCATCGGGATGTTGACCATCCAGCGGTCGATCACGGGATTGAAATCGTAGAATTTGACGCCGCCCTCGACGACCAGCCCGATATCGAAGGAGGTGCCCCCCATGTCGCTGCAGACGATGTTGCCGAGATCTGTCTCCGCGGCGAGATGTTCGGACGCGCCGATACCGGCGACCGGCCCCGAATGGATGGTCTGGAGCGCGTCGGTCGAATTGAGCTGCGCCATGCCGCCCGAATTGTGGACGACCTGCATCGGGCGCTCATGCCCGTTCTCGCGCAGGTTCAGTTCGAGCGTCGACAGGCCCAGATACATCGCCTTGTGGAGAAAGGCGTCGAGTATGGCCGAGGATGTCCGCGCATATTCGCCTTTCCGGCCTGCGACGAGATGGGCGAGGATGATCGGCGCCGAGCCCAGCATATGCTCGGGATATTCGGACCGGATGAGTTCCTCGACGCGCAGCTCGTGCGCCGGATTGACGACCGAGTTGACGAGGCTGACGACGAAGGCCTGGGCGCCTCGGTCAACGAGCGTCCTGACCTGCGCGCGGACATCGTCCTCGTCGAGGGTCATGATCACCTCGCCGCGCTCGGACATCCGTTCGCGTACGCCGGCGATCATCGGGATCGGCACGATCGGCGCGGGCCGCTCGGCCATCGGCAGGTCCTTGCGATAGCGATCGGACAGACCCTCGCCGTAACCGCGCCCGCGGCTCAGCGGTATGCTGCTTTCGAAGCCCGCCGTGGTGATCAGCCCGACGGCCGGCCCGCGCCGTTCGATCAGCGCGTTGGTGCCGAGCGTCGTCGCGTAGCGGACGCTGTCGACCTCGCGCATGACCTCTTCCAGCGAAACGCCGACCTCTTCGAACGCCTGGCCGAGCGCGGCATTGAAGCCGAGCGCCAGATTCTGGTGCGTCGTCAGCGCCTTGGCGGAGACGTAATCGTCGCCCCAGACGAGAAAGCAATCGGTGAAGGTGCCGCCGATATCGACGGAAACGCGCTGCATCAGCCGCCTCCCTTTTTGTGATGATGCGGCGGCGCGACGAATTCCGGACCGAGCGCCGGCTCGGCAAGCGGCTCGCGGTCCGCCCATTGGGCCTTGAGCGCATCGAGATCGAAATCGATGTCATGCGCCGGCGGATGGCCGGGCGGCAGATATTCGGCCTCGATCTGCCGGGCGCAGTGCGGGCAGTAATATTCGACGATCCGCACCCATTCGGGGTCGGGCGCGAAGGTGAATTCATAACGGTCGGGATCGATGATCGGCGCGTGGATCTCGCGCGGATCGCGCGGACGGACACGCAGCCCCTTCTTGTAGTTCTCCCGCGCCGATCCGAGTTCGGCGTCGCAGCCGGTGCAGATCCATTGCTCGCTGTCGAGATCGATTGCGAGGGCGTCGGTGATGAAGACACGCATGGTCAGGCTCCTTCCCGCTCGACGAGGAGATCGTGGTTTCCGGTAATCGCGAAGCGCCAGCCCGGGCGGATCCAGGCCGTGAAGAACTGCTCCTCGACGAGACACGGGCCGCTCGCGCCATCGGCGGGAGACAATGCTTCGAGCCGGTAAAGCGGCATGCCGCCCATCGCCACCCGCTGCTCCGCCGACGCCGCTTCGTTCTCGGTTGACTGGCTTGCCGGACCGAGCGCCGTCGCCGGGATGGCGCGAACGACCTCGAGGGTGACCAGACCGGCGGCGTCCGTAGGCGCCTGGTCCAATGGGACGGATTGCGCCTCGTCGCCGGACCCGACGAGCCCGCTCCATCGCAATTCGCATTCATCGAGCGCGAACCCCTCGCTTTCCATCGCGCGCGCCGCACGCTGCTCGAGAGCGGCGCGCGCTCGCTCGACCGGCTCGGGCGCGAAGGCCGAAACGGGTTCCGCATGATCGTGGCGGACCGGACTGAAGCCGATGCCGAAGGCGCTGAACACGGCGGCGAATCGCGGAACGACAACGCGGCCTATATCGGCTTTCTCGGCGATGCCGCACGCGCTCATCGGCCCGGCGCCGCCAAAGGCGATCATCGCGTCGATCGCACCGCCCCCTGCCAGATCCCCGATTGCATCGGCGATCTTCCCTTCATAAGCCTGCGTTGCCGCCGCGATCGCCTGATCGAGATCGATGCCGAGCGGATCGGCGATATGGGCGCGCACCGCCTTTTCGGCTCGCTCCCTGTCGAGCGCCAGCTTGCCACCGAAATAGCTATCGGGATCGAGAATGCCGGCCAACAGCATGACGTCGGTCATCGTCGCCGCCGTGCCGCCGCGGCCGAAGCAGGCGGGGCCCGGCAGGGCGCCCATGCTTTCCGGCCCGACCCGGATCTCGCCCTCGGCCACCGACAGGACCGAGCCACCGCCCACCGCGACGCTCCGCACATCGGCGACCGGAAAGGCGATCGGCGCGCCATCGACGTCGCCGAAGCGATGCTCGGCCACCTCGCCCTTTTCGAATATGGCGAGGTCGGTCGTCGTGCCGCCGATATCGATCGAAACGAACCGCTCGAACCCGTAATGGCGCGCCAGCACCGCCGCGCCGACGGCGCCGCCGCGCGGTCCCGACGAATAGGTATGGAGCGCGATGGTGCGCGAAACCCGGGTCGACCCGCCATCGTTGCGGAAAACGAGCAGCGGATTGCGGATGCGGTGCCGCCGCAGCTTGTCCTCCGCGTGATGGAGAAACTGCTCCATCGACGGGTGGAGAAAGGCGTTGATCAAACCCGACCAGGCGCGGCGAACCGCATCGGCGCCCGGGGCGAGGTCGGTCGAAAACAGCAGCGGGACGGCACCGAGAAGATGCCGGGGGAACGCCGCATAGAGCGCGCGCCGGAGGTCGGCTTCGGCGTCCGTGGCCCGATCGCCGTCAAGACAGATTACGAGCCGGCTCGCGCCGTCGGCGATCAGCGCGCGCACGGCCTGAACCGATTCCAGGGTCGAAACGCCGTCGATCGCCGCCCATCGCGTATCGATCAGTCCCGCGAAAAGCTCCGGCGCGGCCTCGCGTATCGCGACCGCCTGGGCCTCGTTCGCGACCAGGAGCCCGAGCCGCGGCCCCTTGCGCTGCGCGATGGCGTTGGTGCCTTGCGTGGTCGAATAGCGGAGATGGTCGATCGCGGCGACGAGCTGAACGAGATCGCCTTCCCATCCGAGACTCTCGCCGAGCGTTTCCAGCCCGGCCATCAGGCATTCGGTCAGGTCGTGCGGCGTCGTCAGCGTTTTCGCATGGACGGTCCTTTCGCCGTCAAAGGCGCAAATGTCCGTCAGCGTACCGCCATTGTCGATATTGACCAGCAGGCCCATAACCGCACTCTCCCCCGAACGTCGGGCGGGTCGTCCCACCCCTTTTCATCGTTCAAGAGAATC
The DNA here is from genome assembly GCF_013378075.1 of Parasphingopyxis algicola. Taxonomy (GTDB): domain Bacteria; phylum Pseudomonadota; class Alphaproteobacteria; order Sphingomonadales; family Sphingomonadaceae; genus Parasphingopyxis; species Parasphingopyxis algicola. The sequence continues at coordinate 3,329,986 of NZ_CP051131.1, read as the reverse complement.
ATCTGACCCAGCACCGCGTCCACGGCCCCACCCGGGTGGGTAGGTCGGCCGGCTAATCGATCAGCTTGAAGTGCCGCGCCGCCTGGACCGCCTGCATCCGATTACCCGCGTCGAGCTTGGCGAAGATGTTCCGCAGGTGGAATTTGACCGTGTTCTGGGAAACCGAGAGGCGATCGGCCAGATCCCGGTTCGAATGGCCCTTGGCGAGAAAGTGGAGAATATCGATTTCGCGCGGCGTCAGGCTTTCGCTCGGGCCTTCGATCGCCATTTCCCGGTCGTCGCCCTTGTCGTCCGTTCCGATGCTGCCGCCTTCGCCGAGCTTGACGAGCGTCTTCACATACTGCGCCACATCGTCCTCGGCCCATTGCGGCGCCGTCGCGAAATTTTCGCTGGCAAGGTGGTTGAGCATGCGGATCGCGGCCGACCCCTCGTCGAGAAAGATGCGCTGCATGCGGCCAGGCGCGGCCAGTTCGACCGCCTCGATCATCACCCGCCGCGCATGGGCCAGCTGCCGGTCCATTTCCAGGCTGATCGCCAGCAGTGTCTTCAGCCGGATCAGTCGGCGAACGCGCCGCTTGACCGATGCCGTGCGGATTTCGGCCTGGAGCACCGCCCGCGCTTCGGCGTGCCGGCCGCTATGGACGAGGAAGCGGGCATAGGTGATCCGCTGCGCTTCGAGCTCACCGCTGACGAAGATCAGCTGCCCTTCGGTCGGCAACCGCGCATCTGCGCCGAGCGCGCGCAGCCGCCGCTCGGCGGTCTCGAAATCGCCGTGCAGCGTCGCCTCGCGCACGAGCTCCGCGCGGCCGCAATTGACGAGCCTCGCCAGCCCGTATTTGTGCCCAGAACTGATCAGATATTCATAGAGTTCGTGCGCATATTCGCTCTTGCCCTTGAGCGCGGCCATGCGGGCCAGAGTCACTACGCCCAGGCACAGGGGATCGACGATCGACTGTTGCTGGATCAGGGGCAGATAGGCCGAGATGACCTGCTCGGCCTCGACGAGATTGTTGCGTTCGTACAGCGCCTCGCCGAGATGCGCGGCGACCACGCTTCCGGCAAGGATGCCGGCCGGCGCCTCCATGTCGATCTCGCGCAGCGCGCGCCGCAGATGGTCGATCGCCTCGCCCAGTTCCCCTTCTGACAGTTTGAGGCTGGCATGGATCGAATCGGCATAGGACCGGCCGAAATAATTCTGTGCCTTTTCGTGGAGCGGCACCGCCCGCAGCAGCAGGTCGTGCGCTTCGGGAAACTGGCTCTGCGTGCCGAGCCAGAAAGCGAAGGCATTGAACGCGACGGCTTTCGAGAAAGGCTGGTCCTCGGTGAGCCATTTTTCCGCATCGCGGGCACGCTCGCCCATTTCGGCGACCCGGTCTTCGGCGGCCAGCACGAAAATCCGCAGCACTTCGAGTTCGGCGCGCTGCACGGCGTCGGCATCGGTTTCGGCGAGCGCGGCCTCGCACAGGTTGAGCAGGTTGTGCGCCTTGGCGAACTGTCGGCGGAATCCATAGGCGATGATCGCCGCATCGAGCAGCTTGGGCCGCGCCTGGACGATCTCGAGGCCCAGCTGTTCGAGGAGCGACACCAGCAGGCCGAGCCGCTCCTCGCGCACCAGCTGGTCGGCGACCTGTTCGAGGCATTCGGCCGCCTTCTCGGTGTGGCCGGCGGCCAGGTAATGGCTGATCGCGACCTCGTTCATCCCCGCCGCGGCGAACCATTCGGCCTTGTGGGCGTGCCGGTCCGCCAGCGCCTCGGCGCTGATCTCCTGCTTGAGCTGTGCGCGCAGAAAATCGCCGAACAACGGGTGAAAGCGGAACCAATGCTTGTCGCCGTCGACGGGATCGAGGAACAGCCCCTCGTCACACAGCCGATTGAGCAGCACCCCGCCCGTCTTGCCGCCGAGCCGGTGATCGACCAGTTCGCCGCATAGCCGGTCCGCAAGGCAGATCGCCAGCATCGCCTCGCGGGTCTCCTTGCTCTGCGCCGAAAAGACCTCCTGCGCGAGATAGTCGACCACCTCGTGCGTCATGCCGCTGCGCAGGGCGGTCGCCGATCCCTGCTTGGTCGAGGAGAGCGAGAGGTTGATGAACTGGAGCGCCGCGGGCCAGCCGTCGATGCGCCTGTGCAGGCGGCGGACCTCCTCAAGACCGAGCCGGCAGCGCTCGGCAAGGAACTGATAGGCCTCGCCGAGATCGAACCGCAGATCGACGCTGCCCAGCATGATCGCCCGGCCAGAAAGCTTGAGCCGGGCGCTCGCGATATCGGGCACGGCGCGCGTCGCGACGGCGATCCGCTTGCCCGGCGGCAGGGCTTCGATGATTCGTTCGAGCAGGGCGTCGGCCTGGCCGTCCGCGAACTGGTCATATTCGTCGAGCAGCAGCAGCGCGGAGCCCTTGATGGCGGCAACCAGCCCGGGAATATCGCGGCGCGCGCCCGTATATTCGCCGCCCGATTCCTCGACCAGCCGTTCGGCGGCGCCGACGAACATCTGCACGAACCGCGAGAGATCGGAATCCTGCGAAACCGGCGTTATCCAGGCGACCCGGCCACCGGCGGCCTCTTCCTCCGCCGCGAGCTGGCGCAGCAGGGACGATTTGCCATAGCCGGCCGGCGCCTGGACGAGAATCAGCTGCGCACCGCTGGCGCGGATTCTCTCGAGCAGGTTTTCGCGTCGCAAGTCCAAAGGCTATCGCTTCTCCGACGGCCTTTTCGGCCGATTCTTTCCGTTACCCTACCCGTTCTAACGGGAAAGGGGCATGCCGCCCTACCCTTTTGGGCGGTGCGATCGCCGGGAACCCCGTCGAAAGCGGTCCGGCTTCCCGTTTTCACCCGGTTTTGGAGATCGATCGATGCCCCGCACCGCCATCGTCGCCGGCGTCGCCATGACGCCTTTCGCGACGCCGCGCCGGTCGCGCGACTATCGGAGTCTCGCGCGCGACGCCGTCGGCGACGCGCTCGCCGACGGCGGACTGGACTATGACCGGATCGAGCAGGCCTATGCCGGCTATGTCTATGGCGACAGCACGTCTGGCCAGGCCGCGCTCTATGCGAGCGGCCTGACCGGCATCCCGATCGTCAACGTGAACAACAATTGCGCGACGGGATCGACCGCGCTCTTCCTCGCCCGCCAGGCGGTGGCCGGCGGCACGGCCGAATGCGTGCTGGCCCTCGGTTTCGAGCAGATGGGCCAGGGGGCGCTCGCAAGCGTCTATGACGACCGGCCCGATCCGCTCGACCCCTTTCTCGACACCGTCGAAAAACGCCTCGGACCGTCCGACAGCCCGATGGCATTGCGTCTCTTCGGCGGCGCCGGCCTCGATTACCAGCGGCGCTACGGCGCTGAGGACCGGACCTTCGCGCTGATCGCCGAAAAGGCGCGGCGCCACGCCGCGAAGAATCCGTTCGCCGTGTTCCGCGATCCGCTCAGCGTTGAGGATATCCTCGCCTCGCCGCCGATGTACGGCCCGCTGACCCGGCTGCAATGCTGCCCGCCGACCTGCGGCGCTGCCGCAGCTGTCCTATGCAGCAAGGAATTCGCAAAAAAGCACGGAATAGCTGACGATGTCGCAATAGCCGGGCAGGCGATGACGACCGACCGGCCCGATTCCTTCGACGGCGACGATCTGGCGATCACCGTGGGCGCCGGCATGTCCCGCGCCGCGGCCCGGAACGTTTATGCCGAAGCGGGGATCGGGCCGACGGATATCGATCTTGTCGAACTCCACGACTGCTTCACCGCCAACGAACTGCTGAGCTACGAATCGCTGGGCCTGACCGAGAAAGGCACCGCCGAACGCTTCATCCGCGACGGCGACAACAGCTATGGCGGGACGGTCGTAACCAACCCGTCGGGCGGATTGCTGTCGAAGGGTCATCCGCTCGGGGCGACGGGCCTGGCCCAATGCTTTGAGCTCGTCACCCAGCTGCGCGGCGCCGCGGGCGAACGGCAGGTGGACGGCGCACGGCTGGCGCTGCAACACAATATCGGGCTGGGCGGCGCCTGCGTGGTGACACTGTACGAGAACCGGGCGGGACGGGCATAAGGCCCGGCCGCGGCAAGACAGGAGAGCGGGAATGGGCGAGATCGTCGCACGGTGCTGGCATTTCAACGAACGGCCGAAGGAGATGGTGGACGCGAACACCTTCGTCCTCCGCGAAACACCGGTCCGCGCGCTGGAGGACGGCGAATTCCTGTTCCGGACCCTCTATCTCTCGCTCGACGCCACCAACCGCGTCTGGCTCAGCGACTGGGACATCTACATGGAGCCCGTCCTTATCGGCGAGCCGATGCGCGGCTTCGTCTTCGGCGAGATCGTCGAAAGCCGGCATCCGGACTTTCCGGTCGGCGCCCATGCCGCCGGCCTGCACAGCTGGGCCAACCATATCGTCAGCGACGGCGCGGGATTTTCGGTTTTCCCGCCACTCGACGGGGTCGATCTGGCCGAAGCCTTTGCGGTGCTCAGCGTCGCCGGCCCCACCGCCTATGTCGGCCTGCACGATATCGGCGAGCTCAAGGGAGGCGACACGATCGTCGTCAGCGGCGCGGCCGGCGCGGTCGGCGTGATGGTCGGCCAGATTGCGAAGCTTTTGGGATGCCGCGTGATCGGCATCGCCGGCAGCGGCGACAAATGCCGGATGCTCACGGACGAACTCGGTTTCGATGCGGCGATCAACTACAAGACGGAGGATGTGGAGCGGCGGATCGGCGCGCTGTGCCCGGACGGCATCGATCTCTGCTTTGAAAATGTCGGCGGCGAGATACTGGACGCCTCGCTCGCCCATATGAAGGATTTCGGCCGCGTCGTGATTTGCGGCCTGATCTCCTCCTACAATGCGAAGGATCCCGTGCCGGGCCCCTTCATGTTCCGCAACGTCATCATGCGGCGGCTGACGATCCGGGGGTTCGTCATCCTCGACCATGCCGACCGGCTGCCTGATGTCATGAGTATCCTGGTCGGCCTGATCGCAGACGGCAAGCTGACCATGCCACTCCATGTCGTCGAGGGGCTGGACGCGGCACCGGATGCGCTCAACCTCCTCTATACCGGCGGCAACACGGGAAAACTGCTCGTTCGCATATAGGCATGGACGTCTTGTCCCCCTTTTCGATAGGATCATCAGAGCCGACCATCCAAAACCGCTGAATTCGGCACTTTTTCGTCCAGACATCCTGACGGCGCCGTTCAAAAAGGCATCCCACGGCGCGAAAGAGCGACGGCATGCCTTATTGGCTTGGCGCGCCTCTCAAATCTTTGATTTTAAGTCAATAAAACGGCGGAGAGGGTGGGATTCGAAATTATCAATTAAGCCACTGGAATATAAGATCTATACCTGCAGTTCTTTGAGGAATGCCATGTTTGATACCATGCCGAGCTTTTTCTTAGACGCAAAGAGGCTACAGGGCTGGGAACGGGCAATATGGTATCAGCCTTAGAATCCAGAATCGCGGTCTTTGTTTTTACTGGCGGAACCGTACAGGTAGTGGAAAGTCTTTGCTTTCCTATCTCTTTTGTAATGGTCCCGCAGCACATGCCTTCGTCTGACGGTTGGTCCGAAGACGCTCATTCAACCGAAAAACTAGAAATCAATGGTAAGCTGCGCCCCGATTACGCGGCCTTTGTTGAGTGGCGCAAATGTTCCGCCAAGCGGGAGCGGGCCGAGGTTGGTCGGCAACTGGCCATCGCCTCCGTGCTTGACCGAATTGAGCAGGTTCCGGCCGTAGATCGAGAATGTCCACATTCCGTCTGCCGAACGCAGATCGAACCCGGCGTTCAGGATTTCCTGATCCAGGATGAAGCCGCGATTGTCGTCCGAGAACGCCTCGTCGTCGCGATATGAATAGCTGATCCTCGACGAAAGCGTTCCCCAGCTCCCGATATCGAGATCGTGGTTGAGACCGATAGACCAGGTCAAATCAGCCGCCCGCGGGATCCGCAAGTCAAAGTCGGCGGCGTTGATGACCCCATCGCCCGACAGATCGAAGAAGATGTCCGTGTAATCGGCATCGAGCCAGCCAATCGAGGCGTCGAGAACCAGCGAAGGCGTGAGGAAGAACAGGCCGTCAGCTTCGAAGCCGAAAATCTCGGCATCAGCGGTATTCCTGACAAGCTGCACGACACCCGAAGTCGGATCGGTCAGCACGACTTCCCGTTGCATGTCGCTGATGTCATTGAAGAACAGTGCGGCATTGATGCGGCCAAAATCCCACTCCGATTTGAAGCCCAGTTCGAAATTGTCGACCGTCTCCTCGTCGAACGGACCAGGCCCGAAATTGACGGTGTCGGCCGCCGTGTTCCTCAAATTGTAACCGCCTGACCGGTGTCCCCTGGCCCAGTGCGCATAGACGAGTGCATCGTCATTGATATTGTAGGTAACCCCGATCTTGGGATCGAGGCTTGTCCAGCTTTCCTCGTCCGAAAAGTCGAAAGCACAGCTGTTGTCGATTACGCTGCACGGCGAATTCACATTCAAGCTCAGCGAAGCGATATCGACCGACTTCTCCTCATGCGTATAGCGAAGGCCGGCCTGGACGGACCAGTGTTCGCTGAGGGCATAGTCCAGCGCCATGAAGGCCGCGAAGGTCGTGACCTCATAGTCGCCGCCACCATCTTGCGTGAGAGCCGGTGAGCCGTCGGGCGTGAGCGCACCAAGAATGCGGCGGCCTTCGCCATAGCTCAGGTCGAGCTCGAAATAGTAGAGGCCGGCTGTCAGATCGAGGTTGTCGCCGATCGTTCCGGAATAGCGCAGCTCGTTGCTGAACTGCTCCGACTCTATCTGGAAACGCGCGTCGAAAAGAGAAATCGGCTGCGCATCCAGATCGGACACCGAATCCTGGCTGAGATCCCGGTAACCGGCAATGTTGGTGATCGTACCATTGTCGCCCACATCGACATTGAATTCCGCCGTCGCGAAATGGGTCGTCGAGCGGTGATACCCTTCGGTATTGATGCTGAAATCGAAACTGTCCCGCGGATGATTGACCGGCGTACCGGGCACACCCAGCCCGTTGATATGCGACTGGCCCGCCGGACCGTCTCCTTCGATATCCGTATATTCGTATCGTAGCACGAGTTCCGTATTATAGCTCGGCTCCCACACGATCGTCGGGCGGATCATGAATTGCCTCAGCTCACCAAAATTCTCGCCCGTATTCAGATTTTCGAACCAGCCCTGATCGTCGTTGTAATAGGCGGAGACTCTCGCGCGCAGTGAGTCGGTGATCGGCCCGCCGATATTGCCCATCACATAGGTGTTGATCCCGCCATCGCCGCCGCCATCGATCGCGACCCGCACCGCGCCCTCGAATTCGTCGCCGGGTCGTTGGGTCCTGAGCAACACGGCGCCGCCAGTAACGTTTCGGCCGAATAGAGTGCCCTGCGGACCGCGCAAGATCTCGATACTCTCCAAGTCGAACACATCGAAGACGAGGCCGGCGTTCGTGCCAAGATAGACGCCGTCCACGAAGGTGCCCACCGTAGGATCGATAGACGGTATGGAGCTGTTGATGCCCAAGCCACGGATAGCGAAATTGGCTGTTCCGCGCTGCGTGCCCACATCGTCAAAGGAAACGTTCGGAATGCCGACCGATAAGTCCCCCAGATCACGAATCTTCAGAGCCTCGATCTGGTCGGATCCCAGCGCCGCCACCGACAGGGGGACATCCTGAAGATTCTCTTCCCGCTTACGCGCCGTAACGATGATCGGTTCGGAAAACGCTTCGGTTTGCGCCGCGGCCTTGGGCACTATAATCCCGTTTGTACAGACAATGGCACATGAAGACAGCAGGAGCCCCATTGTCCGCCTGATTTTCAGTTTCCTTTGCATGGCCCGTTCTCCTCGCCCTTCACGCTATTTGCTAGCGCTGGTTTTTTGTTCGTCTTGCGGCACGGAACACAGAAGGCGCCCACTCGCCGTCGACGCTTCGACGCTACTGCAGGGCCAAATTCTTGGGCGGCAATTTATGTGGTCATTTCGGGCGATGCAGGGTCCATGCCGGTAGCTGGACCAAGACACCATCGCCTGGGCGAAAGGCCATCTCAAGCCTTCGGCCTGGAAAGCCAGACTTTGAAGTGAAGCCCTTCAACACCGCGAAAAAGGGAACTGAGGTCTAGCTACTTGACGAGCTCTCCGCCGATAATCAGTTCGCGAATTTCCCTGGTTCCGGCGCCGATCTCCAGGATCTTGGCGCACCGATACAGCCGGTTGATTTCCATCTCGCGCATAAAGCCCATTCCGCCATGGATCTGCATTCCATTGTCAAGGACCCGGTTGATCGCGCGCCCGGCGAGCAAAACGCTGGCTGCGGTCCTCATGTGAATCTCTCCATGGCCAACTTCATCGTCGCTCAGGCCTTCGCATTCCTTCAGGATCTGATAGCAGAAGCCGCGCATCGACGCCGTTTCGGTATACATGTGCGCCAACATGCGCTGGACGAGCTGATGGTTCCCGATAGCTGTGCCGAACTGCTCCCGGCCTTTTGCGAACTCAACCGACAGCTCCAACGCTCTTTCGCATATCCCGACGCAATGGGCGGCAAGCAGGGCCCGCTCGAGATCAAGCCCGCTCATGACGACCCTGACACCCTTATTCTCTTCGCCGATCAGATTCTCGGCGGGAACGATACAGTCTTCAAAGACCAATTCACCGGTCGGACTTCCGCGATAGCCCATCTTGTCGAGTTCTTTTTCGATGCCAAACCCGGAAAAGCCGCGCTCCACCACAAAAGCGGAGATGCCGTGCGCGCCATGCTCGGGAGATGTCTTGGCGTAGACGAGTACCAAATCGGCTTCGGGTCCGTTGGTGATATAGAGCTTCCTGCCGTTCAGAATGTAATTGTCGCCGTCCCGGCGCGCGCGTGTCGCCATGCTGCCAAGCGCATCGGACCCGGCGCCCGGTTCGGTCAGCCCCAAGGCACCGAGGAGCGAGCCGTCGCATATTCCCGGCAGATATTTCTCGCGCTGGGCAGCGCTGCCATGCCGGTTCAAATTGTTTGCGCAGAGATTGTCGCTCGCCAGGTAGCTGAGCGAAATCGACGGATTCCACTTGGCGATTGCGTGAGCGACCATGGCCTGCGCCGCTTCGTCCATGTCGGCGCCGCCATATTCGGCCGGCAGTGTAATCCCCAAAACCCCGAGCGCGCCGAGCTTGCGATACTCGTCTCTGGGAAACCAGTCCTCGTCATCCATTCTGGCCGAGAGCTCGTGCAAATTTTCCCGCGAATAGCGTTCAACCATGTCGAACAATTGCTGGTATTCCGGGCCGAAGCCATATCTGCAAATGTCCGACATTACGTTTCAAGCCTCTGAAATAAGTACAATATGTTTTGGATGTCGCGCGATGTGGATCGCGAGGATGCGGCTAGTTCCACCGGACAAATCCCCTGGATCCGGCGGACAACTCCGTCGCCAATTGCGAGATCTCGCCGGCGACGCTTTCCGCCAGCTTTGCGCGAATGATCTTCTGCGTGTGTGTGAGAAGGCCGTCCTCGATCGTCCAAGGGGCCCGGCAAACAAGGATGGCCCCGATCCGCTCATGCGGCTCCAGATCGCGATTTAGTGATGCGGTATCGGCTAGCAGCTGCCGTTCGACTGCATCCTCGGCGAGCTCCTGGGCGGTCTCACTGAGAGTGCAAAGAATGACCGGCTGGGTCAGGCCAAGGCCGACCAGCGCACATTGTTCGACCAGTTCGATTTCCGAATATCGTTTCTCGATCGGCCCGGGCGCGACGAACTTGCCTTTTGCAGTCTTGAACTCTTCACTGACCCGTCCGGTGATGAACAGATAGCCGTTGTCATCGATCCGGCCTTTGTCGCCGGTGTGCACCCATCCATCCTTGAACGTCTGCGCCGTCTTGGCCTCATCCTGGAAATATCCCAGCGCTATGCCCGGACCGCGGCCGAGAATTTCGCCGTCGGAACCGATCGCCACGTCGAACCCGGGCGCTGCAGTCCCGACACTGTCCGGCACAGCCGCTCCGCCGTCCTGATATGTCAGAGGGAGGATTTCGGTTTGTCCGTAGAAGTCCGAGATATCGATCCCGAACTGGCGAAATTCGCGTTTCACATAAGGCGGGCAGATCGCCCCGCCACTGATGAAACAGGTCACGTCTTGCAGCCCGAGATGCTCCCTTACCGCAGCTCCAGAATCCCCGGATTGCTGTACGTCAGCCGTACTTTCGGAATTGTCGCCTGAGATCCGAAAATGTTCGAGAGCGGCGGCCAGAAGGCGTTCCCAAATTCTCGGCACGGCCAGCATCAGAGTAGGTCGGGCGCGCCTGAGATCTTCGATGAAATAATCTGGCCCGCGGCTGAACGTAATGCTGGCCCCGGTAAGCACCGACTGGACGACGCTCACGGTTTTCTCGCCGATATGCGCCAACGGCAAATGGCAAAACAGGCGGTTCTCATCCAAGTCCTCCTGGCCGGTGAGCTGCATGAAGGACTGCGCGACGTTGAGCAGCGACCGCTGCGAGTGCATCACCGCTTTCGGATAGCCTGTAGTGCCCGAGGTCAGTATCAGGCTGCAAAGCGCGTCCGGATCTCCGGATTGCGGTAATGCCTGCGCCTCTCCCAGTGCGACGAAGTCCGCGAACGGCATCGTGCCCGGCGCGGTTTCGATATGCGGCAAGGAGACGACCGTGATGCCATCGGGCAGGATTGCCTCGACAGCTTCCCAGTTCGCGGCGTTTCCGAGGAAAAGCAGTTTCACGTCCAGTTGGACGACGACATATGCAAGCTTTTCGGCCATCATCGTCGTGAAGAGCGGGGATGAAACGTGACCGCTGAGCATGATACCCCAATCAGCCAGGATCCACTCGGCACAATTGTCGGACAGGATCGCTATGCGCTCGCCCGCGCCGTCGATAAGCTTGGCCAAGGATTTGGCGATCGCTTCGATCGCGTCGACGCTTTCGCTCCAGGTGTAGGACCGTGTGCGATGGTCGATCAGGTAAAGATCATCGCCCCGTTCTGCGCGGTGCCGCCTGAAGCTGCCCAGTAAATCCTCATTCTGCAGCAGCATAAGCATCTCCAACTCTTTCGACCGCCGGTTCGCCGAGATTGTCAGGCCAATCTACGACACAGCCGCTGCGGTGAAGGCCAATGGCATGGGCAGGACACGACGGCCTTTCGCCGGCGTTCACCTGCCGCGCAGCTTGTCTAAGCTTCGGAAAGAATAGATCATTCCGCGAGAGCTGAGTTGTCCGACCAGACAATAATGTTGGTCACAACAGGCAGCGGCCGCGAGACGTTGAGATTTCGGTAAATGGCCTCGCCAGCCTGACCGATTTTGCTGCCCGAAATGACGCAAAGACTGTTCTACAACAGTGCCGCGAACATTCTTCGGAGCATGGAGACTGCAATGTCAGCCCACGACTTTATCGAGATGACGATCAGGGACGGCATCGCCACGATCACCTTGAACGACCCGGCGACGCTCAATTCTCTCAATCCTGCGATGATGGAGGCCTTCCTAACGGCGCTGACGGACTGTGAACGAGGATCAGACGCCGATGCGATCATCGTAACCGGTGCCGGCAGAGGATTCTGTTCTGGCGCGAACCTCACGTCCGAGATCGTCGATATGCGAGACGGCGCGTTCGAGGAGTGGATCAACGAGCAGCTCAACCCGCTGGCAAGCAGGATTGCGTCCTCTCCCTTGCCGGTAATTGCCGCTGTGAATGGCCCGGCCGCAGGCGCCGGCTGCAGCCTTGCCCTTGTCTGCGACCTTATCGTCTGTTCGGCATCGGCAGAGTTCATTCTGAGCTTCGGGAAGATCGGCGTTGCCATGGACCTTGGGGCATCGTGGACCTTGATGCGCTCAATCGGGTTGCACCGCGCGAGACATCTGGCGATGCTGGGCACGGCCCTTGACGCGGCCATGGCGAAGGATTGGGGCCTAGCGCTGGAAATCTTTCCGGATGGAGCTTTGCTTGAGGGTGCCCGGAAAATCGGGTCGGAAATGCTGGCCCGCTCCACATCGCCGGCGCTTGCCGCGATGAAACGGCAGTTCGGCTTCGCGGCAAATTCGACCCTCGATGCAACGCTGGAATATGAAGCGAAAGTACAGGCCGAACTGGTTCTGACGGACGAGTCGCGGACCTTGATCGATTCCTTCGGGAAAGGGTGAAGCTTCGAGGCGTCGTCCTTGGAGCAGCGGCAACTCAACCGGCCCGCGGCACATGCCCGGTCCATCGCTTGTAGGCGCGGCAAAAATTGCTGGCATCGCTATAACCGACAAGGTCGGCGACCTCGGCGAGGGTGATATCGGGAAATGGCAGATATAACTCAGCCAGCTCGCGACGGGCCTGATCAAGCAATTGTTGATAGCTCGTCCCCGCCTCGCCCAGCCGGTTTTGAAAGGTCTTCGGGCTCATGGCAAAATGCGATGCGACAATCTCCTTGGACAGGATTTGCTGCGGTAATTCCTTTACCAGGAACGCATGCACGCGAAGTGGCAGGCTGCTCTGTTCGATTTCGGAGATTTTCGCGGCAATCCGTATTTCATATTCCACTGCGATTTCCGAACCGCCGTTTGCCAAATGATCGTCAATTCCAGCCAGGGGAAGATGCATCGCGTTCCTGGTCGATCCGAATTCAGGGACTACACCGAAGAATTCGCGATATCTTTCGCTGTTCTGTCCCCGGAATTTGCTGGTCAACTCGATCTTGAGCGCACTGTAATCCGGCCGACCCATCAGCCTCATAAACCGGAACACAAAGGCCAGGGTGACTTCCGTCCACACCGATCGCAAATCCTCGCTGATCGACTTTTCCGCAAAGTGGCTGATCAGGATGACCTCATCAGGGCTTTGGACAAGGCGAAGTTTCTGGGTCGTCGCAATGTAGGGATAATATTTCGCGAACCGCAAAAGGAAGTTTCGCAAGCTCGAACTGGTCAGCAGCCCGATGGAAAACTCGCCGAAGGTGGAGGGGGAAATATATTCGGCCACTTTAAGGGGGAAAGCGGGATCGTCGATCTCGTTCACCGCAAGGCGCAGGAGCTGCTCCGTCAATTTAGGAGAAATGTGCTGACCGCTATCGGCAATTTCCGGAATGTGGATTCCATGTTTGGTGGTAATCGCATCTCGCTCGATACCGTAATGCTCCATGGCGCGCACAATGGCCTGAAAGCCGGAATAGGTGGTGTATTTCATCCCTTACCTCAAAGCGTACTCATACGATATTGATGACGGCAGAGTAGCACTGGCGCCGGAAAATTGAGGATTTTCGCCAATCCAGCAAGCCGAGCGACGCGCATCTGATATGCTTGATCGCTCGGGCAACCGACAGACAGGGGTAAGGTTACACGCATCGTTTCAATATTCTTGCAGCGATAACAGACGCCTCACGCCGATACGTTCCAGGTATTCCACATGATCCCTGGGCGAGACGAACCTGTCACGGACAAACGCGTTCAACTCTGCCATCTCGCCATTCTTGTATGAGCTGTTGGCGAGTGCGACGTATTCCGCGATGAATTCGCGATCCTCCAGATAAAATTCGGGACTGGCGAAAGGATGGGCGCCATAGGGTGCTCGGACGATAACGTCCGCGCCGATGATCGAGGTGCGCGACGGATCGCGCCGGATATCCTCGTTGGATATAATTTTTTCGACCTGCACGATCGTCTTGTCGGCCGCGCGATAATGGGCCCGGTCACCCCATCCGTGCACGTGCCGTACATTGCCATAGGCGTCTGCGCACGCTGCATGCAGGATCGCGACATCGGGTTTGATCGCCGGAACCGCGAGTATCGGTTTTCCCGTGAACGGATCCTCGATTACCTTCAAATCCGGGTTGAGTTCGGGAATGGACGTTCCGACTCCGCCATGCCAGGTCGTGAATGGCAGGCCCTGGGCTGCGGCTCTCAATCCCGCATAGCAAATACCTTCGTCAGCTTCCCAGATTTCGACTTCACCGCTTTGCGCGGCAAATCGGTAGCACGGATCTATGGCCGCCAGACTTTCGGCGTGAACGCCGGAGGTGATCAGTTTACGCACGCATCCGGCAGCGATCAGGAATCCGATGTCCGGCCCTCCCTGCGCCGAAGTGACGATCGTGAGGTCTTTGACCTGTCTTCGAATGATCCCCCTGATGAGGGCCATTGGGTGCGCCGAATTCAGATGTCCGCCAATCGAGACGGTCATGCCGTCTTCGATCAGATCGAGCGCATCGTCCTCGGCAAGAATTCTGCTCTTCCGCAACTGCCATCCCTTTCAAAATATCCGTGCAAGCCTCAGGCCGGCCTGAATTTTGGCAGCACGACCTCATCGGTAACTCGCTCGAAGGTCACTTCGACCGGCATCCCGATCTCAATATCTTCGATCGAACACTCGACGATGTTGCTTGCAATTCTAACGCCGCCCGTACCGTCGAGTTCGACCAGAACTACCGCAAATGGATAGTCGAAGCCGCGCGCGGCGAGCTCGCCCGGGGAGGGTTGGGAAGGAACCGTGAAACTGTAGACAGTCCCCTCTCCGCTTACCGAGTCCCAATTCGCTTCGAGGGAATTGCAGTGGCGGCACATCTTCTGGGGAGGAAAACGAAATCGCGCGCAGGACGCACATCTTTGGATCCTCAACTCGTGCGACTTGCATCCTTCCCAGAATGGCATCGTCTCGCTGGTAATCTTGGGCAGCGGCCTGGCATAATCGGTCATGTCATTGCTTCCCCAGGATCAATGCGCTTGTCGGACCGGGAACGGCGCTGGCGACCAGAGTTGTTTCCGCACCCTGAACCTGGGCAGTCGAGGTTCCCCTCAGCTGTTTCACACCCTCCAGAATGTGCGTGAAGCCGTGAATATAGGCCTCGCCCAGATGGCCTCCATGCGTGTTTACCGGCAGCTCTCCGCCGATCTCTATGCGCCCGTCTTCCGCGAACGATCCGCCTTCGCCCTTCTCGCAAAAGCCGTAATCCTCAAGCAGCAAGAGTTGGGTATAGGTGTAGCAATCATATAACTGCGCCACGTCGATATCCTGCGGGCCGAGACCGGCCATCCGATAAAGTCTGGGCGCGATATGGGCTGCCTCGCTCTCGGTAATCGTCGGTTTGAAGGGCGACAGCTCCCACAACAGACCGGGATGCGAGCCAAGCGACTGGGCCGCGGCCATGATCCTGGCCGGCGGACGCTTGAGGTCTTTTGCCCGCTCGGTCGTCGTCACGATCATCGCGCAGGCGCCGTCATTGGCGGAGATGAGACAGTCCAGCTCTCTCAGCGGCTGCGTAACGAAGGCCGAATTCTGATGATCGTCGATCGTTATCGGATCCCGCCTGATCGCCCTGGGGTTCATCGCGGCATGTTTGCGCGCGGCCACCGCGATCGCGCCGAGTTGGGCGCTGGTCGTACCATATTCGTGCATGTGCCGGCGGCAGCCCATCGCGAACGTGTCGATCATCGCCGACCAGCCGAACGGCCGCAGGAACTCGCCTACGCCCGAGGCTTTTGCCCAGAGCGTCGATTGATTGTGCTTTGCCCCTTGCATGAAATCGAACGGCGTAAACGCCCTGAAGCAGACCACATGGTTTGCCATGCCGCTCGCCACCGCCATCGCGGCATGGGCGACGGTAGCACAGGCCGCGCCTCCAAGGCCGGTGACTTCTGATGTGTAGCTGACATTCGACAAGCCGAGATTGGAAGCGATGAACTGCTCTGATCCGGAGGCGTCGATTGACGACGTCACGATGCCATCGATGTCCGACGGCCGCAGCCCAGCATCGTCGACGGCACTACCGATTGCTTCCAGCGCGAGGAGAAGCGGGTCTCTGCCGGAATCCACCAGATAATCGGTCTGACCAATCCCGGCAATCGAGCACGCGTTTCGGAGCGCACTCATGGCTAAAAGGCCTCGGTGCGGACGGCCGCAGGCATATGCGGGGCAAGCAATGTGTTTGGATGGCGAATGGGTGACTTCATATTTACCCCTCCTTCGCCGGGGCGGGGTTTTCGAGCTCAGCGGCGAGGGTTTGCGGAACGAGCCGGCTGATCTCGTCGACCGTCCAGCGACCGTCCTTGGCGATCGTCTTTATCGGCCGGGGTTCGGAGAACAGTGCGATCAGGCCTCCGCTTGCGAGGAACACCTGGCCGTTGATGTCTTTGGCGCCCTCGGTCGCAAGATAAGCGACCAGCGGGCTGACATCTTCAGGCTCCAGCTTGCTCAGGACGTCCGATAAACCTTCCCTCTCGGCGCTCTGGTCGAAGGCCAGGCCCTCGGTCATGCGCGTCGAGGCCCTTGGGCAGATGCAGTTGCAGGTGACGCCATATTTGCCCAGATCACGGGCAACCACGCGCGTGAGGCCGACGATCCCTGCTTTCGCGGCGCCATAATTGGACACGGCGGCTTCGCCCAACCACGCTTCGGACGCGGTGTTGATAATGCGTCCGCTCCTCTGTTCCCGGAAGATTCCCGAAACCGCGCGAATGCAGTTGAAATGCCCATAGAGATGTACTTTGACGACCGCATCCCAATCGTCGAACGGCATGTTGAAGATCATCTTCGGGCGATAATTGCCCGCATTGTTGACCAGCACATCTATTCGGCCAAATGCCTCCAGCGCGGTGTCGACAATGCTTTGCCCGCCGTCAGGGCTCACAACGTCATCGAAGTTCGCGACAGCTTCGCCTCCGCTGGAGGCAATTTCCGACACGACGGTTTCGGCCGGGCTCATCGAGCCCCCTTGCCCGTCCAGCTCTCCGCCGTAATCATTGACGACGACCTTGGCGCCTTCGGCAGCCAAGGCCAGAGCGTGAGCCCGGCCAATGCCCCTGCCGGCCCCGGTGACGATCGCGACCTTTCCGCTCAGACGTTGCATCGAATTACCTGTCCTCCGTATATTGCCCGCTTCGACAGGCATGACTTATCTGCTGACCAAGGCGCGTCACTGATCGCCGGCTCCCGCGTCCGATCTCGCTTGGCCGACCGCATCATCCATCTTGAAACCGCTGGCCATCTGCGCTTCCATGCCGCGACGACACTCGGCCTCCTCTAGGCACCAGGCACCGTAGAGATCCGTCCTCCAGCCACGATTCAGCAATTCCTTCATTTTTCGAAGAATCTTCTGATCCTGCTCGAGCATCTTCGTCGCGATTCCCCGCGCGCCCTCCAGCAATTCCGCGGAAGGGAAGACATCGATAACAAGGCCCATTTCCTTGGCCTGCTCGGCGTCAATAAACTGGCTGGTAAAGATGAGGTATTTGGCCTGCATAAGGCCTATCAATCTCGGCATCCGCGCCGTTGCCCCACCGCCGCTCACGTTGATCCTGCTGTGCGTATCTCCGAACACCGCCTTGTCGGACGCAACCAGGATGTCGCACGACAGCGCGAATTCGAGACCGCCGGTGATGCAGTAGCCGTCGGTAATCGCTGCAATGGTCGGCTTGCTCAAATCCTCAAGCTTGTCGAGCACGCGCTTGGTGAAACTCAGATCGGTGTTGCCGGCTTCGAAGTCGCGAAGATCCATCCCCGCACAGAACGCCTTGTCGCCGGCGGCAGTCACGATGAGGACGTCAATCTCATCGTCCTGCTCGACCTCTATCAGCGCCTTTTCGAGCTCGGCGAGCAGCGCGGAACTCAAGCTGTTGAGAGCGTTCGGCCTGTCAAGGGTTATGGTCGCGATTCTCTCCGACTTCTCCAGAATGATATTGCTGAAATCCATCGCCCTCTGCCTTCGCGTGCGCGTCGCGATTTGTTGTTCGCTTGCGGAGCGCTTGGGCCTTTCGGCCGCGTGCCTTCCGGTCAGTGACTTCGGAACGCCGCTGTCCGCAAACTTCCGGTCATCTTGGCAGCCTTTGCGCGGTCCTCTTGGTCCCCGCAGACAAAATTAGTGGTCAACTTCGGACCGGGCCACGGATCGCGGGTTGTGGTTGCAGATGGTGATCTATGCGCGCAGCCTGCCGGCCACATCGACACGTTCCCGCAATAACTTCAGCTCGCTCCCGGTAGGGATCGGCGTCGTTTCCACCGTTTCCGGAATCACAAGTTCGAAGCCGGTTTCGCTTACTACCTGATCCTTGGAGACTCCGGGATGTAGGTATTTCAGGCGCAACGCTTTGCTTTGCTCCTCGAAGTCCATCACGCACAACGGCGTAATCACATATTTGGGACCACCGCCCGGCAGGCCCAGCTTGGTCCGCGCATCGGCACCGCCCTCACCCCAGCCAAAAGCGGAGATGAAATCGCACTTTTCCACGAAGATCCGCTTGGAATGCGCGTTCGTGTAAATGTAATAGCGCCCGGCCTGCGTCGCCATCGACGTCGAACCCAGGGAACCCGGCCCGCGAAACGCAAGATTTTGGGGACCCTTGCCCGTTCCGATAAGGTTCGTGTTGCCGAACTTGTCTATCTGGAGCCCACCCACGAAGAAGGCGGTCGAATGCTTTCCGGCAAAGTCGAAACATTCGTGATGCAGATAATAGCCTTCCGCGAAGCGATGGAAGCGCCAATCCATGGCGGAATCAAAATCTTCCAGCCTGTCAGCAAGCTGGACGTTCACGGCGGACATGGTCGTTTGGATCTTGAGGTTCGGCGCATGCGTGAGATTGGCGAGAAAAACGCCAGCCCGGATCTCCGGAATGCCCGCCGGGAACGAAACCGCATCATCATCCGCGATTTCCCCGGATATGAACGCGGCGAGAAGTTCCTTGGTCGCATAAGCAGTGGGATCGTGTTCCATTAATACTCCTCTATGCGCCGCCCCAAGCCGGTTTTCGGCGCCACGCCACGGCGATCCACGGCATGGTTTTCAAAAGGTCCAGCCATAACGGTCCGTCTGAACGGCGCCGCCAAGCCGGAGCTATTCCCCGGACGGGGAACTCGGCTCCTTCAGTCCCCGCATCCAGACGATCTTGCGCTCTTCGAACTTCCACACGCCGTCGCGCTTTCCGAGCGTATCGACATACATCGCGCGATTCTGAATAGGCTTTCCGCTGCGCCGCACATGGCCATCGGCATCGGCGTACGAAACCGAACTCGCACGATCACCATCGATCTGAACATACGGAATGTGCAAGAGATGGCGCAGCCCCTCGATCGGGTCGCGCATCTCCTCGGCCCAGTTTTCAAAACATCGCCTGATCTCGTCCGCGCCGTTGAATTCCCCATCGAATTCGAGGCGCGCATCATCCCAGAAAAGTTCGGCTATCTGAGCAGGCTCACCCATATCGACCAGGATGCAATACTTCGCGAGGTGGCTCTGAATGGCCATGTGATCGGATAGGTTCACGCGATGATCCCGAGATAATTGTGCGCGCAGAGAACGGCGTTGTCGCGTTCATGCCGCGATGGCTAGCGCAACTTGCCGAAGTCGTTTCGTGCCTTTTGCATATCCGTGTCATGTAGGAATTGCCTTGTCCTGTCGGGAAACAATTCTGGGCAATTTTTTCAATAATCGCGTTAGGATTGCGGATAGCCGCTTTTGCGTCGTTTGTGGGCGTCCCACTATCTGGACCGAAAGGCTAGGAGCGGCCATTCCGCAATCAGCCGTAAGCAGGCATAATGCTGGAGCTGGAAGACATCCGGCTAGGGCGACTCACGCTCGGCTTAGCCGGCAATCAACGGCAGGAATTGTCTTTAAGTTATTGATTTTATTCAACACTCTGGCGGAGAGGGTGGGATTCGCAGCGATGAGGTAAGCTACTGATTTATAATTATTTTTCTTGTGATACCTAATCAGATACCACGTTTAATACCATATCGAACTTTTTCTTTACGATGAGACCGCTTCCTACCAATTACCGTGAGTCTGCTTCTGGGCCGATTGTGTTAAAAAACTCCGCGAGCAATTTCTAAGAGTAATATTTGTATGTTCCAACGGCAATATGCGCAGCAAAGATTCAAGCGGACGGCTTCCGCTGATTCAATGTTGCTGAAAATTGGCGTGGCCGAGCGGCGATCCGAGTTTTTCAACACAATCGGGCCGGAACCGGACTGTCTGGTTCCGGCCAGACTGACGCAAAGGCAGACACTCGCAATCAACGGTAGCTTCCGACCAATCTAAGACGTTCGTCGTGCGACACCGAATGCCTGAGAGCGGCCGTTCGTTCAGCTTCAACATATAGCAAGAATTGGCCACTAGCAGACACGCCGCTTCTAATCGAAAGCGAACGCTCTCCATCGATGGCGTTATGGGATCGGCTCTATCAAGTTTCGCCGGCAGCCATACCCTCTTTGGCGGCTCAAGCCTCTTGCGCGCTTCAAACCTCGATCTTTGCGATCGATGAGCCGACCGGGTAGGTTTCGCCTACCTCCGCGATTGGCGTTATCGTACCGCCGAACGGGCTTTCCACCTCGAATGTCGTTTTTTCCGATTCGACGGCATAGATCGCCTGACCTACGGACACGGCTTCTCCCGCGCCAACCAGCCATTCGACGAGCGTGCCTTCCTGCATCGACACGGCCAGTTTTGGCATTTTGAGCGTCATGCTGGCCATCAGGCGAACGCGTTCAGTGCCCGTGCCGCTTGCGCGATACTGTTGGCGTTCGGGAAATGCTCGGCTTCCAGTGATTGCGTGAAAGGGACTGGCGAATAGCGAGCTCCAACCCGTTTGACCGGCGCCTTGAGTTTTTTCCATGTCTCTTGCTGAATGCGGGCAGCCAACTCTGCGCCGAACCCGCAAAATTCAACGGCTGCATGGGTGATCAATGCCCGTCCGGTTTTCTCGACGGACCGGCAGACGGTTTCCATATCCAGCGGTACGATTGACCGAAGATCGATGACCTCCGCATCGATCCCGTTTTCGGCCAGAATTTCGGCTGCAGCCAGCGCTTCGATCACCGCCCATCCGTATGAAATAATCGTCACATCCTTGCCGGGACGGGCGATGTCGGCCTGGCCCAAAGGTATCTTATAGGGTTCGACCGGAACCTCGCCAGGCGTGAAGTAACAGCGCATCGACTCCAACACGATGCACGGGTCCGGATCGTCTATACAGGATAGCAGCAACCCCTTGGCATCGGCCGCGTTGCTGGGTGCTACGATCTTGAGCCCCGGTATATGGGCGAACCATGCTTCGAGCGATTGGCTGTGCTGAGCGCCAAAGGAGCCGACATTACCAGCCGTCAGCATGCGCAGGGTGATCGGCACGCCCGTTCTGCCGCCGGACATGTAGCGGAGTTTGGCGGCGTGATTAGCGATCTGATCCATGCACACCATAGCGAAATCGACGATCATCACCTCGGCAACCGGACGCAACCCGACAAGGCTCGCGCCGATCGCTGCGCCGACAATGGCTTGTTCGGAAATCGGCGTGCCTCTGACCCTTTCATTCCCATATTTGGTCGACAGGCCGGCGGTCGCCTTCACGATGCCGCCCGCAGGGTCTTCGATATCTTCTCCGAGAAGGATGACATTCTCGTCTTGAGCCAGCGCCTGGTCCAGGGCTTCGTTGATCGCCGCTCCATAAGTGATCGAGCGTCCGGCTGCAGATGGTAGTGAATATTGTCGGTCGGTTGCGGGGCGATCGAAGGGAAGATGGTCGGGATCGTCGAAAATATCGATCATCAATTCGTCATCATCAGGCGATTTCGAGATATGCGCAAAATCCAGCGCGTCCGTCACTTCAGCGTCGGCCGCCGCCTCGATCTCGGTCAGCAGATCGTCGGTTGCTATCTCCTGTTCAAGCAACTGTGTTCGGTACAGCTGCAACGGCGTCTGCGCGCGCGCTGCCTCCAGCGCTTCCGCATTCATATGCGCTTCATCCGATCCGAAGCTGTGTCCCTGCAAACGGTGCGCTACGCATTCGAGCAAGGTCGGCCCACCGCCCTCTCGGGCCCGTGTGATGGCGCGATCGGCCGCTTGGTAGACGAGAAACGGATCGGTGCCGTCGACGCGCTCTCCCGGCATGCCATATCCGCGTGCGCGATCGGCGATACTCTCGCTCCGGGTCGAGCGTTCGAAACTCGTATATTCGGCATAGAGATTGTTCTGACATATGAAGACCACGGGCAGTTGCCAAAGCGCGGCGAGGTTGAGCGCCTCGTGAACGGCGCCGATATTGGCAGCCCCATCTCCAAAACTGCATGTCACAATCCGCCCGGTTCCCTTGAGCTGCTCGCCAAGCGCGATCCCGCTTGCGATCGGCGCACCCGCTCCGACGATCCCGGTCGTGACCATCAGCCCCGAATGCGGATCGGAGAGATGCATGGGGCCGCCTTTTCCCTTTGACGTGCCGGTCTCCTTGCCGAACATCTCGGCGAGGATGTCCCGGATCGGCGTTCCTTTCGCGACAATATCGTGAATGCAGCGATAGGTGATGACCGCCAAATCGTCATTCTGAAGCGATGGAGCGATGGCAGCCGGGATGGCTTCCTGACCGCCGCAAGGATAATATTGGAACTGCAGATTGCCAGCGGCCAGTTCCTGCTGGATCCGCTGATCGGTCGCTTGGATCCGGTACATCGTTCGAAAAATGTCGATTGCCGTATCGGCAGAGATTTCGGGTTCATTGGCTATGTGATTCACAACGGAGCCTCGCGAAATTGGTCTCGGGGAATGGAAATGCCGGTTGGTCTTGACGCTCAGAGCTGGGCGACGATCTCGACCTCAAGCAGAAGGTCCGGATGGGCCAGCCGCTTAACCTCGACCCAGGTCGAGGCGGGAAACTTGTCGTCGGGGAAAAAATCGCGACGAACTTCCGTGTTCTTTAACGCTAGATCGAGATCGGTCGCAAAGACCGTCTCTTTGACGATCGCATCCATGCCCCGATCGAAGCGCTTGAGCAGTTCGCCCAATGCGCCGTATATCTGGCGCATCTGGCCGACCATGTCGCCGACGTGGAGCGGATTCAGGTTTTCATCCCAGCTTACCGCCCCGGAAACCCAGAGGGTCTCGCCAACCTTGACCGCCTGCGAAAATCCCAATTGTCTCTCTGCATCGTCTGAGACATGAACGCGTTCCAAATGCATGTGCCACCCTCCAAATGAAACATTCCTATTATAATTCTATAAATAGAATCGCAATAAGAATATTTCATTTATGATTTTGGGCTTTCGTGACTGCCCCCGCCTCTGGTAAGGGGCAACCGACAGGAGATAATCGTGACCGGGCTTCGTGAGCGTTCCAAGCAGAAGCGCCGCCAGACCATATTATCGGCGGCGGAAGCGCTAATTCGGAAAAATGGATATAGCCAGACGACGATCGACGAGATCGCCGGAGCGGCCGATGTGAGCGTCGGTACCCTCTATTCCTATTTTGGCTCAAAGGGTGGGGTTTTAAGCGCCCTGATGCTGCCAATTGTCGATCATATGGAAGAGAAAGCCGCACGTATCATTGCGAGCCCGCCAAAAAGGGGAGTGGATGCCGTTGCCGCCATTTTCGAGGCGTATCGCTTTAGCGATGACTGGAAATCGCTCAACATCCTGGCTGCCTTCGATGCCTATTCGACGGATCGTGCCGACTCAGCCCTGGACGATATCAAAACCGCGTTTGAGCGCGTAAAGAAACGTCAATTGCGAGAGCTTCTTGAAAAGCTCGCAGAACAGGGTGTTTTCCCGGATTCACTGGATTTCGATGATGTCGTGGCGCTCTTGTACATGCTCCTGATTTCGCATTTCGAGGACTATTTGGCCGCCCGAGGCGAGATGCATTACGAGGAGATGATCGTGAACATGCAGCGCAGATTGCGTGTGATGTTCGAATGCTGGGAAACTCAAGATACGGAGTAACCGCGTCCGAACACCGGCCAGTCTTTCGATCAACGTGCAAAAATATAATATTTGACATAATTATATAAAAATATAATCTAGCCACAGATATTCTGATTCGTCGGCGCTCGATCGACGATCTAAAATGGGGTGGCGATGATGGGTTATGGACGAGCAAGAAAACGGCTTCTCCTGCATGCAGCGATGCTGGGGCCGCTGGCCGCTTTTGCCCAGCCGCTCCAGGCGCAAGCAGAAGCCGATGGTACACAAGCCCAAAGCGGATTTGGCGCGATTGTCGTTACCGCGCGCAGGCGCGAGGAAACGCTTCAGGAAACGCCGATTTCGATAACGACATTCGATGCGGACGCACTGGTCGACCGCGGCATTTCCAACCTCTCAGGTATCGGCGATTTCACGCCGAACCTCGTTTTCGACCAAGGCACTGGCAACACAGGCGGCAGCACGTCGTCGCAGATCTACATCCGCGGCATTGGCCAGGCCGATTTCCTGTTCACGACCGAGCCCGGCGTCGGCATCTATGTCGATGGCGTGTATCTGCCGCGCTCGATCGGCTCGATCATGGATCTGGTCGATCTCGAACGGGTAGAGGTTCTTCGCGGACCCCAAGGAACGCTCTTCGGAAAGAACAGTGTCGGCGGTGCGGTGAATATCGTCACGCGGCGTCCGCAACCGGAGTTTGGCGGTCGGGTTTCCGCAACATATGGATCTTTCGATCGTGTGGACATTGGTGGTTCGGTGAACCTTCCGCTTGTCACGGACACTCTGCTCGCGAGCGTCGCCTTTTCATCGCGGGATCGGGATGGCTACGTCCGGCGTGTCAATGACGGGACGAGACTGGGCGGCATCAATTCAACAGGATTGCGCGGACAGCTGCTTTGGAAGCCCTCTCCCAATTTCGATATTCTTGTCGCCGCCGATTATACGCGAAAGCGCGAGGACAGCATCGCCAATACGCTGATCGATGTCGATCAGTCCGGCAGCCTCATCGGGCTCTATAACGGGCTTGTCGCGCCGGCACTGGGGACGATTTACGATGACCGGTTCATCTCAAGCGATCCGTTCGTCAGCTTCGGTACGGGGTTCAATCAGAGCGATCTGGACCTGTGGGGCATTTCCTCCACGGCTACCCTCGAGCTCGGCGCTGTCACGATCAAGTCGATAACCGCCTATCGGGAGCAGGATGCGGTATTTGGGGCAGACTCTGACCATTCACCGATCCGATATTTCGAGCAGTCGGTTCTCGACGAACAGGAACAGTTCTCGCAAGAATTGCAGATATCGGGCACGGCCATCGACGATCGGCTCGATTGGATCGTCGGCGCGATGTATTTCCATGAAAGCGGTTTCGATCAATATCGAGTCGTCTTCGCACCGGGGCTTTTCGACGCGCTGGAAGCACTGCCGCCGGGGATCATCCCAGGTCTTGGTGGCGCGGGGAATCCGATCCACCCGGCGCTTGATTTCGACGGGCTGCTCACATCCCGGATCAACAATGACAGCTATTCGGCTTATGGCCATTTCAGCTTCGACATCACTGACCGGCTCAGCGTTTCCGGCGGCTTGCGATACACATCGGACGAGAAAGATTTCGATTCCCGCTTCGATCGCCTTTCGGCCGGCGTGACGACGCACGACGTGGAAACCGGAGATAGCTGGAACGCATGGACACCCAGAATCGGCGTCGAATATGATTGGTCGGACGATCTGATGACCTATGCGTCGGTGGCGCGCGGGTTCAAATCGGGTGGCTTCAACGGTCGGCCAACCACCGAATTTGTCGCGCGAACGCCCTTCGCCCCGGAATTCGTCTGGACCTATGAGCTGGGTTTCAACTCGATGTTCGCCGACCGCCGCGTCATTCTCAACGGCGCTGCGTTTTACAGCGACTATTCCAACTTGCAGCTGTTGAGCATCACCTCGGATCCGCAAGGTGGGATCGTCGCCCTGGTAGAAAACGCCGGCAAAGCACGGATCATGGGCTTTGAGTTGGAGTTGACGGCAATGCCTGTTCCGGGTCTGCGCTTCGATGCCGGCCTCGGCTATCTCGACGCGGAGTACCGGCAGCTGGACGCCAGCGTCAATACGATCACCTTGAGCGATGATCTCGTCAAAACGCCGGAGTGGAGCCTTTCGCTCGGTGCCGAATATACAGCGGACCTCTCAGACGATTGGCAACTCACAATACGTGGCGACTACGCCTACCGATCCACCGTCCAGCACGTCGCCGACAACAATCCGCTGCTCGAACAATCGGGCTATGGTGTTTTCAATGCCCGCCTTGCCTTTGGGCCGTCGGACGAAAGTTGGGAGCTGGCCGTTTTCGGGACCAACATCGGCGACGAACTCTACATTACCAATGGCCTGAGCCAGGCCGACACGCTCGGTACCACCGATGTCAGCTATGGCCGCCCCCGCGAATGGGGCGTGAGTGTAAGCGCGAGGTTTTGAGCATCGGGATGCGAGAGCAGGTTTTCCTCCACGCAACCCATATCATAGATGCACCGGTCGATCGCGTGTGGGCGATTTTGGGAGACTTCGCGCACTCCGAATTGGGTAAGGGCTTCGTGCGTGAACTTGTTGGCGATGGCAATGAGGTCGGCGCCGTCCGGACCCTGCATATCGCCGAGGAATTTGGCGGCGGCACCATCGTCGAGCGACAAGCCGCGCGAGACGAGAGCGGCTGTTACTATGCTTATGAAATCCTCGATTATGGACCGATGCCCTTCGACGACTATTATGGGTCCGCGCACGCGATACCGACCGGGCCTCGTTCGACATCGGTGATCTGGACGAACCGCTACACCGCACCGGCTGGCGATGCCGAAGAATTCAGACAGCGATCGCTCGCTATTCTCAATGTGTTAGAAGGCAATATGCGGCGCCTCGTAAAAGACGAGCCGGCAGATAACCCGTCTTCAGAAGCCAGAAAGGACTGCCCGTGACGCAATCAACATCATCCCCGGCCGTGCGCAGTGAGATTGAGTTGCCAAACGGCAATCCGGACACGCGGCTGGGCACCTTGCTGCCGGCGGAAGGCGAGAACGGGGTCTTTGCGGAATCCTGGTACCCGGTCTGCCTGTCTTCGGAAGTGCAAGCCGGTCAGATCAGGGGCGAAACATTCCTCGACGGCAAGATCATCATTTTCCGCGGCGAGGATGGCGTTGCTCGCGCGATGAGCGCCTATTGCCCTCATGTCGGCGCCGATCTCAGCGTTGGCGCCGTGGTGGGCAATAACGTCCAATGTGCCTTCCACCTTTGGGAATATGACGGCTCGGGAACATGCGTGAAGACTTTTATCGGCGATCCTGCGCCGAAAAAGGCGCGGCTGTTCAAATTTCCGACCCAGGAATGTTACGGAATCATATGGGTGTTCAACGGCGAAAAGCCGCATTGGAACATACCCGAATTCGAAGTGCCGGACGACAAGATCACGTTCCGGTCATACCGGTTCCCGGACTATTTCAACTGCGATCCCTGGGTCTTTGCGGCGAACACGCCGGACATGCAGCATTTCAAGGCGGTCCATGGTGCGCAATTTGCGATCGACGACCCGCATGCGAACGTTGATTGGGACGACTGGGGTTTTCGCTACAAGATCATCGCCGCGCATCAAAAGGGTATTCCGATTGAATGGACACTCGGTATTCGCGGAACATCGCTCTTTTGGCAGGAAGGCCCCTATGGCGATTTCTGGATCGGTGGACTGGTCGGCTTTGGATTGCCGGTCGTTGGCAAACATGAGGTATTTGCGGTTCTCGCATTGGAAAATGTCGAGGACGAAAGTCTCGTGGAGGAGCGTTTCGAAACAGCCGAAGCGCTGATGCACCGCACGGTCGGCGAAGACAGCGACATATTGAACACCATACATTATCGGCCCGGAACCCTGACCAAAGGCGATACGACGCTTAGCCGGTATCTGAAATTCCTGCGCGCCTATCCGCGTAGTCACGCATCCGGACCGTTCATCAAATAGGAGGTTGCAAGGCCAATGGTTCAGGCAATTATCGCCAAGCGCATTGAGGCGCCGGCCAGCAAGGTCTGGGCGCTGGTCAACTGGAAAGGCTGCGAAGCCTTGATGCCGATACCGGGCCAGATGGAAAATGTTCGTTTCGAAGGAGACGGTGTCGGCGCGCGGCGGATATTCGAAGTCAACAAGGAGCGGCTCGGCGGCGGTTTCATCGCCGAGGAGCTTGTTTCGATCGATACGGACAGGATGTTCTACGAATATTGCATGCCGGACAACGGTCCACTGCCATGGACCGACTATAAGGGCGAGATCAGGGTGACGCCCTGTGGCCCCGATGCCTGCGCGATAAAATTCACCGTGGACATAACACCGGTCGACATTTCGGACGAAGAGTGCCGCAATATCTTCATCACCCATTGCCTGATGGATGTCGCGCGCATTCGGGAATATCTGGCCGAACCGGCGAGCTGACACGTGACCGCGATGTCCAAGCCGGCGATACGGCCGACAATCCGGAGGGCAGCGCGTGAACAGCCTTTCGACTGATCCTGTCAGATCCACGCCTTTATGGACGACCACTGCGTCCGTGCAGTTTGCCGCTGATCCCCTTGCCGGGGATATCGACGCCGATGTTGTTGTTATCGGAGGCGGATATACCGGTTTATCCGCGGCATATCATTTGGCCAAAGCAGGGAAGTCGGTGGCCCTCCTCGAGCGGGGCTGCATCGCAGCTGGCGCGTCGGGGCGCAACGCGGCGGGCTGGATACCCGGCTGGCCAGGACCCGGCCCTGACGATGTAGAGCGCGTGCTCGGCAAGGAAAAAGGTCGGCGGCTCAATCAGATGATTGCGGACGCTTCCAGAGAATTTCCGCTGTTCGTCGAAGAGCACCGGCTGGATCCCGAGTTCCGGAAATCGGGTGTCGCAATGTGCGCGCCGTCCGCTGCGCTGGCCAAACGGCTTCACATGATCGCCGATCAATGGCGGCGCTTCGGCATTTCGATCGACGAGGTTTCGCCGGAAAACGTCTCTGCGCTGACCGGAACGTCTGCCTTTTCCGACGCGGCGATCTATCGCAACGCCGGCACACTCAACCCTGTCAATTATTGCCGCGGGATGGCCTCACTTGCCGTCGGAGCCGGTGCCGGAGTTTACGAAAGATCGGCCGTTACCGAGATTGCTCGGGAAAACGGTTTTTGGCGCGTGAGATCGCGCGAGGGCTCGGTGAAAGCGCGCTACGCGATCGCCGCGACGGGCGCTTATAGCGACGATCCCTTCGTCAAGCTGACCGCCAGCCAGTACAAGATACCGCTCATGGTCTTCGCATCCAAACCGGCGCCGGAGATTGCGAACATGCTGATGACGGGCGCATTGCCAATCGCCAGCAATCATCCGCTCCGGCTTTTCTGGCTCATGCAGGATGGCGCAGGCCGGCTCGTCGGATCGATGCTTTATCCATCAAATAGCAACCAATCCTTTACCGAACTTGCGAGCCGGTTCGAGAGGCATCTCAAGGCCTATTATCCCGACATGCCTTTGCCGGAATGGGACCATGCCTGGAGCGGCTATCTGGACGTTGTGCCGGGTCGCGTCGTCCAGATTCTGGAATTGGCACCGGGGTTACTCGCGCCGCTCGGATATTCCGGAAGCGGATCGATTGCGGCGTTCGGTTTGGGGAAAGAGCTCGCCAAAGCGATCGGCCACGACGATCTTGAAAGCTGTGCGGTTCCGATAACGCGTCCACCGCGCATCTGCGCACGGCGGATGATTCCCTGGATCACACGGAAAATCATCGCTCCCGTTTTTGGTTGAGTATCGCGATGTACTCAACATACTGGCCATTTTTGGGGTGCAAGTGGCTGATCGGATTGTCGGCAATGGGCGCAAAGCATGCATATGCTGAGCTGGCAGATAGCCCGATTGGTCGGTCGTGCTCAGTTCATTCGGCAGCCCGTGACTGATCCGGATCAGCAATCTGATTTATCCGCTGGTGAATCGCCGCGAAGCATTGAGCATATAAAACCTAAGATATTGATTTTATTAAATAATTTTTGGCGGAGAGGGTGGAATTCACAATAACGAGTCAAGTTACTGAAATATAATAACTTTACCCGATAAATTCAATCGAATGCCATATCTGATACCATGTCGAACTTTTTCTTCATTACGAGACTGCTTTGAGGCTACTGCAATCTGCCCGCTATTGGCCGAAAGCGGGTATCTCATCGTAGCTGATCCAGCGCGGCTAAAACCGCTTGCATAAGATCAGAACATCGCCAGTTGAGTGCAGATTGGGGGCTCGCTTCTGTTGCACAGTTAGAATATCGATCAGTGCATGACTCGGCGCTATCGCGGAAATTTTGCAGGGGGAAGGCGATCGAGTTTTCGTTGGATACCTTTCGCGGTGGCTTTGCTGATTTCGGCTTGTTCGGGTGGTGGCGGTGAAGAGACTGAACCGCCGGCTCGCCCGGTAAAGCTGATCGAGGTTTCGACGAGCGACGATATTCGTACGCAGAACCTGCCGGCTGTTATAGAGGCGGCGCGCTCGTCCGATCTTACGTTCGAGATTAGTGGTACGCTGCAGCAATTGCTCGTGCGCGAGGGCGACAATGTTCGCCAAGGGCAGGTAATCGCGCGGCTCGATCCACGCACCTATCAAAACGATCTCGCCACGGCGCGGGCCGAGTTCAACAATGCCGAGGCCGAGTATCAGCGCGCGGCCCGGCTCGTGGCCGAGGATGCGATTGCGCAAAACGTATATGAACAGCGCCGCACCGCTCGCGAAGTCGCACGCGCACAGCTCGATACGGCACGTGTCCGGATGGGCGATACGGCGCTGCGTGCGCCCTTCTCCGGCGTCATCGCCCGGACCTATGTCGAGCGGTTCGAGAATATCGGCGCGCAACAGGAAATCGTGACGCTGCAAACGCAGGGCAGAGCGCATGCCGTGGTACAAGTTCCGGCTACTCTGGTCGCAAATTCGGGTCAGATTCAGCCGCTCGAAAGCGTGCTGACGCTGGACGCGGCTCCTGAGGTCAGCATTCCGGTTTCGATCTATTCGACATCGACCCAGGCCGACCCGTCGACCCAGACGTTCGAGGTAAGGTTCAATTTCCAGCCGCCATCGGGCGTCCTGATCCTGCCCGGCATGACCGGGACGATCCGGACGCGCCTGTCGCTGGAAACGGCCGATATCGACGATGAGGGCATATCCGTGCCGCTGGCGGCCATCCTTTCGGACGGCGACGATCGCTATGTCTGGATGGTCGACGAGGAGAATATGACCGTATCGCGGCGGAACGTTACAACGCGGTCTGCCAATGGCGAGGTGCTGACGATCACCAATGGCCTTAGCGAAGGCGATACGATCGTCGGTGCCGGTGCCTCCTATCTGCATGAGGGTATGCGGATCAGGCCCTACGAAGAATAGGGCACAGATATGGGGCCGGCAGAATTTTCCATAAAGAACCGCCTGATCAGCTTCATCGTGATTATCGGCGTGCTGGTCGGCGGCTGGATAGCCTATGGCAATATGCCGCGCTTCGAGGACCCCGAGTTTACGATCCGCGAAGCCGTCGTCATCACCCAATATCCGGGGGCGACGCCCGAAGAGGTTGCGAATGAAGTCACCGAGCCGCTCGAAAGCGCCATCCAGCAGATGGCGGAAGTCGAAGAGGTCCGCTCGGTTTCGTCCGACGGGCTTTCGCGGATTACCGTCGAGGTCAAATATGGCGACTCAACCACGCGTGACGCTCTCCAGCTCGTATGGACCAAGCTCAGAAATCGTGTGCGCGATGCGCAGGGCTCGCTACCGCCTGGAGCCCAGGAATCCATCGTCAACGACGATTTCGGCGATGTCTACGGCATCTACTATCTGATCACTGGGGACGGCTATACGCCGCGCGAGCTCTATGAATATGCGCGCGACCTGCGCACCGATCTGCTGGCTGTCGACGGCGTTGCGAAGGTTGCGATCCAGGGCCAACAGCAGGAAGCCATCTATGTCGAGATATCGCGCGAGCGCGCCTCCGCGCTCGGCGTATCGGTCGACCAAGTCTATAACGATCTCGCGCAGCAAAACTCTGTTATCTCGGCCGGCGATGTGCGGATCGGCGACCGGCGTGTCCTGATCCAGCCGACCGGAGAGGTCGGCTCGGTCGCCGCTATCGAGAATATCGTCGTTTCCACGCCCGAAGCCGACACCGTAATCTTCCTGCGCGATGTGGCGACGGTCCGCCGCGACTATGTCGATCCGCCAACCTTCCTCAATCGCTATAATGGCGAGCCGGCCATCGGGATCGGCATATCCAATGTGTCGGGCGCCAATGTCGTCGCCATGGGCGAAGCCATCGACGCGGCGCTGGCCGAGGCCGAAAGCCGGCGTCCGCTC